>CAZXCC010000055.1:0-14300 GCA_964638945.1 uncultured Veillonellaceae bacterium | reverse complement strand
GCAAAAGATGAAGTATACGTCATCAAACAACGTGCCAAAGCAGAACTGGAAAGCCATATGAAAAAAGGCAAGTGGTAAGGTAATACCGAGACAAACAGGAAACCTCCCATGGCAGAACGAGAAGCTCTGCCATGGGAGGTTTTTCAAACGAAAGCAGTTATACGTCATTATTGAAAACGGTTGGTATTATTTTGCGTCCTGCCGGACTGAAATCGATTCCATAGGTACCGAACAAGCATGATAATCAGGCCCAGAAGCAAGACATTCACGAGGATACCCGCAATCTGTGAAAACATGCCTGACGAACCAAATCCGAACATATTGCCGATCATACCGCCCAGTAACATGCCGCCGCCGATCATTCCCAAATTCCGCAAAAAACTGCTGCCGGTCGATTGTTGCTGCGGAGGCTGCGGTTGCTGGGGTTTGGCGGCTGCCGCAGGCGCTTTTTCATTGTAACTGTTCGCCGGAGCGGAAGGTTTATAACCCGGCGCGGCATTCGGCGAAGACGGGGCTGGATGCGATACTCCCGGTGAAGACCGGGGAGCCGATGAACCCTTTGAACTGCTGGCAGCAGCAAAAATCATGGATTGAAAGGCAAACATACATAAGAAGGTTAATAGCATTACTTTCTTCATCTTGTTACTCCTGACTCGACTTTACATCTTCCGGGAAAGCATAAATTTCCGCCAGGTTGGGCAGCTCACCGGACAAGTAGCGGTCAATATCATGCACGTCAACATAAAAAGTACAGGCGACTTCCAAATATCCCTGTTCTTTTCCCGTACTCGCGTTGCGGATCTCCAGCAACTTCTCGCGCAGTTTCAGGCACTCCGGTTCCGATGCCTTCACTTCCAGCGTAACCAGCGGAGTTCCGTATTCGCGGAGCACATCAAGCAAACTGAGTCTTTCCGACATATTTCATTCTCCTCTTTTTCCAATTGACAAACAAACATCGGGGATGGAGCAGATACTGTTTATTGTACCACAACAAATCAAAATTCGATAATCTGGCCCTTATGGGTAATCTCCACCGTATGCAGCGGAATCTTCCCTGCCCGCTTTGCAAAAGCTGCAGTTGCGCCAAAATCTTTGGCAAAGTGCATGGGGATAAGCAGCTTGGGCTGCAGCCTGGCCGCAAAATATTCGGCCCCCAGGCAATAGTTTTCCTCCAGCCTGCGGTCCACCGGAAAAAAGGCGACATCAATCTTTCGTCCGGCCATTTTGCCGATTTCCTCTTTGAAAATTCTTTCGGCGTAGTCCTGTTCCGCCTGGGTTTCTCCGCTCCATTTCCACCAATTCAGGTCTCCGGCATGGAAAACAGACAACCCGTCGACCTTCACCAAAAAAGAGATTCCCGCGTCGGTTGATCCAAAAGTCTCCACTTCGACTGACCCGTCCGTCCACTTTTCGTAGGCCGACATGACATGGCTGTTGATGCTGCTCCTGTCGCAATAAATATCACTGCTCAGAATATAGGTAATCGCAGGATTGTTCCGGCCCCACTGCAATATCGCAGGATCAAAATGATCTCCATGACTGTGGGAAACAAACACATACACTTTTTCCTTTGTTTTCAGATACTCGCCGGTAATGGGCTCCCGCGTTAGAGAGGGACAGTAATCGAACAGAAAGTACCGGCCAGCCGTTTCCAGCGAAAAGCCGCTGTGAACCAGATACGTTATTTTGGCGCGTGGGTTTTCCACGTTCATCCCCAACCATCCTTTCCTCATGCTTATTAGAAATCGGTTCCCATACTAATATTATCCCTTGTCACCTCATTTTCCTTTGTCACCGGTCAAACGAAAATGCTGCTCCAGTTTCCTTTCCTGTGGAATCCAGGAATAAATACAAAGGAGTGAAAACAAGCATGCACATGGATCTAAGAAAAATTCTCGCGTCCCTGGCCCTCACTCTGCTGCTCGGGCTGACCTCCGTCCCGGCGGTTTATGCCGACGAGTTGGCCTCTCCCAAATATCCGGACCGGCCAAACGTCGTCTGGAACGTGACAAGCAGGGAAACCGTCGTTGTCCATGTCCTCAATACCACTCCGTTTAATATGGAGCTGGCAAGCAGCGATTTTGCGGACTATACGGCCAATGATCCCCAGGTAAAAGACACCAAGGCCTCTCCGACCGCATTCACCCCTTCCGGCATCCCGCACAAGATTCCTGCGAAAACCGGCGCATCCTTTGTCGTTTCCTGGCTGGACACCGCAAAGGGCAGCAGCAATAACGACAACAATGTGCTTCCTGACAGAAACATGGCGTACACGATGAAACAAGTGGTATCAAACTGGCCTCCCAGCAATTGCCCCAACCCCACTACCGGCGATATAACGGTCCATATGAACTTCAACCGGGTGAAAGAAACGCAAACATCGCTCTACGGCGACATCTTCAAGCTGATTGTCAGCGGAGCCGCCCTGATCGTCGACTCCATCGAATTTATTGCCGAACCCATCAATCCGATTCCTCTGATGGGCTTTTTGATCAGCGCGGAAGAGATCGCGGCAACCTCCAAGGAAATTGCAGACCGAGGCGGCAGCAGCGACCAGGTCTACTTCAGCGCCTATGTGTTGCCGATGAGCAACAGCCTTACCGGCAACTTCCCAGCTGTCTACAACTCTGCCGACACGAGTTCCTCAACGACTGCCGAAAAAGCCGCCCCGTATGACGGCCTGTACTCGCAGCACGGCCCGACCGGCGGAGGATGTCCCCAGGCCTATATCATACCGGCAGTTCTGGTGCAGCGGGAAACAAGCGCGGACGACTCGAAGCTCAACGGCAATATGCCGGTCGTAGTCGTTACCCTGGCCACCTCGGACGACTGGGTCGCCGCAATGAAGGCGCAGACAAAAGTGACCATGCAGGCCAGCTCCGCCGGGTATCGAATCACCCAGCATTTGCAGCGCACGGGGAAAAAGGGACAGGTGGCCTTTATCAAGCTGTCCCGCACGTTGAACCACAACGAGCATGTGCTGTTTGACAATGCGTATAAAGCGATTGAACAGAAAAAAATCCTGACCCATGAAGAAGAAGCTTTCCTGCTCCGTTTTGCCGAAGCGCTCGAAAAGAACGCAAGCAAGCTGCAGCCGCTTGCAACGCCGTCACAGCATAGCTTGCCTGCTCGTACAGGTAAATGAGGAAGGAGGAGTACATAATGAAAGCTACCTTTCGATCCGCTTTTCTATTGTTTTTTGTCCTGACCCTTTTTGCGACTGCTTCCGGCACGGCGTGGGCAGGCTGCTCCGAAGGCAATATCGGCGTTGCCATCGGAACCAATGACTTATTCCAGGACTTTAAATGGACTTTCAGCCTGATCAACCTGACCAGCAGCAATATCAAAACCGGCGCCAAGGGTTCCACCGAGCCGGACGACCATACTTTGGGCAGCAACTTTCCTTACAATACCGTGTATCCCCCGGGAAACTCCACCAACAGCAAATCGAAAGGCGTGACTTCGACGACGACAACCCTCAACCTCACAACCTGGAAAAGTAACTCGCATAACAAAATGTTCCCCGATCATTGCACGGCGACAGTCCCCATCGAGATTTCCAGCGATACTTCCTACAATTTCAGCCTCCGATTCCAGCAGTCGGACGGAAGCCCGCAACGGAGCGTAAGGGCTACCTTGCAGCCGCCTTACGGGCAGACTACCTGGAAATACAGCACAAAAACCAGCAATGACAACGGATATTATTCCTCCGCTCCTGTCCCTTCGGATAACTTTGAAGGCGATGGAATCCTGTTCGCCATTTCCGACAAATATGTCCTGGCAGTCTACAAGAACCATGATGTGGACAACCAAAAAGGCGGCGACCTGGTCCTGGTCGTCACCGAACGGAATCCCAAGTTCGATTACCACGGCAACAAGGTGCAGTGGAGCTTTTAAAGGCACATGCGGAAACAAGCGGCCCTGCAGTGTAATGCTGCAGGGCCGCTTTAGCAGTGCATTCATCAAAAAACCATGAGTTTTCAGGCAGTATTACATTTTAAACAAACCTCTTGAATAAACCGTCCGCTACAAGGCCCATTGCAGCTTATTGCCATGATATTCGTACTTGGATGTTTTTTCTGTAATGACCAGAATCAGATCATTCTTGCCGTTGTCTTGCAAACCGGAACCAGTGCGATACAGCGTAATCACATAGTTGTCGGAAATACCGACCAGGATTCCCTCGTAGGCGTCTTTGTCGGTTGAGTTCTTGCGCGGGGCGTATGACGCATAGCCATTGTTGTCGCTGCTCATGGTATATTTCCATGTAGTCGTTTTGTAGGGGGGAACGAGGCTCACGATCACCGCTTTTTGCGCATTATAATTGAGATCCTGGGCAAACAGCAAAGCAAAATTATAGGCATTCGATCCGTCTTGCACCAAAATCGGCACGGTAGTCTGGCAATGATCGGGGAACATTTTATTATGGGAATTGCTTCGCCAGGTCGTGAGACCGATCTTGGACGTGTCGCCATTGCCCGTTGGTAACGGGTCAGGTGGAGGGTAGGCGTATTTGGGGGTGGAATTTCCCGGCGGATATACATGGCCGTAAGGGAAGTCGCTGCCCAGGTCGTGGCCTTCCGTTGACCCTTTGGCGCCGATGGACACATTGCTTTTGGTAAAATTGATCAGGCTAAAGGTCCAGGTGTACTTGCTGAACATATCGATCGTACCCAGCCAAATGCCTTCCTGCCCGTCCTTGGCGCAATCCGCCAGGGCTTTTCCGGGGTGATAGGTGAAGAGAATGCAGGCGAAAAGCAAAATGGCAACAATTTTTCCTTTGGTTTTCACGATGTTAGCCCTCCTTCCCTATTTCTTCCTCGTCACAGGAGTATTGTTGAGTTGACTTTTTGGCGTGGTATCGGCAGGAAGAGTCTTTTCGTTTTTCTCCAGCGCTACGGCGAAGCGGGCAAGCAAATTCTCCTGTTCATGCGACAAACGCTGGTGCGACCGCAAAGCTTGATAGGCTTCGATAAACAGTCGTGATTCAGCCGGTTTCAAGGTATGGGCCAATTTCACAAAGGCAATCTGTCCTTTGCGTTTTTCACGCTGCAAATGCTGGGAAATTTTATTGCCTGCCACGCTTTCCTGCAAACTCACCTGGGTTTGGGAAGCCGCATAGCTTTGCCAATCCTGATAGGTGAGCAATGTGACGAATACGATGGGCAAATGTCCGTCGAGTTTCCCGTCGCTTGCCGATTTTTCCCTCAGGATGGCCATGGAGGAAACGATATAGGATTGGGGACAGCCCGAAGCTGGTGCAAGTTCCGAATAAAGCGCGTCATATTTGGCGGCTGTCTTGCTGTCTTCTTTTTTCGCATCATCGCGCGGAGTTGTGGTATAAATGGTGGGATGTTCCGTTGTATTGCCGGATTTCCCTATAGGATACGCGCTAAAATACATCTGGTCCGTATCGTTGTTTTTTTCGTTGATTTCCAGAGCATCTTCCGTTAGCTCCGCAGCGCTGATCAAAGCTCCGTAAAGGGCTTTGGCGCTTCCTTCCGTGACAAATTCCACGGAGTCCGTAATCAGCGCGGAAGCATGAAGCACAGTCTTAAACAATGTACTGTTCAATGACGTGCTATCCTTTGCCCGGGCCCAGGCCAGGTGAATATCCACATCACCGACCAAGGGGCCGCAATTTGGCGTATATAGATAGGAAGAATCGACATTCTTCATCGTATAATTCAAGCTGGCGTCCTGTTTGATTTCTTTGTCGTTGTAGGCGGATGGCGCTGCGGTATCCAGCCAGGAAACGACAAACCCAGTCCCGGACCGAGCCGGAATCTTGTGCGGGATGCCCGAAGGAGAAAAGATAAAAGGCTCCAGGTCGGCCCACGGGCTTTGCTCAGGATGATCGATATCACCCCTCTGATCGCTAAAATCGCCGCTTTTGTATACCATATCATACGGCGTGGTGTTGATCAGGTAGATGATCGCCGATTTTCTGTCCATGACATCCCAGACCAAGTTGGGTCGACCCTTTTGTTCATCCGTCAGATCACCGGTTTTCTCGGCGAAGGCCGGCGCCATGAATGTCACGATTAGGAATAGAGCCAGGACCAAAGAAACGAATGGTTTGTGCACACTCATATTCATACTCCATTGTCACATCCTATCAAAAAATATGATCTGCCCGGATTCCACAGGAAAGGGCGCTCATATATGCTTAGCTTACCATTCTACGCACCCCGCTTTCCTCCCACCACATTATTTGAACTACCGATTTGCTTCTTCGCGGCTTTGTGAAATCCTGCCAAATTGCGTGCAAAAAATAACATAATTACAAAAAAATTGCAGGTGAGTTCCTTTTCTTGCTCAATCCGCTTCACCGCTATCAGTCTCTTCCCCCCGCCGCTAATATCACCAACCCGATCACTTCGCCCGATTCATATTACATGGTAAAATCATTTTGGAACAAATTCCGCAAAAGCCAAAGGGAGTGAAAGTATTTATAAAATATCAGGCGGGCTGCGCATGATTCTCATGATCGGTTGTTGCGGCGCGCTGGCAATCTTCAGTTCTACCATATCAAAAACTCCCATTTTGCCGATCTTCGCCAAGAGTCTGGGTGCAACCGGGGCGCAGATCGGCTGGATCGCTTCGGCCTCGACCATCCCCGGAATTTTGGTCAGCTATCTCGCCGGTGATTTGGCGGACCGCTACGGCTACAAGAAGGTACTGGTCGGGTCGCTCCTTGTCTTTGCCAGTGCGCCGTTTTTGTACCTGTTGGTATATGACCCTCTGGGGTTGGGAGCCGTGCGTTTTTATCACGGTTTTGCGACTGCCGCCTTTGGACCGGTGGCCATGGCTACGATTGCGGCTTTTAGCGGCAAGAATACGGGGCAGAATCTGTCCCTGTACTCCTCGGCGACTATTATTGGCCGCGCCCTGGCTCCTACCGTAGGCGGCCCGGTTTACGAAGCGGGAGGATATGCCAGCGTCTACCTGATTGCAGGTATCGCCGGTATTTTGGCGTTGGTCTTCGCACTTTGGTTTTTCCGTAAGCCCGGGGAAACCGAAGATAAAGCAGCCGCCAGGGTGAAAAAGGATGCGGAAGACATTTCATTCTTTAAAAAATTATGGGGCCTGCTCACCTATCGCCCCCTGTTATTCGTGGGAATCCTGGAAGCCTGCACCTATTTTGCCTATGGCGCCTTTGAAATGATATTTCCTTTATATGCGAAGCATCTGGGTATGCCGACCGGCCAGATCGGAGTGCTGCTCGGCTTGCAGCTGGTAGGGATCATCCTGTTCAAACCGCTTTTCGGCCGGGCTTCGGATGCGTTTGGCCGCCTGCCGATGATGGTCGCCGGTCTGTTGACCTGCAGCCTGTCTTTCTTCCTGCTGGCCTTCTTGCCGTCGATTCCGGCCATCACCATTTTGATCTTCACGTATGGACTCGGCTTTGCCCTGATCACCGCCAGCACCAGCGCACTGGCTTCCGATGTTGCCCATGCCGGACAGCTTGGCGCTTCACTGGGAATTCTGAACACGCTGATGGATGTCGGGCAGACATTCGGACCGCCGGTCATCGGTGCGATCAGCGATACCTTCAGTTATGCCGCCGGAATTGGATTTTTGGGCGCGCTCCTGCTGCTGGCGGCACTGGGGTGCGGCATTGCATTGGCAAAGCAGCAGCGGCCGGCTTAGAAAAAGGGATAAACCGAGATGCAAAAAACAGGGGCTGTGAATAACACAACCCCTGTTTTTCGTCTATACAAAGCTCTCTATTTCAGGCTGTCCATACTGATTTTCAAAATCACCTTGCGGATGGGCGCCGGCTGGTCCAGCGCCACGTTGGGACGATGCACGTCCCAGGGAAAGAATATCCCGTACATACCGGCGCTCAGCACGATATCGGACTCGTCGGCCGGATTTTTGTAGAAAATCACGTCTTTTTCCGCCAGCTTATCCTCCAACACTTCGTAGCCATCCTGCAGCCGGGCATAGCTGATGATTTCGGCGCCGGAAACGATGTACTGCACATCGACGTATTTTCTATGGGCTTCGGCCCGCCGCACCGCTTTCGGCTCCGATGTATATTCGTTGACCATGACGTACAGGCGGTCGCCGTCGATCTCCTGGCGACCTGTCGGGATCTTTGCCAGATCGTGTTCCTGCAGCCAGGCCATTGCTTTTTGAATAGCCGGAGCGTAGAGGTGTTTTTCCGTATTCCAGTGCGCCAGGTGTCCTGCGATCATTTCAAAATCCTCCTTATAAATCGGTTTTGTTCATTATGATAAGCTTCGCCGCTCCATGTGTGATTCCTGCAGCGTGATAAAAATGCGCCGCCTACCCTCCCAGTTCCTTGTGCCTGTAACAAGTCGCAACATGGTCGTTGACCATGCCGACAGCCTGCATGAAGGCATAGCAGATCGTCGGACCGACAAAATTGAAGCCGCGCTTTTTCAGATCCTTGCTCAGCTGCACTGCCAAAGGCGTCTGGGCCGGAACTTCATTCAGCGTCTTTCTGTTGTTCTGCAGAGGTTTCCCATCGACAAACCGCCACAAATATGCGTCAAAACTGCCGAACTCCTGCTGCAGGCGCAAAAAGGCCCGTGCGTTCTGGACTACGGACTCCAGTTTCCTACGGTTGCGGATAATTCCAGGATCCTGCATCAGCGAATCGATCTTTTTTTCATCCCATTCCACTACGGCAGCCGGGTCGAACCCGTCCATCACCTCCCGATAGCGGAGCCGCTTTCTCAGTACGGTGATCCAGCTGAGTCCGGCCTGTGCTCCTTCGAGCACCAAAAATTCAAACAGCACTTTGTCGTCATGCTGGGGTACGCCCCATTCCTGATCATGATAGGCTTCATACAGCGCATCCCCCGCACACCATCCGCAACGCTGCATTATCAAATTCCTCCCTCTTCCGCCGTAGCCAGCGCCGCGGCGATTGCCGCACCGACCAGCGGAGCTTCGTCCACAACCAAAAAATTCAGCTGCGAACCGCCCCAGCCGCCCTTGTCCTGCAGGGCTTTTTTTATGCTACCGGCAAAGCCGGGCATTTTTTCATATAACGACCCATTGATGCCGATACAGTGCTTTTTGCTTTTTCCCGGATCGATTCGCTGCAGAAAACCGGCATACGTTGCCGCCGCCAGTGTGGCCGACCGGTTGGCGGCAAGCACAGCAACCTCTCTGATGAAATGTCTTTCCGCGGTAGTAGTCGATGCGTTCGGCGCCACTGCTTCCAACCAGCGTTTTATGTGTTCCAGTTCCTCGGTTGTATCGCCGATAAACAGGGAAACATCCTGGCTGGACAATCCATATGGCTTTCGCAGGGCATCGCACTGCCCGATAAACTCCAGACCGCAGGAACCGTGTCCCGTCCAAAGCACCCGGCGCGCCACTTCTCCGAGATAACGCCCCGACACCATTTTTTCCAGACGCTGTTTTCCCGGATGGTCACTTGCGGCATCCAG
The DNA here is from genome assembly GCA_964638945.1 of uncultured Veillonellaceae bacterium. Lineage (GTDB taxonomy): Bacteria > Bacillota > Negativicutes > UBA1444 > UBA1444 > CAZXCC01. The sequence continues at coordinate 4,869 of CAZXCC010000055.1, read as the reverse complement.
CTGGTCATCCACGACCGTAAAGCGCAGCCGGTCGAATCCGCCGGATTCGGCGTTATAGGCCATCACTCCGCCGGTGCATGCAGCATTGGGTTCATAATAACAGGTATTGTGCCCTGTGCCGCACACCGAACCCAGGTCCGCATCCGGCTCGGCATACGAGGCTGCCAGCAGCGTAGCCGTCGTATCGTTGACCACAGCCACCGGCTGAATATTGGAACAGCCTTGCCTGGCAAAAGCCTCCGCCAATAGCGTGTTGATATCCTGTCCATCGACTCCGCGGACCCGGATCTCCTTCGTCCAGCCGACCAGGGCCGCCCGTCCCAGCGAAGTTTGCCTGCTGGCAAACGAAAAAGAATGGCCCAGGATCTTTGGCGAACCGTCGTCGAATAGCGCCACCTGGCGCGCCAAAAAATCAAACAGTTCCGTGATGTGAACTTCCGGCCGGGTAAAATCATAGTTTTTTGCCGGATTGTTCAGCGGAGCCCTGTGTATCTCGCCGATAGCCGCGCCACCGGCGCCGTTTAGGGTTACTTCGGCCACACGGACATTGGTCCCCCCGAAGTCAAGTGACAAAAATCCACCACGCTCACGCCCCGAAGGCCGGCCGACAAAGGCCGGCAACATCATGAGCGAAGAAGCCTGTCCTGCGATTCCAGCCGAAATCTCCGCAGCAAAATCGTCTGCGATGTGCCGGAACTGTTCCTGTGAAATGGCAAAGTCCTGCCAACCGCTCAGCAATGCTTCGGCCATCTTGCATTCTTCCGCCATATATACCGTCCTTCCTTGAGGAAAACCGCCTGTTCCAAAGAACCAGGCGGTTATTTTTCAGTCTTTCAGCATATCGATAAAGTAACGGTGGACCTGTTCACTGTTCGTAAGTTCTGGATGAAATGCCGTGGCCAAAAGTTTACCCTGACGGGCGATCACGATTTTATCGTTTACTTTGGCCAGCACCCGGACATCCTGTCCTGTCCTCTCAATATACGGGGCCCGGATAAAGACCGCCTTGAGAGGCTCTGCGCCAAAATCCGGCACATCCAGATCTGCTTCAAAACTTTCCCGCTGACGGCCGAAAGCATTTCGCCTGACGGTGATATCCATCAGTCCCAGGCGCGGCTGGTCGCTGCCGATGATTTCCTTCGCGAGCAGGATCATTCCTGCACAGGTTCCGTAAATGCCCATTCCTGCCGCAGCCCGCTCGCGGATTTTATCAAACAGTCCCCATCGGACCATCATCTTGCCGATCGTTGTGCTTTCGCCGCCGGGAATGACCAGTCCCTGTATATCCTCGAGCTGTTCCGGACTGCGCACTTCCACTACTTCCGCCCCGCAATGTTCCAGCATGAGGCGGTGTTCGCGGAAAGCGCCCTGCAGCGCCAATACTCCAAGTTTCATTCTATTCTCTGTTCCTTCCAGCGAGTGGCTTACCAGCCGCGGTCCTGCATCCGGTCCTGCGGCGCAATATTCGCTATTTCAATGCCGGACATCGCTTCGCCCAGATTTTCCGATACTTCCGCCAACTTCTTCGCGTCCTTGAAATAGGTCGTAGCATCGACAATCGCCCGGGCCCGTTTGGCCGGATCAGTCGATTTGAAAACGCCGGAGCCGACGAAGATTCCGTCGCAGCCCAGCTGCATCATCAGAGCCGCATCTGCCGGAGTTGCGATGCCACCAGCGGCAAAATTGACGACAGGCAGTTTGCCGAGCTTTTTGACTTCCCGCACGACTTCCAGCGGTGCTCCGATTTCTTTGGCGAAGTTCGCCACCTCATCATCAGGCAGATTGGTCAGTTGTCTGATTTCCGCATTCACCATGCGGATATGGCGGACAGCCTCCACCACATTGCCTGTGCCGGGTTCGCCTTTTGTGCGGATCATTGCCGCGCCTTCGGCAATACGCCGCAGCGCTTCCCCAAGATTGCGGGCGCCGCAGACAAACGGAACCTTGAACTGATGTTTATTGATATGATATTTGTCATCGGCCGGGGTCAGCACTTCGCTCTCGTCGATATAGTCGACTCCGAGCGACTCCAGGATCTGCGCCTCGACAAAGTGGCCGATCCGGGATTTCGCCATCACCGGAATGGTGACCGCTTCCATGATTTTTTTCACGATGGTCGGATCCGCCATGCGCGCCACGCCACCGGCTGCCCTGATGTCAGCCGGAACCCGCTCCAAAGCCATTACTGCGCATGCGCCGGCTTCTTCGGCTATTTTAGCCTGTTCAGGCGTTGTTACGTCCATGATGACGCCGCCCTTGAGCATTTCCGCCAACCCGGCCTTTACCCGAAAAGTTCCCTGTTCCATGTGTAAAACCCTCCAGTTCGTCGCAGCCAGATCGCCGCAAATTTGATTAGTTATTATACCATATTCCCATCGGATTTGTCTCGTAAGGCGCGTACGATCCCCCGTGCAAAAGGACCCAGGTCGTCTACCGCATAAGCCTTGACCACACCGGTCAACACCTGCGTCAATGCGCTTTTAACCATGTCCGGGTCCTCGACGCCCGCTCTGCGCAGCGCTTCTTCGACCGCCACAGCCGCTTTTAGCGCTTCTTCCGTCGCAATGCTGTTGATCTGTTTCACTTGATCGGCTTCTCCGACGACAACATTCCCTGCAAGGGAAAAGATCTCCCTGGCTGTTTGAGCCGGTGCATCTTCAACCTGATCGACCACGATCACAGGACGGGCCCCATAGCTCATCTCCCCCGCATGGCCGATGATTTTCACGTTCAAGATGGAAACCCGGCTGTCGGCAAACGTCGCCAACATTTCCCGGGAAATGTTTGTCGCAATGCTGAAGACCTTCCATTGCCGTGCTGTTTCCTTCATGTTTTCCACGCAGGCCTTTATTGCATTATCCGGCACAGCCAACACTGCCGCGTCCACTTCCAGTTCCGCCAGCGAAGCCGCCGATTTCAGTCCCAGTGATTCCGCGACCGGTTTCGCGCTGTCCGGGTTCACATCATACAAAACAACTTCGTGCCCGACGGCAAAGCGCTCCGCCAAAATCCGACCCATTCTGCCGGTTCCCAGTACTCCGATTCTCATTGCATACACTCTCCTCGCCTGCTTGATTTATTCATTATAACGCCCTGCGGCCTTCCTGCAAAATAACCATTAATAGTTTTCTGCCAAAAGTTCAGTTGCAGAGATTTTCGTCGGAATTCGTTGCGACTCGCGGTTTCAATTTGTCGGGCGACCCAAAATGCTCCATCCGCCGCTTGGCCCTTAAATCAGCATCCATGCTGTTTTTCCGGCAAATCCCCCCCTCTTCGCCGACGAATTGCACGGCTCAAATCAAAGGCAACTGTCTCTTTTGGCAGAAAACTTTAATACAGAAGGCTCTTGCCTTTGAAAGCAACTGGATTTTTGGCAGAAAACCATTTCCTATTTACTATCGCAGACAATCATCTTACAATGGGCTTGTTCACAAAATCAGCAGCGTCGAAACAGAATGGAGCATTTCTATGCGAATCACAGGACTCGCCCCCGTCATTGATGAATCGTCCCGAATTCTGATCCTGGGCTCGATACCGGGCCCGGAATCTCTCCGGCGTCAGCAATATTACGCCGGCCCCGGGAACCGCTTCTGGTGGATCATCGGCCGGTTGTTCCATGAACAGGCCCTGCCCCAAAAGGACTACGGGGAAAAAGTGAGTTTTCTGCTGGCCCAGGGCATTGCCCTCTGGGACGTGCTGGATTCCTGCGTACGTCCCGGGGGCGCAGACAGCGCCATCAAATCTCCGGCTGCCAATGATTTCGCCGGTCTGTTGCAGCGTTATCCCCATGTTGAAATGTTATTTTTCAACGGAAAAAAGGCGTGGACCGAATTCCCGGCCCACAAAACCCGGGAAGCCTTTTTTCTGCCGACTGCCCAGCTTCCTTCGACAAGTGCCAGTAACCAGTTTCATTACCCGAACGATCGACTTTTGCAGGAATGGCGCAATCGGATAAACTGCTGTTGCGACTCTTGGCCCATACTGTTATAATACTTCCAACAACTATTTTGTATACAACATGCAATTTTGTGGAAGTGTGCCTTGGGTTCCGGCTTCATTGCGTCAGGTCCGAGCGGCACAAGGCCTTGCCGGCCACACCGTGGGTATAAAAAACCCCAGCGGAAAGTTCCATGTGGACTTTTTGCTGGGGTTTTTCTATATTTAGGGGGATTCGGCTGCAGAATACTTCTGTTTTCAGCTTTTCTGCAAAATTCTTCTGCTTATATCATCATAGAAATAAGGTAGGATGGGGAGGAAATCAACTTGTACTGGAACAAACCAATGGAAACCATGGAACGGGAACAGATGACGGAAGTCCAGTCTGCGCGACTGGTCCAGCAGATTCGCAGGGTCTACAGGCAGGTACCCTTTTATCGGGAACAGCTGCAAAGAGCTGGCCTGTTGCCTGATGAAATCCGCAGTCTGGATGATATCGGCAAACTTCCTTTTATCACAAAACAAGACATGCGGGACAATTACCCGTATGGACTTTTTGCCGTGCCTCATGCGGAAATTGTCCGGCTGCACGCATCCAGCGGCACAACAGGTAAACACACCGTAGTGGGCTACACCAGCCACGATCTCGGCATCTGGTCCGAAGTCATGGCCCGGACCCTCACGGCGGCAGGCGCCAGCAAGCAGTCCTTTATTCAGGTCGCTTACGGATACGGGCTCTTTACCGGTGGTTTGGGCGTGCACTACGGAGCAGAAGCCGTCGGCGCTTCCGTCATTCCGGTATCCAGCGGCAATACCCAAAGACAGATCCTTCTGATGCGCGATTTTGGCACGACGATGCTGGCCTGTACCCCTTCTTACGCCCTATATATCGCCGAAACGATGAAAGAAATGGGAATCGAGCCGGAAACCACC
>CAZXCC010000054.1:0-14428 GCA_964638945.1 uncultured Veillonellaceae bacterium | reverse complement strand
GGCACTACGAAGTGAAACGATGCACAGCGGTCAACCGCGAGAAACCGCATGAAACTGGGATTCTTGCAACGATGAAAAACGCTGCGAAACCCAATCCGACAGTTCGAAAAAGAAAACATTTTTACCATGGATGAAGATCGTGCCTATTCACAGGACATCCGACCCTTACGAATATTATTGCTGAATCTCATGCCGACAAAAATTGCGACAGAGACTCAACTGCTGCGATTGCTGGGGAACTCCCCGCTGCAGGTAGAGTTTGATTTTATGTATACTGCAACGTATGAACCGAAGAATACCCCGTTGGAACATTTGGTGAAATTTTATGAAACCTTTGACGCAGTGAAAAATAGAAAGTATGATGGAATGATTATTACCGGCGCACCGGTGGAACAGGTGCCGTTTGAAGAGGTGGAGTATTGGGAAGAACTTTGCGAAATCATGGACTGGAGCCGCAGGAATGTCTACTCTACTCTTCATATATGTTGGGGAGCCCAAGCGGCCTTGTACCATCACTACGGGATTCCCAAATATGCTTTGCCGCGCAAAATGTTCGGAGTTTTCCCGCATATGGTCAATATGAAGGAAAAGATGTTGTTCCGGGGCTTTGATGATATATTTTATGTTCCGCACTCACGACATACGGAGGTTCGGCGTGAAGACATCGAAAAAGTGAAACGTCTATCCATTCTTTCCGAATCGGAGGAATCGGGAGTATACGCAGTGATTGACAAACAGTACAGGCATTTATTCATTACCGGACACTCGGAATATGATCCGCTGACATTAAAGGGCGAATATGACCGTGATGTCGCGCAAGGGTTGCCAATTAACATTCCTGCCAATTACTACCCACAGGACGATCCGGCAAAGATGCCAGTTGTTCGCTGGCGAAGCGCGGCCAATCTGCTTTTCACCAATTGGCTCAACTACTATGTTTATCAAGGGACTCCTTTCAATCTGGATGAACTGCCGGGCCCGGACGCATTGTGCGGACTCCGGGGAGACGGAATCTAGTCCGGCCCGATTGACGGTAAAATCGCAAAGCGGGTTGCGGTAAGAAAATAAGCAACCAGCCTTTAAATCAGGGCTGGTTGCTTATTTGCGTTATCACCGTATGAAAAATATATAACACTTATACCCATATTTTATAACAATTCAATGCGCATTCTTTCATGAGAAAAAATTTCCAGAATCCAGGAATCAAAATCCTGATCTTTTATCGTGATTAGCTGATACATTTGGTGCATCGGCAGATATATCTGCACATAGTCAATCGAAGAGATCGGAATGAGCTGTTCGACCCCAAGTTTCTTGCAGGCGATGATGACTTTTTCGGAGCGGACGACCTGCAGATAGGTCTCGAGCATTATATAGGCGCCTCTTTTTATGACAAAAGTGCTCTCAACATTTTCACTCAAATCGAATTTCCGGCTTTCGGATATATAGTAACTCCGCGAGCTCTTAAACGCACGGATCATTACTTGCGATCCATAGCCGTCATGCTTACGCAGCGGATTGACATTCGCGAAGAAATAGTAGGTACCGCTCTTCAGTTTTTTAAATACTGCTTTTCCATCCAGATCCGTTGTTGCCCGGTCCTTTTCCCTGCCGGTGAAATCAGCTGGAATTGCTGACAGGCTGACGCCGGAAATCGGAACGCCATCCTCATCTTGCAGCGTTACGGTAAGTGTTGTCAGCACCACCTCTTTATCTGAAGTGCCTGAAGGAGCTTGCTGCTGGGCTTTTTCCTGCTCATTTTCTGCAGCATAAAGACTCTGGGGAGCCATGCAAGAAAAAACCAGCGTTATGGCAAAAATAACCCAAAGCATACGATGCAAAGCCCGTTTCCTATCGTTTCTTTTCAATCTTATCTACACCTTCCGCTTCGCTTGGGTGACTTATGACATCAGGCATGCCTGGCAAAATGCGTACCGAAACAGTAAGTACTCCTACTTTATGCGTTAATTGTGTGGTTTTTTGGCTGAACAAATACTTCAGAAACGGTATGTTCATTAATATGGGCACTCCATTGACCGATCTTGTTTCGGTGTCTCCTGCGAAAACACCCACGACATAAACATTGGTATCTGCCTTAACATAGCCCATGGTAGTGAGTGTCTTGGTGGAAAATTCTTTTGCTGTCGAGGTGCCGTAAGGGACTGTGCCCGTCACTAAGGCCATTTGCATGTAGACATCCAGTCTGACAACGCTTTCCGAGGGACGCTCCGGATTATATTTTACGATTGTCGGTGTAATTTTCACGTCGCTGCTGATTGTCTGGGAGGTCAAAGTTGAATTGCCATTGCTGTCGGTTGTTTGCAAGGGGACAATCGTTTGGCTCAAAAACTGACCTTGGATTCCGTTGGGTGTATATAGGTTGCTTCCCATGACAACTCTGCTTGTGGACAGGGAACGAGTCAACTGTGCATTAAATCCATAATATCCACTTGTTGGTGTAGCCAATCCATAGGTTATCGTGTCGGTCACTGTATTTGGGTTGAATGTCACCACGCGATTCAGGTCACTTATGGTGTAAGGCACATTCCCAGTCAAGGAAGACCAGTCAATCCCGACCGACTGATTGTTGGACATATCCAGCTCCCGCAAATAGGCAGCAATGACGATCCGGAGGGGACGTCCTCCTTCCGCCAGCAACGCCTGGACTTTACGGGCCGCTCCCAACAGACTCGTTTCGTCCGAGCCGGAAAACAACACCATTGCAGGTGCTCCTTTGGGCTGCAACAGAACCACATTCATGTTTGAAAATTCCGGAGTTCCCTGCAAATATTGCAAAAGCTCTGTTACAGCCTGTTCATTGCCATAGTTGACAGGGAGCATAACGGTACCGTTTTCCACTGAAATATCCTGGGGATTATACGGCATCGTCGCATGGATTACGGGAGTGCCAAGCAAAAATAATAAAGCGAATCCCGTTACGAATGCTCGAAGAACAATGCGGTTTGTTTTTTTGCTAATAATCATATCCGGTTTCCTTATCTACAGGCAGAATACGCACTGCTATCGTCAAAATGGATGCCATGTGCTGCAGACTACGGGTTTCGGTGGAAAACAGATACTTCAGTATAGGGATGCTCATCAATACGGGGATGCCGCTGTTCGACTTCGTCCAGGTGTCGCTCGCAAAAAGGCCCCCGATTACTTTTTCGTTGTTTGCCTTGACATAATGTGTAGCCGTCAAGGTCTGTGTGGTATACTCCATGGCGGAAGAACCGCCGCTGAATACGACCGTATCGGTTGGCACGCTGAGCTGTATGACAACGTCCAGGCGGACGATGGTTTCTTCGGGTTTTTCTTCGTTGAACTGTATGATGGTCGGCGTGATCTTGACGTCACTACTGATTGTCTGTGTATTAAATGTTACCTGATTATTTCCGCCCATCAGAGGGACAGGCACCGAATCGTCATTCTTTATTTCTGCGGTCGCGCCATTGACAATGGTGATTTCACTTCCTACAATGACTTTCCCCTTTGACAAGGTTTTTGTCAGATTGCCGATTACTTCGACCGGCAGATTTGCCAAACCCAGCGTATAACCGGTATCGGTTTTCGTTGTACCATCAGCGGTTCTTATTATTGTCGAGGAGTTGGGGGACGTGAGGCCGCCCTGGATTCCGTTGGAAAACCAGGATAAACCCACCGAGTCTTCATTGCTGATCGAAATTTCCCGCAAATAAGCAGCCACTACCAAACGATGCGGCTGCCCCATCCGGTTCATGATGGTTTTCAGTTTCTGGACTGCATAACGCAAGCGGTCATCACTTTGACCTGACAACAGAATCTTTGGTTTTGTTCCTACAGGAGAATACAGGGTCATTTTTATCCCCTGAAAATCCGGGTCTTGCTGCAGAGAATTGATCAGGGCTTTAACAGCATCGTCGTTCCCGGGCAGTATGGGGTAAATGGCAACGCCGTTAACGATTCGATAGCCGGCCATATCGGTGGTAAGAGCTTCTGCGTTCGTCAATGGGGGTTCAGCGGCAGCTGGGGCAGGAACCTGGGGAGCAGCCACGGCGTTGGGACTGTTTTTTGCAGACGGCGTGGTTGTGTTTTTTGTAGTGGGTTTTGCCATGCAAACATTCATGCAAAAAATCAAGAAAAAGAGCAACAACGTCAAAAACAAACCCTTATGACACTGATGTTTTTTGGTCGACAACGTCATATAAACACCTAGCTCCTAAACTATGTTGCTATGGATCTCTTGTTTTTTTACATTTCGATATTATCCTCATAATACCTTCTTCCTGCATTCAACATTGTTTTTCTCGGCATGCACAAATAAGTTTCTCTTGTATATTTCTTATACGGCATCCAGGATTTTTTGAACAGAAGACATCAAATGGCCGAATTTTTCCGGCTTAAGAGACTGTGCTCCGTCACAGAGAGCCTGTTTTGGATTATGATGCACTTCAATGATCAGCCCGTCAGCACCGACAGCAATTGCCGCCTTCGCCAAAGGCTCGACCATTGCCCATTTGCCGCAGGCATGGCTGGGGTCAACTATGATGGGCAAATGACTTAGTTCTTTTACTGCAGGGATTACACTCAAATCCAGCGTATTTCGGGTATACGTGTCAAAGGTTCGTATTCCGCGCTCACAAAGGATAACATTGCGATTTCCGCCGGCCATGATGTATTCGGCTGCCATCAAAAATTCTTCCAGTGTTGCACTCATTCCCCGTTTCAATAGAATCGGTTTCGTGCTCCTTCCCGCCCGTTTCAGCAGAGGAAAGTTTTGCATGTTTCTTGCACCGATCTGAATCATATCGGCGCTTTCCTCAACTTCACCAAACGTTTCAACGCACATTACTTCCGTAACAAATGGCAAGCCTGTCACTTCGCGTGCTTTGACCAGCATCTTCAGCCCTTCTCCGCCCAGTCCCTGAAAACTGTAGGGAGAGCTGCGCGGTTTGTAGGCTCCGCCCCGCAACATGGTTGCACCGAAACTTTTCACGAGAGCGGCAGTATGAATCATCTGCTCTTCGCTTTCGACCGAGCATGGCCCTGCAATTACCGCGATATTGCCACCGCCGATTTTGCATTTCCCGATTTCCACGACAGTATCGGTTTTACGGAATGAACGGCTGACCAACTGTTCCGTTCCTGCTTCGTTCTGAGATTGTTCCGTTTTGATAGCGACCAACATAATTCTGCCCTCCTAATTTTTGATGTTTTTTGTTTGCAAAAAAAGAAGAGGTTCTTTGGCTAAGAACCTCTTCTTGCATTTCTGTAGGGTATTAATATAAATCTTTTTCGATTCCTTTATATCAATCCGGCTTTGCCAAGTTCCTCCAAAGAGTCGTTCCATATTCAGTTATTGGAAAAGTAAAATAACCAAAGCTAAAATAATAGCTTTGGCTAAAGCTGCTAAACCAACGACTGTTATGGACTTGATGCGTTTTTTGCGTATTTGGCATAATGTCTCCGTCCTGTTGTGATTGGCGCATATCACATATCAGAATAAGAAAATCTGTATGTTACGAATAATAATACTACCCGACACATTACATTGTCAATAAATATAATGCGATATTTGTGATGGATTGTAAAGAAAGAGCGAAACCCATCTCATGATTCTCATATCTTTTCGTCCATCAGTTTCTGCTTTGGTGCGGTTGCATAAGCGAGACTAACATCTTTCGGCTGTTTGCCGATAATAATCTCTTCAAACTCTCCGTGTTTCTTTTCCCCTTTTATCTCATGGCTTTGTGAATTTTTTGCAGGAAAAAAGCCGACTGCTGCTTCAGCGGAATCAAAAATCGGAAACAAGCCGGTCAAACCAGTCATATCGAAAATTTCCATTACACCCGGTTTCAGGCAGCACAGAACCAAGTGGCCGCCGGCTTTTACGGTTCTCTTGAGAGTCGAAAGAAATACCCGCAGTCCAATACTCGACACATATTCGGTGAGGGAAAAATCGCAAACGATTTTGTTATGTCCCGCATCAAGCAAGCTGTTGCAAAGTTTTTCGAGTTCCGGGGAGGAAGTCACATCGATTCGACCTGCTAATTCGATAACGTGCACATCTGCAAATGTCGTTGCCTGCATGTCGTATTGGCTCCTTTTTACTTCAAATCCCGACGTTTGGTTGTGGGAATGATCAAAACTTCACTGTTTTTGATTTTGCTTTCCAGGTTTCCCTTAATCTTATCGATGCTCTGCTGGACATATTTCATTTTTTGTTCCCCTTCGAACTCGAGAAAAAGTTGAATAGAGATTTTGTCAGATTCCCGCCGCAGTCGAATCTCGTGGAAATCGGCATATTCGTCGAAATCAGCCGACAATTCCCGCAAAACGTCAGCCTGCAGTGCTTCGTCATGGTCATAGTAGTGGTAAAGATTCGTAAGGCCTGCTTCGGCGAAAATTTTGCGCACTCCCGACTTCTGCAGGCAAAAAGCCATTTGACCCTGTAGACGGTGAAAGTCCTTGAGAACGGCAATAAACATTGCAAGTCCAGCTTCTGAAACGACTTCGGTTCGTGAAAAATTGCACAGGATATTCCGGACACCTTCTTCGATGAGGCGGCGCAAAACTGCTTCCACAGCGGCAGCAACGACTCCGTCGACTTCAACAGGAACGAGGACAACCTTTGTCGAACCATGCGTATTGACCTCAATTTCCAAACGACAAGCCTCCTAATGATTATTTCGAGAATCCGGCTCCAAATCTTTTATTTCTATTCTAGAATACCTGGTGTGCTGACGCAAATATTAACGGGTTTTCTGGAAAAACTAAAAAACCTGATCGCGCGCAATCGCACAAAAAAATATTCTATCTAGTGATATAATTATAGCTAAAAATGTAAAAAAATCACAAAGGGGTGAGGGTTAGCATGAAAATAGGAAACATAAAGGTCTTTGGGTGTCTGGTTATTTCTATGCTCCTTGCAGTGGCCTTTACAGTGCCGGCTTTTGCCGAGAGTGTGACATCGCCGGCGCATCCGAAACGTCCGAATGTTGTCTGGGATGTATCGGAGCGAAAAGTCGTCATTGTACACTTGCTCAACGCGACACCGTATAACTTGGAGCTGAAAAGCGGCGGGGATAAGGACTTCAAAAACGGAGTCAGTGGCACAGAGCATTCTGTGCAAGCGCAAAATGCAGGGGTAAGTCCATTCCTCTTTTCTCCGTCCGGCATACCGCATAAGATCGCTGCCGATACGGGAGCATCCTTTGTGGTCGCCTGGCTGGACACCACTTCTACAACCGGCAAGGCGGGACATAATGTTTATCCGGATGCAAATCTGACCTATACATTAAAAAATGTGGATGCTTCAGCCCTGTTCCAACCCAGTGCATGTACGAAAATTATTGATGACGTAGATATCAATATCGGCTTTAACCGGGTGCAGGAGAGTAAAAACCTGGAAGGCGATATTTTTAAACTGATCATTCATAGCACTTCCCTCATCGTGGACAGCATAGAATTGTATAAGGAACCCAACATGACTTCCATTCTGGGGTGGATTACCAGCGCTGTGGAAATATCCGAAGACGCAAAAGAAATAAAAGCGGATAACCAGGATTCGGATCAGGTCTATTTTAGCGCCTTTGCGGTTTCCAAGAGAGGGATTGACCAATATCCGGGAATTTACACCACCAATTCCAATGATACGGTAGATAGCGGTACAGCTGCCAAGTACGATGGCTTGTTTTCACTGCAGGCCTATACGGAAGGCTGCCCTCAGGCGTATATTGTTGCGGCGACATCGATAATCCGGGAGACAAAACCAAGCGATACAAAGATGGACGGTCATTTGCCGACAGTCTTTGTTACTTTGGCCACTGCGATCGACTGGGAAAATGCTATCAATTCCCAGACACAAGTCAGCATGCAGGCTAGCACTGCCGGACATAATATTTCGCAACACTTGCAGCGTGAAGGGAGAAAGGGGCAGATTGCATTTATCAAACTGGCTCGCACCTTGAATCGCGATGACCAGAAAGTATTCCGCGAAGCATATAAGTCGATAAAAGAGAAAAAAGCACTGTCTCAGGCACAGGAAGCATTGTTGGTGAAGTTTTACGCTGCATTGGAAAAAAATGAAAAATCCATACTGAAGGATAATGCGTCAAAAACCTTGGAAAATAAAACACCCGTGCATAGAAGTAAGTAGGAAAAGGGGAATGAAGCGATGAAAACGAACTTTCGAACCGCCGTCCTCCTGTTCTTTGCCATTGTTTCTTTTGCTGCAGGTTCAAATGCGGCTTGGGCGTGTGATGTCAAAGACGGAGGGCCGGGAATCTGCCTGGGAACGAAAAAGATTGCGCAAGATTTTCATTGGAGCTTCAGCTTGATCAATCTTACCAACAGCAATATAAAAATCGGCACAGCTCCGGATCATGGCTTCGGCGGCAATTTTCCATATAACACCGTTTTCCCGCCGGGAAACGCTGCGAATAGCAAAACAAGCAGATATAATTCTGATGTTCCCTCGCCGACGTTGGGCCTTACTACATGGAAAAGCGCGGCTCACAATGAAATGTTTCCGGACCATTGCATACAAACGGTTCCATTCGAGATTCAAAGCGATTCCGGATACAATTTCACCCTGCAGTTTTCCCAGAACACCAATTATGCACAGCAGGTAGTGGTCGTTCAGTTCAAACCGCCATATGGTGCAAGCACATGGAACTATAAGACGAATGTTTCCAATGATAATGGATACTATGCTTATCCTCCGAGAAACCCTGGTGATGACTATTTGAATGATACGGGCTATGATGGAATATTATTCGCCATTTCCGACAAATATGTGCTTTCGGTCTTTAAAAACAATGCCATGGACAATGACGGCAACAGTTTGATATTGGTCGTTACCCAGAGATATCCTGAGCATGATTATCACGGACAAAATGTGCGATGGCTTTTTTAATGATGAAGCAAAGGATGAAATTATTAGCCACATGTTTTTTGTTGATTCTTTTCTGTAGCAGTGGGGCGACGGCAGCCCCTGGTGCTTTGCCGGGCGATCAGGCGCCTGTTTTCAGTCTGCCGGCACTGGACGGACAAAGGGTGCAGGTGGACTTTGCCGGCAAGCTGACAGTGCTGAATTTTTGGGCAGTCCGTTGTCCGTACTGCCGGGAAGAAATGCCGGATTTGGCCGCCTTTGAGTCGGCCTACCGTTCCCGCCTGATGGTTTATGCCGTTGACATCCGAGAACCTGCCGACCGGGTGCAGCGCTACATGAGCGAAAACAATTTCACCCTGCCGGTTTTATTGGACAATAAGGGTGAACTGGCGAAAATGTATGCGGTTGAAACAATTCCCACCACTCTTTTGATTGACGCAAAGGGCAATGTTGTATTTCGCAAGACGGGCGTGATGAGCCGTTTTGAAATGGAGATGAAAATTGCCGGTCAGCTGCAATAAAATATGATGTTGCTGAACGATACCCTGGAAAGAAACAAGGAGGAAGAATAAAGGGTATTGCAGAATAAAATGATAAACATCCAGGGGAAATAACTTCAATGGACGGTGAAATATGGACATCAAGGACAGTGGAAACAGGACGGAATTCAACACCGGGGCTGTTAGAGATTTACACGAAGGGAAAGGGCGCTATGATTTGATTCCATGGGATGCGATTCATGAACTGGCAATTCATTGCGAACAAGGTGCAAAAAAATATGGCGAAAGAAACTGCGAAAAAGGCATTCCGATTCATTCTTTGATTGACAGCGCTCTCAGACATTTGTCCTGCTATTTGCGGGGAATGAAAGATGAACCGCACCTGCGCGCAGCGCTTTGGAATATTGCCTTTGCGATCTGGATGGAGAAAAACAGGCCGGATATGCAAGACATACCGGCAAGAATGGATCCAAAAGACAAAAACGGTTGATAATAATTGGGTTTCTTATGTCTCAGAAAGTTAACCTTTCTGAGAGGCCAAATAAAAAACCATGCTTGGTTTGAAAAGCATGGTTTTTTTCATAGTACGATGGATTGATCAAGGCGTTACAATATTGAACCAGAAGGGGAAATTGTCAAGCAGTGCAAAGAGATCTGCCAAGGCAGCTTTGTTTCCGTCGACCCTGAATTCTCCTGAGGCCATCTTTTGATTTAAAGAAGCTTGCTTTGACAATATTGCATCCAAGTTTTCTTTGGTCGTTGTGATTGTGGCGTCTGCGACAAGACTCTGGCGATCGGAAGCGTAATTGAGGACTCCGTTTTCGACAGTCAGCACATACTGGCTCTTAATGTCAGGGAAATTGAAGTTCAACACAATTCTTTTGCCGGAAGCTTTTGGACCATTGAGACGGATGGACAAATAATCAAACAGCATTTTTGGTGACATGGCCCGGAGGATGTCAGCGCTGGCAGTGCTCGCTCCTGAGGACTGGGGAATGCCATTTCTCAGTTCGTATGCTCCCTGTAGGTATACGCTGCGCCATGGACCGGATTCGGCCTGATACCCCAGTTGTTCCAGCGCGTCCGCCGCAAGCTCGCGAGCTTCCCTGTTGTCTGGATCTGCAAAAACGACTTGATTCATGACCTGAGCCACCCAGCGGTAGTTCCCGTCAGCAAAATCTTTTCTTGCTTTTTCGATGACAGAGGAAGAGCCTCCCATGTATTCAACGAACTTCTTTGCCGCGGGTTCTGGAGGGAGAGGGTCAAGGTTTGCGGGATTGGCGTCATACCATCCCAGGTATTTTTGATAGACGGCTTTGCTATCATGTTTTACAGTCCCGTAATAACCCCGCAGATACCAGAGATGGCTCAGCTCGGCCGGCAATTCAAGCATCTCCGCAATTTCCATCGAAGTATAACCATGGTTCATCAAGCGAACCGTCTGGTCATGAATGTACTTGTATGCGTCACGTGTTTTTTGCATGTAGTCGACTACGTAGGCATTGCCCCAACGCGGCCAGTGATGGGCCTGAAAAACGAACTGAGCATCTTTCCCAAACAAATCAATGGCCTCATCAAGGTAATTGGCCCATTTTTTGCCGTCCCGCACCTCGGCGCCACGCAAGGTATAAAGGTTATGCAGGGTGGCGGTACAATTTTCCGCCATCCACAGAGCTTTGAACTGGGGAAACCAGGTGTTCATCTCAACAGGCGCTTCTGTTCCAGGTGTTAGCTGAAACACCATGTCCACGCCGTCGAGCTTTACTTCCTGTCCTGTTTTGGTTATGGTATCGGTAGGCGCGAGCAAACCGACAGTGCCCTGGGAGGTTGTCTGGCCGAGTCCGGCATTGACGCCGCCCTTTTCATTCCGTGGCAACAGAGCCCCATACATGTAAATGGAACGACGGCTCATGGCATTGCCTGCAGTGACGTTTTCACTGATGGCATGTTCCATGAACCCTTCCGGAGCAAAAATCCTGACTTTTCCGGACTTGACGTCTGCTTCGTCCACGACGCCGCGTACACCGCCAAAATGGTCCACATGAGAGTGACTGTATACGACAGCCAGCACCGGCCGTTTTCCCAGGTTTTCTGTCACCAGGTCGAAGGCGGCGCGGGCGGCTTCTGCCGATATCAACGGATCAAAGACAATCCAGCCGGTGTTTCCCTGGATGAAGGTGATATTGGAAAGATCATAGCCGCGCACTTGATAGATACGGTCGCTAACCTTAAAAAGGCCGGCAATTGTATTGAGCTGTGCATTCCGCCAGAGACTGGGGTTGACTGTGTCGGGAGCCGGCTTATCCCGGCCGATGAAATTGTAAGATTCCATATTCCATACGATTTTGCCGTTCGAATCTTTGATGATCAGGCTTTTAGGCCGGGCTATGAAGCCTCGCTGGGCGAATTCAAAATCCTGCCTGTCAGCGAAAGGGAGTTCTTGAAAAACGGCAGCATTGACTGCACGTGTAGATTCTGTTGCGTCCTGGGGTTCGGCAGCGGTACCCGTTCCACCAAATAACTGGAGTGAAAAAAACAGGGTCAGAAGCAAATTAAATCTGATACAGCGGGGGAATTTCATTGTAAAACCTCCAAACTCGTTTCTCGACGAAGACATATTTGACTGAGATAAATCCTGACTATGATGAAACAATGTCGATTGGTTTGCCGGAACTGAAAAGAAACAATATATAGAAATATTTCGGTAAGGCATAATATAATCCTTCCTGTGGAGAGAAGAGGGAAAGGGTTTGTAGGCCGAACGGCTTTGTGTAATAGATAAAACCCGCGTAATCGCGGGTTTTATCTATTACAACCGATATGCTCCGATGAGTTTCTGCGATGGTTTTCTCCGGTAAGCCCGTGGGGGATTGATGTGATGTCAGGACCCGGTATATTCCGCAAGCAGCTCCCGATCCCAGAGCAATACTCCATGAATGAGCTGGATAATGGCTGAATAAAAGCCGGTTCCGTTTTGCGTATCAGCATCCTGAGACAGTTTTTCCACCCATTCGAGAGGATGAGCTTCGATAAAGCCTGCCTGCAAAGCGGCCGATTCGCGCCAGTTTGCATCAGGGTGCATGGCGTCTCTTTCGGCAGCTGACGCCAGCAACATGAGCTCCAGTCCCAGATGGTCTTCCGGCTGGGAATATTTCGCTACTACTTCCACGCCAAAACGAGCCATGGCGGAACGTACTTCCAAGGCCGGCGGTCCGAAAATCAGCCGTTCATCCTTGCTGGAATACATTGATTCCCAAGGTGGTGCAATGGGCTCGCCAGGCCCAAGAAACAGGGCTGTGTATTCCAATTGTATCTTTTCCAAGGATTCTGTTTCCGGCAGCAACTGTAGCTGTTTCGTAATTCGGTTCAACCTTTCCAGAGCCATGTACATGGAATCATTTGCCGGTGTAAGGGCAAAATTCAGCCAATACTCCGGTTGCAACAGAGAAACCCGGTCAAGACCGATAGGCGCAAGCATGCAGTGTCCCAGGAATCGATATATTTCGGAACGGAAAACAGCCACTTCCTGCCAGGATTCCGACATGTTTATGCTTTACTACCATTTTCCAGCAGCCTGCGTGCCGCCATAATGAATCCTAGCGAACCAAGGGCGATAATCCCCAGAAAAATAGTCACTTCCACCCAAGTTGGCGCATAAGAACCGACAGCCGACCAGATGTCCGGAAATCGTGCTGTATTGCCTCCCGGAACGAATTGGCCGAGTGTTACGCCCGGAGCACCATCGACAAGCGGAACAAGAAATGCCGAAAACAGAAGCCAGATACGTTTGCAGAACACGCCGAAGACCACCAATACGGAAGCCAGGAGAACACGACTCCTGCGGGCCCGGCTTTCCGCGCCGGACAGGAGGGCAAAGGGCAGGGCCAGACCCAATAAAACCTGCGCCCAGAAGAATGGAGACAACGGTCCGGAGAACAACAGCCTCAGTACAGCCGCCGAGCTCTCTTCGCCGGGATACGATGCCGTGAGCAGTTCACTGAAAACGAAGAAAGCATCCACCGCCACAAACACGGCCAATAGCCCGCCCAAGCTGGCATAAAGCTTGCCTTCCGCCTTGTAGTCAGAGAATTTTTCCAGCGCCGCCAAAACGAGAATCAGGAGGGCCAGTCCCGAATCCAGGGCGGATGCGATGAAGATCGGGGCCATAAGCGCGCTGTGCCACCCTATCCGGGCTATCTGCAGGCCGAAAATCCATGCCGTTACCGAATGGACCAGCACCGCCGCCGGCAGCGCCAGCGCGGACAGCAGCGACATCTTTTTCTGATCTGCTCCCGAACGGTGCAGATAGTGCAGATAGACTAAGGAAATCGCCAGATACAGGGCGATGACGACGACGTCCCAGATGAGGGGCGACTGGAACTGCGGATACAGGAACAGATAAAGAATACGCTCGGGGCTGCCTAGATCTACAAGGATGAACAGTCCAGCCACCAGAATGCAGACAATCGAAAGGATCACGGCCGGTTTGGCCACCGCTTTGAACGCCGGAATGTTAAACACCGTAGCGGACGAAGATACGATCAGTCCTCCTGCTGAAAGCCCGACGAAGAACATGAATGAGGTGATGTAAAGTCCCCAGGACACTATATTTCGCATCCCGGTGACTACTAAACCATTGGAAAGCTGGTAAATCCAGGCGCATAATCCAGCCAAGGCAACAGCGGCCAGGATTCCGACAGGCAGTTGTAGAGTTCCTCTGTTATCCATCATTTCGCCTCCTTTCAACGAAGATAATAAACTTGCGGTTTTGTGCCTTTTTCGGCGAGCAGCTGTTGAGCGCCGCGTTCACGGACCGTTTTGGCGACTGCACTGTTTGGATCGTCCAAATCGCCGAAAGTTCGGGCCTTGGCCGGACATACCTCCACGCATACCGGTTCTTTTCCTTTGCTGGTTCGTTCCACGCACAAGGTGCATTTTTCCACCACACCTTTCGGCCGAACCGGAGCATCCCCATAGGAAAATCCTGGTTCGCGGACCGGCTCCTGCCAGTTGAACACCCGGGCGTTGTAAGGACACGCAGCCATGCAATACCGGC
>CAZXCC010000053.1:0-14512 GCA_964638945.1 uncultured Veillonellaceae bacterium | reverse complement strand
AGTCGGTCCGCCTGTTTCGCCAGGAAAAAGTCGGCAATTGGATGGATGTTTTACTCCGGGTACGAAGCGAGCTGGAAAATTTGATTTCAAATAGAGAAAATCCACTATAAGTAAAGCTTTTTATTTATGTTTAATTTTATAATTTATATTTGAAATGTATCTTATTAATTTATTCAATTATTTTATATGTATTGTTATATATTTATTTAATGATTATACATATATATTTTGCTTATAAAATTAGGATTATCTTCGTTTTTATTGAATATTTCTTGTGCTTCAATGAAAAGAGTGCTCCCCACGCATGAGGAGCACTCTTTTCGTACAAAAGACTCTATGGAGCAACAAAGCAGATGAGTCCTTATCGCCCGCCTGAATCGCGCAGTTCGAAGATCAAATCCCGCAACTCTGCCGCCCTTTCAAATTCCAGGGCTTTTGCTGCAGCCCGCATATCTTTCTCCAGTTTGGCAGCCAACGCCAACGTTTCCTTTTTGCTCAATTTCTTAATCTGTTTGGTATCGTACGGGACAGGGCTTTCCGCAACTTTCGTCGTCTCGATGAGGTCTTTCACTTTTTTCTGTATGCTGATCGGTGTGATACCATGCTTTGCATTGTACTCTTCCTGCACTGCACGGCGTCTATCCGTCTCGTCGATGGCCCGTCGCATCGAATCTGTAATGCGGTCAGCATACATGATGACCTTGCCATGCAGATTGCGCGCCGCCCTGCCGATCGTCTGAATCAGAGAGGTATCAGAACGCAGAAACCCTTCCTTATCCGCATCAAGAATCGCAATCAGAGAAACTTCGGGCAGGTCCAGGCCTTCCCGAAGCAGGTTGATTCCCACCAATACGTCAAAATCCCCGGACCTGAGGCCACGTATGATTTCCGCCCGTTCAAAAGTCTGGACTTCCGAGTGCAGATAGCGAACTCTGACTCCCGTTTCACGAAAGAAGTTGGTCAGATTTTCCGCCATCTTTTTTGTGAGCGTTGTAACCAACACCCGCTCATTGGCCTGAACCCGGCCATGTATTTCACTGAGCAGATCGTCGATCTGTCCTGCGACAGGACGCACTTCCACTACCGGGTCGACCAGTCCGGTCGGGCGGATAATCTGCTGCACCACCTGAGAAGACGACTGCATCTCATAACTTGCCGGAGTGGCTGAGACATAGACAATCTGCTTGATGCGTCCTTCGAATTCCTCAAACTTCAAAGGCCGGTTATCCAGTGCCGACGGCAGGCGGAATCCAAAATCAATCAGATTCTGCTTGCGTGAACGGTCTCCATTGTACATCGCATGGATTTGCGGCATCGTCACATGGGATTCGTCGATAACAATCAAAAAATCTTCCGGAAAATAATCCACCAGAGTAAACGGCGATTCCCCGGGTGCCCGCCCCGTCAGATGGCGCGAGTAATTTTCGACTCCGGAACAGTATCCCATTTCCTGCATCATTTCCAGATCATAACGGGTGCGTTGTTCCAGACGCTGCGCTTCCAGCAGCCGGTCTTCCCTTTTGAAATACGCCAAACGCTCTTCCAGTTCAGCTTCGATATCATGCGCGGCCCGCAGGAGATTTTCCCTTGATGTGACATAGTGAGAAGCCGGATAAATGGCAATGTGTTTGCGTTCCGCCAGAATTTCCCCTGTCACGCTGTCAATTTCCTGGATCCGTTCGATTTCATCCCCGAACAGGGAAATGCGGATGACTTTCTCATTTGCGCTTGCCGGATAAACCTCTATGACATCGCCACGCACGCGGAAATTGCCGCGTGAAAACCCGACATCGTTCCGATCATATTGTATTTCGATCAATTTACGCAAAATATCGTCGCGGTCACGCATCTGTCCCTGTCGCAGGGAAAGCACCATACCCCGGTACTCGTCCGGCGAACCCAAGCCATAGATGCAGGACACGCTGGCCACGATGATGACATCGCGCCGTTCAAACAGAGAACTTGTGGCAGAGTGACGAAGTTTATCGATTTCATCATTAATCGACGAATCTTTTTCGATATACGTGTCCGAAGCGGCTACATAGGCTTCCGGTTGGTAATAGTCATAGTAACTGACGAAATACTCCACTGCGTTCTGGGGGAAAAATTCCTTGAATTCGCTGGCCAACTGGGCGGCCAGCGTTTTATTGTGGGCAATGACCAACGTCGGCTTTTGTACAGCTTCAATGACCTTGGCCATCGTAAATGTTTTTCCTGTCCCTGTTGCTCCCAATAAAACCTGTGCCTTGTCTCCCCTTTTGATCCCCTCGGCCAGACGCTCGATCGCTTCCGGCTGATCTCCCATTGGAACAAAGGGTGCCTCCACATGAAACTCTGCCATTATGCACCCCTCCGGAAGAATCTGGTCAAGCGGCCGAACAATCGCGCCAAAGGGCCGCCAGAACCGTCCGACATGGTCACATAGTATGTTTCGTGCCCTTCGGGTACCAAGATAATGCCCAGCACCCTCGCACCCGGTTCAAAACGTCCGGAAAGAGTCATTTCCTTTCCATCACGCAACAGGATGATGTCGAACAGGGGAGGCGCCCAGTCAATGGCATAGGCCAGGTCACTGCCGCGGCCTGTCGGTAATCCGGACAAACCGAGGATAATATCACCGGTTTTCACACCCAAGCTTCTGGCTATACTGCCGGGAGTTGTATCAAGAACCATGATGCCCCTCTCTGGAGGCACATAACGCGGTGTGCCGGCCATCTCAAGACGGTTGTCGCGACGCACGAGATACTCGTGCCCCAGGGGAGACAATAACGCCGCAGGCAGTTTCAGCCAGGCAAACTTGGCTGCCAGCAGGGCTAAACAGAGCAAACTCAAGCTATATAGCGCCAGAGCCAGGGCTGATTTTCGCCGCCGCTCTTCCGGCGTGCTCGAAATTGCCATATCCGCATATCCCAGCGCTGCCACGACAGGCATCATCACATATATCCACTCGGAACCGGCAGGCGGTTCCGTGCCGAGCGGCAGCAAAGGCCACCAGTCAGGCATATGAAAAGCTCCCTCCGGCAATGTTCCGGCCGGCATCGCAACCGTACCGAGCAGTACCAACGGGAGAGGCCAGAAGTTTTGCAAATTAAAGGCGCCCACCAAACGGTTTCCCTGACGAAGAATGACAGGCACAGAACCATAGCGCCCGCTGATGGCGATCAAAACGCTTTCCGTAACGTGCAATGCAGCAATCAGAGTCAATACCTGGGGTACATCGACATCAGGCCAGCCGAACACAGAGCTGACGATTGCCACAATGCCGCCGGCATAGGCAAAGCAAAGGAAGCGCATGTTGATCATGGCCAGAAATATCGCCAAAGGCCAAATATATTGTATCCCCATGCGCTCAATGTTGACACCGACGAATGTCAGCACCAGACTGCCCATCAGACCGCCGCAGATTCCGTAAAACATGGCCCACATCACTTGACGGTTCAAAGGAGCCCTTGTCACACCAAACATCGCCAGCTGATTTTTCTGCATCTGCCAGTATTGGTATGCAACAACCCCAAGAATAAGCCAGAAGAGAGGTTCCAGAAAAACCGCCAGCGTGGTGAGAATCAGCAGTTGTAAAATCTCAAGCCACGGCAGCATATTTACAGTTTTCCTCTAAGAAGCTTGATCGCAGCTTCCATCTGCGGATCAGGCCGCTCTTCCGCAGAAGCGGCTCCTTCTTTCACTGTATTGGACAGACGCCCCAGACGTACATCCTTGCCGTCCTTGTTTTCAGGAAATTCGACCACCAGGTCGGGAGTGATGCCGATTCCATTAATAAAACGATTGTTTGGCGTCGCATATTTTGCGATGGTTAATTTGATAGCCGTATCGTTGCCCAGTTTCAGGATCGACTGCACCGAACCTTTGCCGAATGTCTTCGTACCGATCAAGGTCCCTGCTCCGGTATCCTGAACCGCACCCGCAACAATTTCGGACGCACTGGCACTGCCGCCGTTGACCAATACCGCCAGTGGATATTTTACCGCTTCCAGGGAAGATTTGTGCGTTTCGGTCTGGCCATCCCGGGTCACGACGGAAACCACCGGGCCTTTCGGCACCAGTTTGCCGGAAACCCGCACGCTGGAGTCCAGGAGTCCGCCCGGATTGTCCCGCAAATCGAGAATCAGCGCCTTCATTCCTTGCGCTTCCAAAGCTTCATACTGTTTGGCAAAATCTCCGGCCGTCTGCTCATTGAACATGGACAGCCTGATCACCGCGATTTTGTCCGGCAGCAACTTTCCTGACACCGTTTTGATCTGAATGTTGGCCCGGGTGAGGGTGTAATCTTTCATCGTATCGCCCCGGCGAAGCGTCAACACCACATCGGTGCCTTCCTTGCCTCGGATTTTGCCGACTGCTTCATCCAACGCCAGTTCTTTGGTGTCTTTTCCATCAATTTTCATAATCTGGTCGCCGCTGCGAATACCCGCTTTTTCTCCCGGTGTACCCTCTATCGGAGCAACAACAGTGAGTTGCTTCTCCTTGACACTGATAACAATCCCGACGCCGCTGAAAGAGCCTTCCGTTTCCATGCGGAATTCCTTATACATCTTGGCATCCATATAAATCGAATACGGGTCATTGAGAGAATTGATCATTCCCTTGATGGCCCCATTCATCAGCGTCTCCACCGGCACATCTTCAATATAGCGGCTCCGAACAACGTCCACAGCCCGCATCAGTTTCACCGCGCCAGCAGTATCAGGCACCAGCTGACCGAAAAGATACAGGGCGCCCCCTGCCGTGATGGCAAATGTCACCACTACGAGCAGAATGGCGCCAACAATTATTTTGCGTCGACTCATCAAAAATCACACCTCATCTTCGCCTGATGGAACTGAATCATTCTATTCCATCAAACATAAGTACAACCATGGCTTCTGCGGTCGCTTACAGCTCTGCATAAGCCGGTTTTTTCAATATTTAGGGAAGGAAATTCAACGGATTGACCGGAGTGCCGCTCTGGCGCACTTCAAAGTGCAGATGCGGGCCTGTCGAATATCCCGTGGACCCGACCCGGGAGATCGTTTGTCCTTTGCTCACTGTCTGCCCTTCACTGACAAGCAGTTGCGAGTTATGGGCATACAGAGTGGATATTCCATTGCCATGGTCAATGATTACCGCATTGCCATATCCGCCCAGCCAATCTGCTTCTATGACCACGCCGCCATCGGCAGCTGAAACGGAGTCTCCATAATCCGCCCCGATATCAATCCCTGTATGCAGCCTCTGCGTGCCAAAAATCGGATGTGTACGCCAGCCGAAGGGTGAAGTGACAGGTCCGTCAGCCGGCCAGATCATTGTTCCGGTACTGCCGCCTATATTTTTTTCTCCGGACTGAATCCGGCGAATCATCTGCTCAATCTGCTTGGAGGTATCGATCAGTTCGCGGTAAGCACGCTCGGCAGTTTCCCGTTCATACGTAGCTGCATTGAGAACACCCTGCCGTTCCTGCCTGCGGGCAGCCACCTGCGCACGTTTGTCTGCTGCCAGTTTACGCAATTCGACAATTTTTGCCCGGTCTGACTCCAGTTGAGCCTTGGCTTTCGCCAGTTTCTCCTTGTCGGCCCGCGTCCCCTGGATTAAATTCGTGTCATAGGCCAATATCTTTTTCAGAAGGTCCATCCGGGTGACAAAATCGCTGAAATCTTTGGCCCCGAACAATACGTCGAGATAATTGACCTGCCCGTTTTTATAAATATCACGCAGCCTTCGTTCCAGAATCTTGCGCTGCGCTTCCAGTTTCTTGGTGAGTTGGGCCGCCAGCTCCGTGTTTGCCTTGATCTGCTGTTCGGTATTGACCAGCAGATCATTTACTGCGTCAAATTCGCCTTGTGCCGTATCAAGTTCAGCCTGGATAGAACGCAGCTGTTCGGCAACGGTTTGTTCTTTTTTCCGTGCCTGATCCGCTTTTCGCTGCTGTTCGTCGATCTGCTTCTGTATATTATCAAGTTGTTGTTGCTTTTCTTCCAGTTCATCCGCCAACGCAGGAGTGATGGCAACGAACAGAAACATCAGCATCAACGCTGTCGACAGGATTCGCTGCCAGGTTCTGTTTTTCTGCATTCTACACCCCCCGGCCATCAAACTTTAAGAAATTTTTTGACCGATATCAGACTTCCCAATGCGCCGATACCGATTCCGGCCAAGATTAAAAACAAGTTGATCCAGTGTAAAAACGGATACTTCGGCAAAAGCGGCAGAAAAGCCAGTGATTCATATACCTGGCTTGTTACCATGCTATAAAACTGAGTCAGCAGCAACACAGAGATCCCCGCTCCAAACGCGCCCAGAATGACGCCTTCGATAATGAACGGCCAGCGGATAAACCAGTCGGTTGCTCCGACATACTTCATAATGCCAATTTCCCGCCTTCTGGCAAATACCGTCAGGCGGATCGTGTTCACAATAATAAACAAAGCGGCCAGTGCGAGGAACACAATCAAGATCATGCCAAAAATCCGCACCATCCGTGTCAAGCCGAACAGCTGCTCCACGATTTCCTGCCCATACCTCGCCGCCTCGACGCCTTTCAACTGGGAAATCGCCAAAGCCACCGGCTTGACGCGCTCCGGTTTGTCAACCTTCACCTCGAAAGCATTGGGCAGCGGGTTCGTCTCACCCAACTCGGCCAGGAGACCCTGTTGTTCGCCGAGTCGCTGCTTAAAACGCTGCATGGCTTCGTCTTTGCCGACAAAAGTAACCCGGGTCACGCCAGGCAGCTTGGTGATTCTTGTACCAATCTCCCGGATCTCCAACTCTTTCATGGTATCCTGAAGATAAACCGACACCTGAACCTGCGACTCCAACGCCGAAGCCATATGGTTCAAATTCATGACCACAACGACAAACACGCCAAGAATTAGCAACGACAGCGCCACCGTCATGAGAGAGGCCAGGCTCATCAGGCCGTTACGGCGAACCGAATTGACCGATTCGGTGATAAAGTATTCAGCTGTGCTAATCTTCATACCCGTAGGCTCCCTTGGAATCGTCACGGACGATACGGCCGTTTTCCAATGCGATGACGCGCTTCATCATCTGATCCACAATCGGTTTGTCATGAGTCACCATCAAGATGGTTGTCCCGGTTTGGTTGACACGTTCAAAAATCTTCATGGTCTCCCAGGAAGTATCCGGGTCCAGATTCCCTGTGGGCTCGTCCGCGATCAGGACGGCCGGATTGTTCACAATCGCTCTGGCAATGGCAACTCTCTGCTGTTCTCCGCCGGAAAGCTGCGCAGGAAAAATCTTCGCCTTCGGCAGCAAGCCGACAAGGTCTAGAACGTGTTTAACCCGCCGCTGAATGTCACGGCGGGATGCTTCAATCACTCGCATGGCAAACGCCACGTTTTCATAACAGTTTTTATCCGGCAACAAGCGAAAGTCCTGAAAAACGATTCCCAGGGAACGACGAAAATAAGGCACTTCGTGCTCCTGCAGCTGAGATAGGTTGCGACCATTTACAACTATCTCGCCGGAAGTCACCAACTGCTCGCGAAACAGCAATTTAATCAACGTTGACTTGCCTGCACCGCTGGGTCCGACGACAAAGGCAAACTCCCCTTTGTCAATTTTCAGCGTTACATCCGACAGTGCCACGAATCCATCGACAAAAACTTTTGTCACTTCATTCAACTGTATCAAAGTAATGTAGCACTCCCGTTCCATTCATTACTTAACTTTAAATTAATTCGACGCAGGATTCATTATCCCTCTTTTTTTCGGCGCCATTGCAGCGCAAACCGAGCGTTCTGGAGGGCTTGCGCCCTAAGTTCGCGCACCCGTCGGCACCGTCCTTCTTTTGCATTAACATCCCCATGAACCTGCCGAATCCGTTGCAGCAGTTCGTCAGTCGCAACACTTTCCAGCGTCCCTGCAGGCTGCTCATCCAGGGTTGCCAAAAACCGGTCTATCTTGGGATCATACGATACTCCGATAAAAGGGGTTTCCATGACTGCGGCAAAAATCAGGGCATGCAGTCGAACCCCCACCAGCAGGTCGAGGTTTCCTACAATCGACAACAATGCCTCAGTGTCATAATTTCCTTCCAATACCACACAACGTTGCTGCATTTTTTCTGCCACGGCACGGGCCGCCCGAAGGTCATCCGGCCATTGCATGGGAATAAACAATATTCTGGCGTCAGTCTCGCTCACCAGGCGATCGGCAACGGCTGCGAACGTTTTCTTGTAATGCTCCTGACCCCGCCATTCCCGCACGGAAAAACCGATCAGGGGACCCTCGCCTGTCAAACCCGCCTGACGGATGATGGAACCTCCAACAGAGCGGTCACCCGGTGTTAAAGCCAAAACAGGATCAGCGGTTACCGAAACATTGGGCCGGGTCACGCCAAGACCCTCCAGCTCGAGTTTTGATCCTTCGTCCCGTACCGTTGCGCCTGCAATGCGGTTTCCCATATGACGCATGAAAGCCCGCGCCAGTTTACTGCGAATGGGGCCGATTCCCTGTGCATACAGCATGATCGGACAACCGAGCCAGTTCGCAATTTGCATGATACCAAGATAATAAAAAATACTGCGGCCGCTGGTTACATCCTGCAGCAGACTCCCGCCACCGCTGATCAGCAAATCGGCATGATACAGTTTTTTTGCAATCTGCCACATATTCAGGCGATGCACGGCCTCTACACCGTGCCGACGCCGGGTATCCTCCGGGTCACCGGAAAAAACCGTGATATGCACCGCTGGATCGATTTCGCGCAAAGCACCGACCATGGCGGCAAGCATCGCCTCGTCGCCGGCGTTGCCAAATCCGTAGTAACCCGAAATAACCATATCACTCATCCGCTGTCGGTCTCCTTCGCAGCAGGAAGGTAAGAGCATGCATCCATTGCAGTCCGACTACTGCAATAATCCCCAATATGGCGCCAATAATCAGTCCGTCTACGCCACGCACCAGCGACATCAGGACCGGAGTACGCATATGTGCAAAGGTTTCCACCAGGGAACCCATCGCAATCGTTGCCGCGATCACAAAACCAAAATGAAAAAATCGCGGCCATTGCCGGTACAGAGACATTACCGCCAACAGGAACGCCGGATGTCCGATCAAAAATTCCTTCTCGCGCGGCCTGGCATACATCGCAACTTCGAGAAAACGCCGCAGCTTGATTTCGACGTCAGGTACAGGCAACCCGGCGGAATGACCCGAACGGCCGACAAAAACATACGCAACGGCGCCTGCGGCGGCAAAAGCCAGCAACGTCTTGATATAGGCAGGATAATCCAGCACATGCAGCAGCTTCTGCCACAAATGGCGGGAGTCATCCGCATCTACGCCGGGAAACAGATTAAATCGCGTCAGATAGACAATACTGACAAGAATCAGCGGCAATACAAACGTCAGTTTGACGCCGCGGAAAATCTCCATCTCGAGAAAAAACCTTGTATCGGATAAGATTGCAGACAGATAGAGTCCTCCAACAAGCGCCAGCAGGAAGGTCCGCACCAGCCCGACGAGTCCGTCGCGCAGGATGCGTCCGATGCTTGCACCGCCTCGCGGCGCAGTGTTCCGCCAGCAGTCCATCTGCCAGGTCATGGCAAGAACAGGGAAAAGGATCGAACTGCCGAAAGCCGTGATCTGCCTTGCCAGTGTTGCCGTTCCGAAAAACAACGGAGCTCCAAATCCGAGCGTAAAAACTGTCAACATCGCGTATTGAACCCGTTTCGGCACCGGAATCGAAATACTGAGCAGAAGCACTCCGGCTGCCACAGTTCCCAGTGTAATCAGAAACAGAAGCATTTTGTCCGGCGAATAGGGAGGAAAGGTCGTGGCCGGCCCTGTGGGCACACCAAAATCCGTCAACCCCTGCTTGATGCCGCTGACATAAGCCACGTGGGTCTCGGTAAGATTCTTCCCCGGCAGGGGCCGCTCGTACATCTTCAGATACTGGATGCGGATATTGCGTTCGCGGCTGCCCAGAACCTGCCGGTGAACCGCCTCTGCCACCGAAAGTTTGGGCTGTTCCACTTTCAACAGTTGATGCAGACGTGCGACAGAATAACCGGAAAGCTCAGCCAACGCAAACATGCCGTCCTGGTTTTTGAACTGCAGTTGTGTATAATCCTCAAGCATCCCCAGAGTCAAGCCCCGTTTTCGCATCTCCTCCGCCACCAGGGGCAGCTGGTCCGGAAAACCCAGGACTTCATCCCCGACAAAATAGAGGCCGGAAACGGCAACGCCCGCCTGGTCGATGCGCGCAAAAACAGATTTTACATCATCCGGTTTGACCTTTGAATAATTTGTCGGACGCGCCAACACCAAAAAACCGTTGGCTGCCGCAGTCTGCATTTCATATACCGGCAGGCCAAGGTTCCAGGTAATCAGGGATTCAAACGGCGCATCCACGATAATGAACCAGCGGTACCCTTCCTGATACTGCTTTACCCGATGTTTTCCGACGCGGCGTTCCAGATCGCTGAACACTTCGCCAAAGCGATCCGCTTCACGCGCCAGTACGTAAACCTGCCCTGCAGCCAGACGGCCTGATTCGACTTCATTCCGCCACCACCAGTCACTGAGTGTACCTGCATAGTAGCTATGCAGGATATTGCTCGTTGAAACCGCCGTAATAACACCATTGGCAGCCAATTTTTCCAGATTGGTTTCAAAAACGGTAAGAGACGTCAGTCCCGCCGCCTTCAGCTGCCGAAAAACAGATTGCAGTGGAATGCCGTCAATTCTGGACATTTCCACGACCTGTTCATAGTCGGAAACTAATTCAACCTGCGTATTCGCACGTTCGATATTGTACCGCTGCCAATTGATGAACAGAGCGGCAACCAATCCGACAGCAATCAAAGCAATCAATACCCGGTTATAGCGAAAAACCAGCAAGCTTCATTCCACCTTAAAAATGATTATCAAATACTATTGTCATTGCGCCTGTTTCCATAACCACCTTGCGAACACCGGCCTTAAACGGAAGACGTGTCATGTCTATCAGGGGAATCTCTGCAAAAACAGCGCCAAAATTGATGCCGCCGGTATTTTTCACTTCCAGCTTGTCGCTGATAAATCGGATGGACTTTGCGTCGCCGACAATCCGTCCGTCCACTCCAGCCGACAATTTCGCGATGCCCAGGTCGATTTCGCTGCGCAACTGAATGTTGTCAGCTGTAATCCTTACTGTAGTATTCTTCGCCTCTTTAACCCTGGCGCCGATATAGCCAGCCAGATCCTTTTCCGTTATCTTCATCACCATTTCCAGGTTCCGCACGTCTCTGACCGTGACCCGGTTTTTCATCATCAGGTCGGACATATCCAGCCGGGCGCCATCCAGCGACATCCGCATCTCCTGTACAGAAAAACCGTCAATCGAAGCCCCGGCAGCGCCGGCAGTCACCGAATCAAAATGACCCACCCACATCGTAATCCCCGGAAAAGAACGGGCGGAAACCCCCATCTGCTTTGCCGGAGTTGCTTTGTTTATTGCACGGTCAAGCAGAAACGAAGCAGCCAGAGGAGTGATGACTTCGCTGAAAGCAACCAGCGCCAGTAATAAACCAATCAGGATCAACCCTCTTTTGGACACGCGGCGCCTCCTACTGTTTCTTCAGGTATGCTTCAATAAAACCATCCAGTTCACCATCCATGACAGCCTGCACGTTCCCGACCTCGAAACTCGTCCGGTGATCCTTGACCATACTGTACGGATGGAATACATAAGAACGGATCTGACTGCCCCATTCAATTTTTTGATAATCGCCGGCAATCTCCGCTTTCTCTGCGGCCTGCTTTTCCTGTTCAATTTCGAACAACCGTGCCCGCAGCAGTTTCATGCATTGTTCCCGGTTCTGAATCTGCGACCTTTCGTTCTGGCACTGAACAACAACGCCTGTCGGCAGATGCGTCATGCGCACAGCCGAGTCCGTCTTGTTGATATGTTGACCGCCGGCGCCGCCTGCCCGGAACGTGTCGATCCGCAGATCTTCGGTCCGGATTTCGATTTCCACATTGTCATCGACTTCCGGCATGACGTCGACCGCAGCAAAGGAAGTATGACGTCTGGCGTTAGAATCAAACGGGGAAATGCGCACCAACCGGTGCACTCCTTTTTCCGCCTTCAGATACCCATAGGCATTGCGGCCGGAAATCAGCAAAGTGGCGCTTTTTACACCTGCCTCGTCACCGTCCAGCAAGTCGAGGGTTTCCACCTTGTAGCGGCTGCGCTCCGCCCACCGCACATACATGCGAAGCAACATCTGCGCCCAGTCCTGTGCTTCCGTGCCGCCTGCGCCTGCATGCAACGTCAGGATCGCGTTATTGGCGTCATAATCGCCGGAAAGCATGAGGGACAGTTCCAGCTGTTCCGCGTCATGTTCCAGTTCTTTCAACAGCCCTTCCAGTTCAGGGATCACGCTGTCGTCATTCTCTTCCGTACCCAGTTCCCAAAGCGCCGCCACATCGTCGTAACGGGCCTTCATGGTAGTGTACTGCGCAACAGACTCACGCAGATTCGTCAGTTCCTGCATGATTTTCTGCGCTGCCTGCGGATCATCCCATAAATCATGGGCTTCCGTCATTTTTTCCAGTTCGGCGATCTTCCCCAGCTTGCCAGCGACGTCAAAGAGACCCCCTGATATCTTCGACCTTGCGGCCCAGTTCTTCGATCGGTCCTTTTAATTCTGAAAGTAACAACTGTACTTCACTCCTATTACGGTTATTATAAGTCGTTATGTGATGCAATGGATGATTCGCATTTTCAAGATCCCGGGTTCAGGGAAAACTCCTGGATGGTTTTGTTGATTTCAGCCGCCAGCGAATCCGGCAACCCTTCAATATTGACATTCAGAAAACCGCGCACAATGGTGGCCACGGCCTCTTCCTCGTCCAGACCGCGGGCCATCAGGTATTCGATCTCTTCCGGCGCGATTTTGCCGACTGCCGCTTCATGGCTGAGTTCGGCATTATCTGTTCGCGCTTCCAGCTCAGGCACCGCATGAATCACTCCGCCCGGCGCGAGCAGCAGTCCGTGGCACTCCAGATGCGCCTTGGAATCCGGCGCAATTCCGACCAGATGACCCCGGTTGACAATCACACCCCCGGTTGAAATTGAACGGGCGACGATTTCCGCCCTTGTCTCCGGCGCTTCCAGAACGACACGGCCTCCGACATCCATATGGGAACCCTGCGGAGCCACCAGAACGGAGTTGATGCGCGCCACGGCGCCAGAGGCTGTAAGACGTGTGCTGGGATACATCTGAATATCTTTTACTTTCTGCATGCAGATATAGTTGGAAATGAACAGGCCGTCTTCTTCCACAATCACACCGGTACGGGGCCGGACAGTGACATCCTCGCCCCAGCGGTGTATCATCGTGAACGTCAGTTTGCCGCCCTTCTTGATGTAAAACTCGCTGATACCGATATGGGCGCCTTTTTTTACGCCGGGATCCGTTGCACAGCCGGTAATGACATGCAGCTCTGCTCCTTCTTCGACGATGATCAAATTATGGACATCCTGAATGAGCCCTTCCTGGCCGATATAGAGGCATGCCTGGACGGGTTCCTTCACTTTCTGTCCTGCCAAAGCCCTGATAAAATACCCATGTTCCTGATGCAATGCAGCCCGGGCTGTAAACTTGTCCGCATCCGGCGCCACTGCCCGCCACCAGTAATCCTCAAGCCACGCATGACACTTCAGCGCGGCATCGGTAGACAATATTTCGACCCCGTCTGCGGCGATGTCACAGTGCACAACGGAGTGATCCATCTGCATATAGGTCCCGGCCCGTCCCATGCCGGAAGTATCGAGCCCGATCGATTCAAGCTCATGTTTCCGTTCCGCAGGCAAAACGCTCAAATCCGGAATCAGGGCATCTTCTGTTCCCTGATCGACAAACTTGCTGAAATCGACATCCTCTCCATACAAGGCTTTTTTATCGATGGCCGCCCTGGCCTTGTCCGTCAGAATCTCCCGACTGCTCATCTTGTCCAGCCTCCTCTACATCGCACAGCGGACACACTCTTCGTATCCCTTGTGCTGGATGCACTGCAACATCTCCTGCGCATTGCCGCTGCAGGAAATCGTTCCGTGGTACATGACGTGCGCAATATCTGCCGGCACATACTGAAGAATGTGACCCGTATGGGTGATGATGAGTCCCGACTTGGTCCGAGCCTGTCGTTGCCTGCGCATGGTTGCATCCGGGCTGTCGACATGACCACGGGCCAGTATCCGGTTTGCAGCCTCTCCCACAAGAACGATATTCTCGATATCAACGCCGGATTCCGGTTCATCCAGAAGTAATAAGTCCGGTTCCTGCGCAAGTAGCTGGAGCAGTTCGGAACGTTTGATTTCTCCGCCGGAAAATCCTTCGTTGACGTTCCTCTCCAGAAAATCCGTCATATGGAGACGCTCTGCCAGTTTATCCGCGTCTGCGTTCCGACGCGAGCAAATCTCCACCATCTGCCGCACGGAAAGGCCCCGGATGGTTGGAGGCCGCTGAATCATAATGCCGATACCGGATCGTGCACGCTCATAAAC
>CAZXCC010000052.1:0-14610 GCA_964638945.1 uncultured Veillonellaceae bacterium | reverse complement strand
TCCATAAACCACTCGGACACCCCTCCGTGTCCGGCACGAAAGTATTATAACAGGGTGTCCTTTCCTTTGTCAATCACACATTATATACGGCCGCGCTTTATCATCGTCCGCCTGATGTCGCCATCAAAGCTGAACACGGGAATCCGGCGCAGCACAAAGGGGTTTGTATCACGTGTGCAAGTCCCCGGCATTATGGAAAACCCTCCACGGTAGCCTGATTCATAAGCCACCGGTCCTGTTTGCCCATTAAAGCTTCCTTTGGGATAGGCAATAAATTCAACCGGCTTTTGCAGCATTCCTTCCAGGTAGTTGCGGGATAGTATCAGTTCGTTTTGCGCCTCTTCTTTTCCCATCTCGCCAAGCATACGGTGACTTACCGTATGAGAACCGATCGACATGCCATTGGCCGCCATCTCACGGATATGTCCCACGGCCAGTCGATCCTCCGCCCCCACCATGCTTGTGATAATATAAAACGCTGCCGTCATGCCATATTTGCGCAGCAAGGGGTAAGCATTCATGAAATTATCCAAATATCCGTCATCAAAAGAAATCATGATTGGATTTTGCGGCATCTCCGTATTGGAATCGATCAAAAATTTTCGGAAGATATCGAGGGAAATCGTTTCATATCCCAATTCCCGCAAGCGGATCAAATCCGATTCGAATTTTTCCGGACTGATCGTCAGATGTCCTTCCGTATCGCCAATCCGATGATACAATAAAACCGGGATGTCTGAAGAAGAAACGGCGTCCACCACTGACAGCGGAGATACTGCGTTCCCGATGCCAAAAGCGGCAGCAGTCGCTATGCAGTTTTTGATAAAACGCCGACGTGTAATCATTTGACACTCCCGGATATTCTGCAACATTGTTTTTATTTTACTACTTTCTTATGATAGTCGCAAATCATCAGACAAAAAAAGAGACGGCAATATTACGTCGTCTCTTTTGGCGCAGCTTTATTTTGCCAATATATCATTGCAATATTAACCGGCTTTTTTCAGTGCGTCGGAACCCTGTGCCAATGTACCCCACCTTTCAAGATAATATAAGATTTGCATGTGCAGCGGCATTTTCAAAATTTCTTCCGTGCTCAGGTGTTCCATTTTCAGATTTTCCATCATCACAGAGACCTCCTTTCATTTTTGGCACTTCGGGTAAAAAAAACAGACTCCTCCGTTTTCTGGACGAAAGAGTCTCCGTTGACTCGCCATCACATTTCTTACCCTTAAGCAAACTATACACTATCACACAAAAATTAGTCAATATTATAGTAAAATGTATACATCATATTTTTATGTTTCGTCGTTCCGCTTTCTTGAGCAGGGCTTCCCATTGTGCGCCTTCCGTGTTCAGCAGTTCCCCCGTCTGTATCCTGGCAAGCAAAGTTCTTTGAAATGCCCCGACTATTGGCCCTTTACCGATATATTCAGCGATTATTTCCCCAGTGATAGCCAACTGCTCCGGATAAAACGGCACTGAATCCAATATACCCCTGATTACCCCTGCAGTCCTTTCCCACTCCGGCATTCCAGGATTTCTATGCCCTGCCAGCCTGTCTGCCCGATGAATTTCCAGCAAATCTTCGATTCCCTCTTTCAGCTCCGCCGGCCGCTTGAATTCGCGCGCCCTGCGCCGCAACCAGCGTATGGCCGCTTCATTTTCCGCAACAGGCAGCCGCAGATGATGCCGAACGAGCCAAGGAATGCGTTTGGTCCAAAATGCCGGAAAGCGAAGCCTTTTTGCAATATTTTTCGCCATTGCTTCTCCCGCGACCTCATGCTGGTGTTCGATGGGTTCGCCGAATTCATTATAACTGCGAACCTCAGGCAACCCCTTGGCGACATCATGCAGCAATGACGCCCAGCGAAGCATGGGAGTCTCTTTTGTCTCATTTACGGCGGCCAGAGTATGCTCCCATGCGTCCAGACGATGATAACGCGGATTCTGGGCCAAGCCGCTCAAATGCTGCATTTCAGGCAGTATCGGAATATTACTTTCCTTCGAGTCTTCACGCACACGGCAGCTTTCATTCAAAAGCCCCTGCTCCAGCAAAATGCGCAACCCTTTCGGGGCATAGCGCCCAATTAAGGTTTTGTCGATTTCATCACGCACCCGCTCTACCGATAACCCCCTGACACGATATAAGTTGGGGGAAATTGCAGCCAAAGTCTCCGGTTCGATTTCAAAGCCAAAGGTCGCCGCAAATCTTGCCGCCCTGAACATGCGCAGCGCATCTTCCTGAAATCGCAGGCGCGGTTCCCCCACGGTCCGAATCCGTCCAAGCCGCAGGTCCTCCTGTCCCTGGAAAAAATCGATAAGCTGTCCGTTTTCGTCCAACGCCATCGCATTCATTGTAAAATCACGCCGCGACAGATCTTCACGCAGCGACGCGGCAAAAGATACCGTATCCGGCCTGTGACTGTCGGAACCATAGGTTTCGGTTCGAAATGTAGCCACATCATAAGCCGAACCTTCAACCACAATCACCACCACACCAAAAAACACGCCCACTTCCAGAGTCCTCCACCCCTGGCTTGATGCCGCACGCTGGATGACGGTCGTATCGGCGGAGGTCGCTATATCTATATCCTGTGGTGAAACTCCAAGCAAATGATCCCTGACGGCTCCACCCACGACAAAAGCTTCGTGGCCGGCATTTCGCAGTGCAGTCAGTATTTTCCGCGCTTTTTCCATGATTTCTCCCTCCCCTGCCGGTCTCTTATTTTACCCGTTCGCCGCAGAAATTTTTTCCCCTGCTCGACCCTGTTCGAGAAAGATCTGCCTGAAAACACAGCAGGAACATTTTAGCCAGACGGCAAATAATAGATATACAAGTTGTGCATAGGATAAATTTTCTCCATTGCACAGTGTCACGAAGGGAGTCCGAAATATGATCTGCCCTGCTTGTTTTCTCGAAACTTTCAACAATGGAGCATGCACAGCCTGCGGGTTTGATGAAAACGCACCCCAGAGCTCTTTATTGCTGCCACCGGGAACCCCCCTGATGAACGGCCAGTACCTCGTTGGCAAAATCCTGGGTAAACCCGGCGGATTCGGCATCACATACCTTGGCTGGGACAGTCAGCTCGCAACGTATGTCGCAATCAAGGAGTATCTGCCCCGTGACCTTGCCGGTCGGCATCTGGACAGAATCAGCGTCACGACCCACACAAACGGCGATTCCGAATCATTCCGATATGGACTGGAGCAATTTCTCCACGAGGCGCGTACATTGGCGCAATTTGACCATCCCAACGTAGTCCGGGTCCGAGCATTTTTTCAGGAAAACGGCACTGCTTACCTGGTTATGGATTATCTGCAGGGCAACAGTCTGTCGGATCATCTTGCCAACCTCGGCGGCCGTATGTCGGAAAAAGCCGCCCTCGACATTATGTTGCCCATCCTGGCCGGATTGGGCGAAGTGCATGCCAAGGGTTTTCTGCATCGCGACATCAAGCCTCAGAACATATATATCACCACAAGCGGACGCCCCATCCTGCTGGATTTTGGCACTGCCCGCCAGTCTATGGGCAATCGCGGCATGACAACCGTCATTACTCCAGGATATGCGCCGTGGGAACAATATCACCGACATGGAAAACAGGGCCCTTGGACAGACATCTATGCCTGCGCAGCGACCCTGTATCACCTCGTTACCGGCATGATTCCGCCCGAAGCCGCAGAACGCGTGGCACAGGACGACTTACTGCCGCCGGCGCAGGCTGTGCCGGGAGTATCTTCAACTTTTAGCGCTGCAATCATGAGGGCGCTCTCCATTGATCCGGCAAACCGCCCACAAACCATCACGGAGTTTCAAAACAGCCTGACTGGCGCTGTGATTACACCGCCGCCCATTCCGCAGCCATCTTCTCTCCAGCCACCTTCTCTCCATATATCCCAGCAACCCGCCTATCCGTCATCGGCGCCTGCAGCCTGGAATCAGCCGCAGCCCGTTTCACAGTCCGCACCTCCACCTCCCATGCCACAACAAATGCCTTCAGCAGTTGGCACGGGTCGTGGCCGCAAGATTTTTATTGGGGTTGCTGTTGTGTGCCTTCTGTTGCTTGGCGGTGCGGCTGTTTCTTACAACAGTATGAATGGAAATCAGACAATCCAATATAAAGGCGGTACATACGAAGGAAATGTGAGCTGGGGCTCTCCCTCCGGCAAAGGAAAACTGACATATGCCAACGGTTCCGTATATGCAGGCGACTTTGCATCCGGTGTCCGGGAGGGCAGAGGTTCCCTGCAAACAAACTCCGGCGAGTTGTATGAAGGAGACTGGAAAGGCGATCTTTTCGACGGTACGGGGAAATTGACGCTCAAAGACGGTTCACGCTACGAAGGGTCCTTCAAGCAGGGGAAACGCAACGGCAACGGCACGCAGACATATTCCAACGGCCATCAGTATACAGGCAGTTGGCTGGATGACAAGAGAAACGGGCAGGGGGTTTTGACGCAAAAAGACGGCACAAAATATACCGGCCCATTCAAAGATGATCTGCCCCAGGGGGAAGGATATCTGAAAACAGCCCGCGGCGACGAATATACCGGAGCTTTTGATCATGGACAAAAAAGCGGGCAGGGTACCTTCACCTATACCGACGGGCGTGTTTACAAAGGTTCCTATGCGAACGACAAACGCAATGGGCAAGGCACCATGAAATGGGCTTCAGGCAGCTATTATACTGGAACCTGGAAAGATGACAAACGGCACGGACCCGGCACACAAGCCCTGATGAGCAATGGCGCAATCATCGCCGAATACGTGGGCGAATACCGGGATGACATTCCGTACAGCCCGAACGGTCAATACCGCGTGATACTCAAGGATGGCCGCACCGTGACTGCCACATATCGGGACAACGTATTCTATTGGTAAAACCGCGAATTCAATTTTTTCTCCACTCCCGGTGCAAACCGGGAGTAATTTTTTGCAAAAAAAAGCGGGCACACCATGCAGGCCTGCCCGAATATCCCATGTTTGTTGGATGTTTCAAATACAATTAGGGTAACTGTACAAACATCCCTTTGCTAATATCATCCACATTGCCGTTTGTCACGCTGGCAATGGAGATCTTCTCCTTGACCGAATTCACGGTAACATGTGCAAGTGTCGTAAAATTGACGTCCAGGACTTCTCCTGTACTCGGATCGCGCAGCGCTTCTGCATTGCCGATGACAAAACTCATCCCTTCGGTCACGCCTTCACGGGTTCCCCTGTTGATATATACTTTTCCATCCCTGACCATGACCACATTGCCGCGCCACGTAATCTTCGGCAGCTGTTCCGTCATCCATTGCACGCCCTGTTGAATGGCATTCTCCATGGCTTTGGCCACATTGTCGCTCTTAAAGCCGCTCGCTCCGGCGCCCCAACCGTTCCCCGAGTAGCCGATGCCGCCACCCGATGAATTGGATTTGCCGACAACGCTCTTCGAGGCCAAGATCTGTCCAGTGGAAGTATGCACCATATACATGGTGGCATTGATCTGCGCATTGGCGCTGGACCCGCCCAGGGACACGCCGCCGATGGACAGGCCGCCGGCGCCGCCGCTCGTCGTTTGCACATTGGTAATAGCACCCTTGACAAGAATCTGCGCCGGTGTCATATTGCCCACACCCGGCGTGATGGCGCCCTGCGCCGTCCGTCCTGCCGCTCCCAGATCCTGCTCAAGCATGGCTTCTTTCCTCATATCCGTTTCGCCCAGAACAATGAACTTGCCGGACTGGTTGAGGATATCTGTCATTACAAGCCCCCAGCCGTCGCCAATATTCCATTGGCCGCTCCAGCCCGACCGGTTTTCAAACTTGGAAACCGATATAGTGTAACGCAGGCCACCGGTCGCACTGCTTGCAGTCATATCCGGTGCCGCATAAGCGGCAGGAAGCATTCCAATCAAACCAAGCAGGCAAATTGACAGCATCAAGGCAACTTTTCTTTTCATCTACAAATCTCTCCCTTTTTTCCTTATTACCAGAGCGACGTTGGTTTGCCCTGCTGGTTCGGCGCAGGCTGCGCCGGCATTATGACCTGCGGGCAGTTTGCACCGGCTCCGCCATAATTTACAGGGTTTTGCACCATCACCATGAAACATTGTCCCTGTACCGGACAGAAGCCAAAAGCCGGCATCCCCATGTAGGAAGTCATGCCGGAAGTAGCAGCGCTTGCATCCACCGGCATCATCAGCGTATTCCAGTAAGGCGTGCCGCTAGACATCTGAAGACGATAGTCCGGCTGCATGATCCGCTGCATAAAGCCGCCCCAGCCGCTATTTTGCCCAGATCCTATCCATACCACCGACCCGGAAGACGCAGCTGCAACTCCGGAAAAGCTCAGCATTCCAGCTATGCATACCACCAATAATCCTATTACCAGTATTCGTTGGTTCATTCAGACCGCCCCTTTCTTCACACATCACGATCCCAACTACATAGTAAACTATTTTTCGTTTCTGCGCCATTACCAAAGGGAACCTTTGTCCCTCTTGGGAGGAGGCGTCGCAGGCTTCTCTGCAGGAGCAGCCGGTTGTGTCCTGACAGCCGGCGTCTGTTGCTTGGGCTGTGTATCAGCCGGCGGTGAAGCCGGCTCCGTTGGTTTTGCCGTATCTGCAGGCGGCTGGGCAGGTTTGGTCGTCGTCCCTCCGCTCGCCGGCCCGCTGGGTTGCCCGGGTGGCAGCGTCGGCGTCTGTGCAGGCTGCTCCGTTGGCAATGGCTTCAAGGGCGGGTTTGTCTGTTCCGGTTCGGCGGGGACGGTTTTCTTAGCCGGTTGGGTTATTGCCGGCGCCTCTTTTTTTTCCGCAGCGGGAGTTCCCCCGAAGAAAAACCATCCGACTGCCGCGATAGCCAATACAATGGCGCTGATGGCGATCCAGATTCCTGAAGAGGATTTCTTTTCCTGCACGGGCGGCGCCGAATACGCAGGCGGTGCTGAATAGTCTGGGGCTGCTGCCGGCGACGGCTGCATAACCGGTTCCGGCATCTGCTGTACCGGGAGTTTCGGCAATGGCGGCAACGGCGGAGGAACTGCAGCGGACGGTGCCTTCACGGACACGGTCGGTTCTTTTGGCATGGAATTTTTTCCAGCCAGCATATCCCGGAACATAAACACGTCCTGCGGACGCAATCCCGCTTCCAAAGAAAGTCCCTGCATTATGGCTGCACTCAAGTTAGCTGAAATTCCTGGAACTACTGTATCTATCGGCTTCAGTTCATCTACCGCCACCCGTTCCGCGGCATCAGGAGGCGCCTGCCCGGACAGCAAATAATAATAAGTAGCCGAAACTGCGTAGATGTCCGTCCACGGTCCCTGCTCGCCGCGACGATGATATTGTTCATAAGGAGCAAAGCCTTGCGTCAATACCACGGACAGGCTTCGGCTCCGCTCTCCCATAGCCTGTCTGGCCGCACCGAAGTCAAGCAATATGGGGCGTCCAATTGTGGTGATGTAAATATTCTGAGGCTTGATATCACGATGCAGAAAGCCTTTCGCATGGACCTCCTGCAATCCGTCCAATATCGGCAGCATGATTTCCGCGGCCTGTTGTTCTGTCAGGCGTCCACCTTTGTTTGCCAAATACTCGGTCAGATTCACGCCCTGCAAATAGTCCATGACCAGGTAGGCCGTGCCATTCTGCTCAAAAAAACTCCGGGTCCTTACAACGTTGGGATGGTCAAAACGTGCCAGCGTCCTCGCTTCCAGCAAAAACTGCTCCAGCCCGAAACGAAACAGGCTGGCGTCTTCATTCGAATGAGCCACAATCGAGGCATGATCGGAATCCCGTCCCGCATAATCACGCGGCAGGTATTCTTTGATTGCCACAGGCGTGGCAAGATTTACATCCCAGCCAAGATAAGTGATCCCAAAGCCGCCAGGTTTGCCCAGCACTTTGCCGACCAAAAACTGCCCGTTCAGAACGGTTCTGTGCGGCAATACCAGGGGAGATCGGCGTTCTGATTCATCATAGCCGCAATAGGGGCATACCGCATTCTCCCCCTTGTTGGCAAAACATCCAGGACATAACATATCCCACGATTCCATCGGTTACACTCCCTCTTGGGTTTGCGCGCCTATATCGGTTTTTCCGGCGCTTCTTCCTTGCTTTGGTCCCAGTTGAATTTCTCTCCGCACAAAGGAACGAACATCAACTGCGTTTCACCCAGTTCGATCAGGTCATAGGCGGCAAGATCAGAGGCTTGGATTACTTCATCGCCGTTCAAATATACCAGACCGCGTCCATCACCGGGCCTGATGCTGAAAACCCTCTTCCGCGGCTCAAAAACGAGAAAGGCATGGTTCTCGCGTGAAACAGTGTCATCCCCGGTGATTTGCACGTCCATGGCTTCCGAGCGGCCTATGCCGTTGCGTCCGCTGCGCACACGATAATCCCGTCCGCGTGAAGGTCCCTTGACGCATACCAGCCAGCCGACCACCGGATCAATGCCGACTTTTTTCATGTCGACAGCAATCGTCCGTCCTTCTTCCGCTTCTTTTTTTACAGCCGCCGGCGACTGCCCTTGCGGTCGCAGCGGCACAGTCGGGCCAATAATCGGCGGCGGAGTTTCCCGCAGCGGTCTGGTCGCGCCCACCTGTGCAGGCACAGCGCCTGTCGGCGGCTGCGCTTCCGTGGCGCCGGCGATAACCGGCATGCTGCCGCAATATGGACAGGCATTGTGTCTGGACGGATCATAGAAATGGCCCTGTTGGCAACGTATCAACGCCATGTTTTCAAACCCCTTTCCTATTCACATCATCGTGATTGCATTGCAATTTTTTTGTGCTACTCCTTTTTTTCAGGCGACGGTGCAGTTTTAGCCGGAATATCTCCTGACTGCTTTTCCACAGGGGAGTCTGTTGCTGCCCCACTCTGCCTTGCAAAATACTGCCCGCCCATAAACCCCAACACTGCCAGAATCGCTAATCCCACTATCACTTTCAGCCATTTTCCGGATGACGATTTTTCCTTATTTTTGGGCGCCGCAGGCGCTTTGATCTCGATTTTCCGCGTCTGGGTTTCCGGCAGCGGAGCTACTTCAGGCAATCCATACCCCAATATGGCTACAGTGATATTATCCTGATAAGGACGTTGCAAAAGCAGAGTTTCATTTACCATATTTTCGGCTGCCTTTTGCGGCTCAGCCACCATGAGGCGGCTAATTTCCGCTTCCGGCAAAAAACCGAACAACCCGTCGCTGGCCAAAAGAATTTTGTCGCCGATTTGCAACACTATCGGAGGGTCTGACGGATTATCATATTCATCCAAATCCTCTTTCCCAAGAAAACTGGTAAGCGCTGCGCGTGACGGATGAGATTCCGCCTCGCTCTGCGTCATCTCGCCCTTTGACACAAGACGGTCAAGGACACGGCCATAATTATAATCGGTGGTCAGTTGGCGAAGCAGTCCTTCCCGAAACAGATAAATCCTGCTGTCCCCTGCGGCGACCCGATACAGCATGCCCTCGTGGATTACCACCGCAACGAGAGTGGTCCCCACTTCTCCCTCAAGACCGGCATTTTTTGCCATTTTGTTCACCGCGCGGTTTGCGGCGTGCAGGCAACGGTCTAAAACGGCTGCAATTTTTTCCGCAGGGTCTTTATCCATATACGTGTTTAGGAAGGTATTTACAGCGACGGTGCTGGCGTCTTTTCCCATTGCCAGACCGCCCATGCCGTCGGCGACTACGGCCAGAACCCCTGCATGACCGACATGATCGGCATCATCAAATACAGAAAAACCAAAAGAATCCTGTTGTTCACCCCGTGCACCGATATGTTGGGCATTGCCGGGAGAAATGTCTATATTTTCACGGTCCGTCATGCTTGCGCACTCCTTGAAACAAAACCGCAATGGCGGTGTAATTGTCAAAATTCCCTTCTGCACGGGCCAGCACTTTCTTTTCCAACGCTGTCAGCCACTCTTCCGCTGATCGGGCAGCACGCAACTCCGCTTCCATTTCCTGCTCCAAAATCCAGGTCCAGATTCCATCACTGCAAAGAAGCGCGGCATCTCCCTCTTCCAACAGGAAAGGTTCAGGCAAAACAGCCGGACGAACTGCGTCAACCGGCCCGATGGCCCGGGTTAAACGGTTCTGGTCTTCATGTCCGCGAATTTCTTCCGGTTTCAGTTTTCCTGCATCAACAAGCATTTGGGGAACACTGTGATCGCGGGTCTGTTGCCGGATTCGTCCCTGCCGGAACCAATACAGCCGCGAATCGCCGACATGGGCCCAAAAGATTTCGTTCTCTCTGCTGCATGCCAAAAGAACCAATGTAGTCCGCATACCGGACAATGCATTATCTTCGGCAACTTTGTCCCGGATTGCTTCCTGCGCCTTGGTAAAGCAATCCTCCATCCCTTTCCTGGAAAAGGTCTTCTCGTCGCGGAACAGGGGCAATACTGCATCAA
The DNA here is from genome assembly GCA_964638945.1 of uncultured Veillonellaceae bacterium. GTDB lineage: Bacteria > Bacillota > Negativicutes > UBA1444 > UBA1444 > CAZXCC01. Next base: position 4,198 of record CAZXCC010000052.1, on the reverse strand, counting down.
TAGCCATACGGGAAGCGATCTCGCCTCCCGCATGGCCGCCCAGTCCATCGGCAACCGCCCAGCATGATCCGAAGCCGCTTTCTTCAAACCCGTAGGCATCCTGATTGACTTTTCGGCCTCCTGTTTTTGACAGGCATGCCGTATCCGCCTTCATATTCAATCTGCACGCAGTTCGAACAGATTATTTGCTTCGCTCAGATAGAATCGCTCACCGGAACGAAGCCGGGCCTGCCCGTTGATTTTCTGTCCGTTGAGGAAGAAGGTCCCGTTGGTGGAACGGTCTTCCACGGTAAAGCTCTGGCTTGCCGCATCATACGTGATGATGCAGTGAACCCTGCTGATTTCGCTCATTTCGGAAGGAAATACAAGCTGGGCCTGCTGCGGATCACGTCCGATGATCATCGGACGGCCTGCCGGCAACTCGATTGTTTTCCCTGCAAAGAAGCCGCTGATGCCACTGACTGTCGAGCGCCTTACCGCTGCGGCAACCGTCGGTTTCGGGGCTGCCTGAGCCGCTCCCTGCGGAATTTGCTGCGGCGGCATTTGTGGCTGCATCTGTGGTTGCATGGGCATGGAGGGAGTCGATTTTTTGCGGGAAGCCAGGAATCCTATGATTCCCAGAACAATGACTCCGACGACCACTCCTCCGATTACCATCGGGTTTTGGTAAAAAGGCTGCTCCGGTTGAACCGGTTTGGTCTCTACCGGCGGTGTAGCCGGAGGAGCGACAGGAGCCTGGGCATCCTTGCTGCCGGTTGTTCCGCCGGCAGGCGCCGCCATCTCGACCACTGCGTTGGTACGCTTCACGACTTCCATGATTTCCTCGGCGTCAACCGCATAATTCAGGGAAGAAGACCGGCCTTTCAACGTGGACATTGCGATAACATGCCCACGGGTATTGTACACAGGTCCTCCGGAGTTACCAGGATTGATGTCCGCTGTGATCTGAACCATATGAGCTCCGCCGCCGAGACGAAGCTTCTGGACAACTTGTCCGGGAGTTGGTGTCGCAGGTGCGTTTAGCCAGTCTTCATCCACCCGGTCGCTCGTACCTGGGAAACCCACCGCAATCACTGCTTCCGCAGGTTTGATGTCTTCGCGCCGCATCAGTTTTACACTGGGTTTTGCCAGCTTCTGGTCGACAGACAGCACTGCGATATCGTTGGCCTGCGAAGTGGCGCGAATCTCAAGGGCCCGTCGCATATCCCGGCCGCGACCCAGCACGACCCAGGCTTGCGCCCCCTCTGTTTCCACCGCTTCAATCACATGATAGTTTGTCACGATATGTTTTCCGTCATCAATGACAAAACCGCTTCCTTTGGCCATTAACCGGCCGCCCTGCGTGATCAGCACGCGGACCGAACTGCTCTTCATCGCCTCGATGTCAGCTTCCGCCGCAGCAGCAGCAATAGGCAGCGCCACCGTCACAGACACAAATACCAGCATCAAAAACAATGCCAGCGTTCTCCATATGGGCTTTGTCCAAAATTTTTCAGCGCACATCAACATTTTCTACCACCTTTCCATCCAGTTGTAACTCTCTTGCTTCAATCCAGGGATTTTCTTCAGGCAGGAAATGTAAGCCGCATCTCGGTATTGCCGAGTTTCAGGACATCCTGCTCTTCCAGGCACTGGCGGCCGGTGAGGGCCACCCCGTTGACAAAAGTCCCTTTTTCCGTGTCCAGATCTTCGATAAACAAACGCCCGACGGTAAAAATGATCACGCAATGCGCCGGTGCGATATGACTGTCTCTGTCAAAAACCAGATTGCTGACTTTCGGATCACTGCCCAAAATCACCCGGTCGGATATTTCCAGCTCAATCGGATTTGCGGAGGAATCTTCATGGATCAAGGTCAGCCGTACCAGCACCCCTGGTTCAGTAACCGCAGCAAAACCGGGACTTGCAAACTGTGCGCCTTCCGGACGGACAGCAGGCTCTGTCTCCCGTCGACGCCGCCAGAAATACGCTCCCAGTAAAGCAGCAATCAAGCCAATCCCGCCGGCGACCAGCGGAAAATTGCCGGAACTCTCCTGTTCCCCTGATTTTTTTTCCTGTCCCGGTTTGGCACTGTTGTCAGCTGCAGCTACGGTCCCACCTGCCGGAACTGTAAGCTGCAGTTTTTCTTTCCATTCCCGGTTGGCAGACTGCAAACTGATTTCCACGGGATAGACGCCGCCATCGGACCGAAAGTTCGGAATATCGGCTTCAACCAGAAATGCAGAGCGAATCGCCCTGGTAATGGCAAAATATATGCCCCGCCAGGAACCGCCCCGGCCGTCGTAATACCTTCCTCCGGAAATCCGGGCAAGCTGCTTCATCACTCCGATGGCGCTTTCCTCTGCTTCCGTGGGTCTTCCCTGAATAAAGCCGATAAGATACAACGGTACGGGATCTGTTGCCAGTCGACCCAAAATATCGTCTTTCCCTGCACCGGACTTGATGTCATTTACGCCGTCGGTAAGCGTTATCAGCACTCTGCGCCGGGGAACTCCCTCATCCTTGGTTTTCGCCGCCGCAATCCCCTTGTCTATCGCATCATAGAACGCCGTTTCATCGTCCGTAAGCTGTAAAGCCGCCAATTTTTCCTTGATTTTGCTGTGATTCGGCGTAAACGCCTGCACCGTATTGACTGCAGAACCAAAAGTAACCAGCGCCGCCTGATCTTCTTTCGACATGGCATCAACAAATGCCGCGATGGTTTCTTTCATCTCCAGGAACTGCGCAACAGAAAGCGACTTGGAAATGTCAACCATAAGGACATAGCCGATTCCCTCGCCGCTGTCCTCGAAGGGAACGACCCTGCCGACCTTTCCCGGCGCCGGGCCCAGCGACACTTTCAAATCTTCCGCTTTGATTCCTTTTGCGGGAACGTCTCCTGTACCGACTATTTCAGCATATACCGCAACGGCAGGAAGTTTGGCCTGTCCCTGGACGAGGCGAAAGTCATATACGACTGGAGCGGCAGCAAAAAGAGGCAGATGTTGTCCCGCCAAAAAAACAAACGTCACCAGGACGCTCCATGTTTTTATCCACTTGTGAAGAATCACAGGCGTAATTCCTCCAGTTTCAGAGAGCATGCAATCCTTCAAACACGATGAATTGCTGTATTTGTTATAATTAGCCATTCATAAAAGAAATCCTGTAAACAGAGGAAGGATTTTTTCCCTCCGTACAATAATTTTACACTTTTTCTTGACATTCGCATTTTTCGCTGCGATAATGTATACAAAATCCCCGGGTTCGATTTTTTATAGCATACCATCAATGGTGATGATCGGGAATAAAGCTTCGGAATCCTGCATTTCAGAGAGCCGGTGTTTGGTGTGAACCGGTGTGCAGCCGCAAGTGAAAACTCGCCCGGGAGCCCTGCGTCCGAAGACGTTGCATGGATCCCGCAGCGTTTCGTAGGTCACAGCGTCGCCGGGCGTTAACCGGACAGAGCACAAAGTAGGGTGGTACCGCGCATCAAGCCGCCCCTATCGGTCAAAACTGACCGATAGGGGCGGCTTTTCCAATTAAATCCCGACAAGAAAAATATAGAAAAGAAAAAGGAGGAACAAAGCATGGGAATCCGGCGAGTTCAGTTTTTTGACACCACCCTCCGCGATGGAGAGCAAAGCCCCGGCATCTGTCTGGGCGTAGAAGAGAAGGTTGAGATCGGCCTATCGCTGGCACGTCTGAAAGTCGACGTGATTGAAGCCGGTTTCCCCGCAGCGTCTCCTGGCGACCTGGCAGCAGTCCAGGCTGTCGCATCCCGGGTCAAGGGGCCCATCATCGCAGGCCTCGCCCGCGCAAACCGCAAAGACATCGACCTGGCCTGGGAAGGGGTCCGCAAGGCGGAACGTGCACGCATCCATACATTCATCGCCACAAGCGACATCCATCTGGAGCATAAACTCAAGATGTCCAGAGCTGAAGTCCTCGAAGCAACCGCCTCCGCTGTCCGCTATGCCCGTACCTTGACGCCGGATGTCGAATTTTCCGCCGAAGATGCCTCCCGGAGCGACTGGGCCTATTTGGCCGAAGTATTGGGTGTTGCCATCAGGGAAGGCGCAACTGTGGTCAATGTGCCGGACACCGTCGGCTATGCCATGCCTGACGAATTTTCCAGGCTCATCTCCTATCTCCGTCAAAATACGCCCAATATCGAAAAAGCCATCATCAGCGTGCACTGCCACGACGATCTGGGAATGGC
>CAZXCC010000051.1:0-14812 GCA_964638945.1 uncultured Veillonellaceae bacterium | reverse complement strand
GCCGAAGGTACTTGGTTGGAAACGGCCTGGGAGATTAGGTAGTCGCCGGTTCAAACGACAATACACCCTCCGACTGGTTCGGAGGGTGTATTGTATCAGTGAAAAGAAAGTGGCCCCGTAGCTCAGCTGGATAGAGCGCCGGACTTCGAATCCGTAGGTCGCGTGTTCGAATCACGCCGGGGTCACCAATGGAATTTTACCTTTTCACTTTAGAGTGGAGAGGTTTTTTGTTTCCTGGATGGGAAGACAAATTGACAGGCAGGCAGCCTCGCGTGATAATAAGATACTGGTACATGGTGTTCCAAACGGAAAGGGGTCAGAAACATTTTGAAGCATGCCATCGTTTCTTTTGAAGAATTGGTTGCGCCGCTTTCGCAAGGAAAGGTGCTGGTTTTGGTTGAGTGCCTGAGCATAGAAGGCTGTGAGCGGCCTGACATCATGAATGAACTGGCGGATATTTTAAATCTGGGGTTTAATTCCGGTTTCGATGACTGGGAAGATTTTCTGGATTATGGATTTCTTGTTATCGAGGGTGAATTGCATGCGGAGAATGAGACGGAAGCCGCGTTACTGATCGATTATTTGCGCAATGAAAAATTTCGGGATGTTGTTCAGGCGGATTTGTTTGTTGACGGGGTACTGCAGGACAGTTCATGGAATGGAGAACCGGAAGTTTGGGATATCCATGCCGAAAAGCCTAAGGTTGACAAGTCGGTGGTAATTCGATTTCCGGTTGAAAAGGTCAATCGTCGAAAGGACCCAGGAAGCAAAAATTAATGGCTTCAGCGGAAAACCGCTGCATTTTATAAGAAACAAGGCTGTCCGGTTGAACAGCCTTGTTTTTTCGTAATGGAATATTATTATTCATTATGATATAATTAAATTCAGTCGGATGGCATGAATATATGACAACCGATTTATTTTTTGTTGGCAAGAAACTTCAGGACTTTGGAACCGGTGTCCTTAACGCGGCGAATCGGTCCGGAATTTGTTTTTGTCCGAGGTTTCATATCGCGTTCCGAACCAAAATCCCCTCGTTTGATCTGGGTATTTTTAGTCTTTTCAGGAACGAGAGAAGCTTTGATTGCAGCAAGCGCTTTTTCCGGCAAACTTTGACTGTCGCACGTAAAGATGTCGACTGCGGCGAAACCAAGCTCAGGGTATGTATGGATGCCCAGGTGGCCATCCGTCAACAGTGCCAATACTGTAATTCCTTCCGGTGCAAATTGATAGCTTTGAAAACTGAGCATCTGCAAATTCGCTGCATTGACAGCGAGAGAAATCATACTTTGAAGTCCTTCCATGTTATTTAACGCTTCCCGGCGGCAGCCGTAGAAATCTGCGGTTGTGTGTCGTCCGATGGCAGCCAAGTAAGTCACCTCTTCCCGATTCATACATTTTATTATACTTTGTAGACCGCATATGTGCAATTTTTCTGATGATGAAAGCAAGGAGTCATTTCCTGCCATGCAGTTTTCCTGACAGGATTCTTGCAGGATTTGATCCAGGCAGGTAGAATTCAAAATAAAATATGAAATGCAATTTCTAGAATCAGGGGGGAAATATGGGTACGCGTTTGACGCAGATGCTAAATATCCGGTATCCGATTTTACAGGGCGGTATGGCTTGGGTTTCCGATGCGAAATTGGCTGTGGCGGTTTCAAAAGCCGGCGGTGCCGGCATTATCGCTGCTGGAGGCCGGACTGTCGACTGGGTGAGGGAGCAAATCCGGGAAGCGAAAAAGGAGACGCAAAATCCATTCGGGGTAAATATTGCTTTGATGGCTCCCAATAAGGATGAGCTTGTTGATATGATCTGCGAAGAAAAAGTATCTTTCGTTACTTTGGGCGCAGGCAATCCCATCCCTTATTTTTCAAAACTGGCTTCCGCCGGTATTCTGAAAATCCCTGTGGTACCGAGCGCCAGACTGGCGCAACGAGTCGAAGCCAATGGAGCGGATGCAATTGTCATTGAAGGCACTGAGGCAGGAGGGCACATCGGGGTCTTGACCACGATGACTTTAATGACACAGGTGATTCCGCTGGTGAGGATTCCGGTCGTAGCGGCAGGTGGGATTGGAGATGGTCGTGGCATGGCGGCCGCTTTAATCATGGGCGCATCAGGAGTCCAGCTGGGAAGCCGCTTTTTGATAGCGGAAGAATGCTCCGTTCATCCCAACTTCAAGAACAAGCTGATACAGGCCGATGAACTGGACAGCGTTGTGACCGGCCAAACCATTGGACATCCAGTGCGTGGAGTGCGCAACTCCTTTACCGAGAAGTTTCTGGCGTTGGAGAGGCTCAATATAGCCAAGTCCGAACTGGAACGGATTGCAACCGGAACGAATCACCTTGCTGCAGTGGAAGGGGATGTGGAGAACGGGATGGTTCAAGCGGGGCAGAACCTGCTGATTCTGAAACAAATCGAACCGGTTGCAGTAATTATCGAGCGTATCATTGCAGAAGCGGCGGATGCTTTGAAAAAAGCACCGACGCTATTATAAGGGAGGAAAGAGATCAATGAACAATGCAGAACTGGCAAAAGGAATCTATCAAGTAGGCGCCGTAGACTGGACTACCCGGGATTTTCACGGCTACAAGACGCCCAGAGGCGTTACGTATAACTCCTTTTTAATTGTGGATGAGAAAATTTGCCTGATTGATACGGTGAAAGCGCCGTTTGCCAAAGAATTACTGGAGAGGATCAGCCAGATTGTCGACCCGTCCAAGATAGACTATGTGGTTGTAAACCATGTGGAACCGGATCATTCCAGTGCTCTTCCGGCTGTCATGGAAAAGGCGGTCCGGGCGAAAGTCATCATCACGGAACAAGGCCGCGGTGAAGTGGTAAAGTATTTCGGGCAGGAGTACGATTTTCAGGTGGTGAAGACCGGTGACAGTCTGTCGCTCGGAAAAAATACGCTGCAGTTTGTGACTTTGCCCATGTTGCATTGGCCCGACTCGATGGCCACCTATATCCCGGAAGAACAGATTTTGTTTTCCAATGACGCTTTTGGCCAACATTACTCATCCAATTTCAAGTTTGATGATGAGAATGTTCTTTCTGAAGTTTTTTATGAAGCCCAAAAATATTATGCCAACATCCTGATGTTGTTTAACCGCTTGGTCGCAAAAGCGATGGATACGCTGGGACCGCTGCCCATCCGCATGATTGCGCCGAGTCACGGAGTGATCTGGCGGAGCCATGTACCGGAAATTTTGGAGTTGTATAAAAAATGGTCGCAGGGCAAATCAGAGCCGGTGACGCTCGTTGTTTATGACTCCATGTGGGGCAGCACGGAATCCATGGCCCGCCGGATTCTGAAGGGTTGACAGTGGGGGGCTTAAAAGCAAAATTGTATCGCATGGCAGATTCGGACCGTAGCGAACTGATTGCGGAATTGCTTGAGGCTCGCGGAATCCTTGTGGGCTCCTCCACTCTGAATAATGGGATGTTGCCCAATATGGCAGGTTTGCTTTACTATATCAAGGGGCTGAAGCCATCGAACAAGATTGGTGCGGCGTTTGGCGCATACGGTTGGGCCGGCGGAGCGCAGAAAGACTTGGAAGAGGGTCTGAAGGCGGCCGGTATCTCGGTAGACATGGCCGGGCCAACGTTGAAATGGGCTCCCACTTCGGAGGAACTGCAACGCTGCTTTGATTTTGGCAAGGAGTTCGCCCGCAAAGTTCTTGCCGGGCAACAGAGCTAAAGCATCGTGGAGGGCCGCATAGGCCCTCTTTGTTTACACTGATAACTGATAAAGACGTTGGGCGTTGGAGGAGAAAAAATGCAGACGATACCGAGAGTTGTTTTGAAACGTCAGGGAAAACATGGAATAGAATCCGGCCATCCATGGGTATACTCGAGTGAGATTGAGTATGTAAAAGGAAAATTTGCACCAGGGGATATCGTGGATGTTTTCAGTTGCCGGCAACAGTTTTTGGGACGAGGTTACATCAATCCCCGTTCTCAGATTGCCGTGCGCATTTTGTCCCGAAATTCCGAGACGATTGACAGGGAGTTCTTTGTCCGTCGTCTGTCTCATGCGTGGCGGTATCGCCAGCGTTTTTTGGATGAACCGGAATATTGCCGCCTGGTTTTTAGCGAAGCCGATTTCCTGCCGGGCCTGGTGGTCGATAAGTTCGGGTCCTGCCTTGTGCTGCAGACTTTGGCCCTTGGCATGGATCGATACAAAGAGATTATCGTTTCCGTACTGGATGAGTTGCTAAAGCCTGAAATGATTTATGAAAGAAATGACGCTTCGGTCCGTGAACTGGAAGGTATGGCGCTGCAAAAAGGATTCCTGAAAGGAGAAGGGGATACCCTGTTGACTGTCAGGGAAAATGGATTGCTGTTCTATGCGGATATTGAAAATGGCCAAAAGACGGGTTTCTTTTATGACCAGCGCGAAAACAGGCAAATCCTGAAAAGATTTGTTGCAGGTGCGGAAGTACTCGATTGCTTTTGCTTCAGCGGATCATTTTCCGTCCATGCCGCAGCGTATGGTGCAAAGAGCGTGCTGGGCGTCGACGTGTCGGAATCCGCTGTGGCGATGGCTACCCAAAATGCCGCGTTAAACAATGTGGAAGAACGATGCACATTTATGGAAGCCAATGCGTTTGATCTCTTGCGGGGATATTCCGATGAAGGGCGCACTTTTGACACGATCATACTTGATCCGCCCGCATTCACAAAAAGCAAATCGACTGTGGAAAGCGCTGCAAGGGGGTACAAGGAGATTAATCTCCGGGGACTGAAGATGGTCCGACCGGGTGGATATCTTGTGACTTGCTCCTGCTCGTACCATATGGACCGGAACTTTTTCCGCAATCTGGTGACGGAAGCCGCTGCCGACGCAAAAAGGACAATCCGGGAAGTTGCCTATCAGTCCCAGGCAAAGGATCACCCCTCCTTGCCGGCGTCACCGGAAACCAGTTACTTAAAATTCCTGGTGCTTGAAGTTCAATAATAAAAGGCTATTGCAAAAAGTCGAAAAGTCAAATAAAATATAAATGAAGACTGGATTCCGATGAAGTTATGAATCCATCGGAATTACAGTCAATTATCCAGGGGTTTAGCCAATCTTTACTCCAGCTTATAGAATAGGGAAGTATGAGATTGGGTCGGTTATCGGGCAAATGCAGAGAAAATGCTGGCGCTGATGGGGAGTCGACCATGGGAAATCTGGCAGATTATATTGAGAAGTTCATATTGCTCCGTTTATCCGGGCAACAGGACAACGCTGTTGTGCTGAATCGCAACGATTTGGCTGTAGAACTGGACTGTGCGCCGTCACAGATCAGTTATGTCGTGAGTACCCGTTTTACAGTAACCCGTGGATTTGCCGTCGAAAGCAGACGGGGATCCGGCGGTTTTATTCGCATTGCCCGGGCGCCGTTGACTCAGGATGCTTTTGAGGCTGCAGTCAACCGAATGATTTCTGACCAGACGGCGGCGGGAATTGAAAACCTGGTGGAAGAATTGCGCAGCAACGGGATGATGACGCAGCGCGAAGCAGCCATGTTAATGCAATTCGTGCAGCTTATGCAGGAACGTATGGCTCCGGAAGAACGCATTCAGAGCCTGCGGTCCATTTTTGCAACATTGTCTAATTTTTCATAGGAGGAACTTACTATGTTATGTGATGAGTGTGGAAGTCATCCGGCATGTGTGCATATGATCAAAGTTTTGAACGGGGAAAAAACCGAAAAACATTTGTGCGAAAAGTGTGCAGCATCAGCCGGGGAGATATGTTTTTCCGCCGGCATTCATTTTTCTGTCAATGATCTTGTGAAGGCGATATTCTGCCAGGAGCAGGAGGAATCAACCGACACGGAGTTGACTTGTCCAAATTGCGGGATGGACTTTTCTGACTTTGGCCGCTCGGGGAAAATTGGCTGCAATGTTTGCTATAGCGTTTTCAACGAACAACTGGAACCGATTTTGCGGCGGGTGCACGGAACAAGCAGCCATACGGGCAAAGTTCCTCATAAGGCCGGCAATGCGGTGAAACTGCGAATGCAGGTCAAGGGGCTTCGTCAGGAGCTGGAACGCAGTGTGCAGAGGGAAGACTATGAAAACGCTGCTCGCCTGCGTGACAATATCCGAACGATTGAGAAGGAATTGCTTGTAGAAGGGGCAGACCAACATGGATACTGAGAATATTGAATTGTTTGATTGCCAGGTTCCGTCCTGGATGCAACAGGCAGGGCCTGACGGCGACATAGTGCTGTCAAGCCGGATACGGCTGGCAAGAAACATAACAGGCATGCCCTTTCCGGGACAGGCTGATGACGATCAACTGGGAGAGATCAATCTTCGGGCGGCAGGTTCTGTGAGCGATCTGGTGAATTCTGACCAAAGTCATCGTTATGCCGTGCTGGACATGGCTGGTTTGAGCGACCAGGAACGTCGCATTCTGGTGGAAAAGCATGTGACAAGCTTAAAGCACATACGAAAGCCTGCGAATCGGTCCCTGATCATTCGTGATGATACAGCCGTCAGTATCATGGTCAACGAAGAGGATCATTTCCGGATTCAAAGCCTTACTGCAGGGCTCAATTTGAAATCTGCCTGGAAGATGGCGGACGAGACCGATAATCTGCTTGAAAACCGCATTGGATTTGCATTCAACGAAGATCTGGGATATCTGACTTCTTGTCCGACAAATTTGGGGACAGGACTCAGGGCCTCCGTGATGATGCATCTGCCTGGATTGGTTTTGCTGCAGCAAATGCACCGTATTATCGAAGTTTCGACCCAATTGGGCATGGCGGTCAGGGGGTTTTATGGGGAGGGTACCGAAGCGTACGGCAATGTATTTCAGGTTTCAAACCAGCAAACGATGGGGTTCAATGAATCTGAAATCGTCAACAATGTTTTGGGTCTGGCACGACAGGTTGTCGAACAGGAACGTTCGGCGCGCAAGATGCTGATGAGTGAATCAAGCGAGGATCTTGTGGACAGGGTATGGCGTGCATATGGAATTTTGCGTTATGCCCGGAGTATATCGGGGCAGGAGGCCCTGGGTCTTCTGAGTGCAGTACGTCTTGGCATCGATCTCGGAATGGTCAGGCACTTGCCGCCGGAAGTATTCACAGAACTGATTATCGGCACGAGATCGAGTGTTGTGACAAAAATGGCGAAGGTTGAGCGCATGAATAAAGCAGAACGTAACCGATTGCGGGCCAATATCATCCGCGCCCGGATCAAGGGGGAATTTGACAATGTTTAATCGATTTACGGAAAGAGCACGCCGGGTTTTGGTGCAGGCACAACAGGAAGCGGTGAAGCTTGGCAGTGACCATATCGGCACGGAACATTTGCTTCTGGGACTTTTGGCTGACAGCGACAGTGTAGCCGCCAAAGCGCTTGTGTCCTTGAACATCAATCTGAATGCAATGCGGTCCCAGCTTGTGGAAAAGATGGGGCGGGGAAATACGGAATCGCAGGAAGTGAAATATACGCCCCGTGCGAAGAAATCTCTCGAACTCGCAGTGGACGAAGCGCAGCAACTGGGACACAACTATGTCGGAACAGAGCATATCTTGCTGGGGCTGATGCGTGAGGGAGAAGGAGCTGCCGCCCAGGCTTTGCGGGACTTGGGGATAGACAGCATTGAAACGGTCAGGAACAGATTGGTGGAGCTGCTTGGCGGTTTTGCAGCGTCAGGACAGCCAACGCAGGGGAAAAACACCGTCAATGGACCTGCGAGCAGAGAAAACAGCTCGATGGTGGATGAATTTGGCCGTGATCTCAACCAGATGGCGCAAGAAGGACAGAGCGACCCGGTGATTGGCCGTGATAAAGAAATCGAACGTGTCATTCAAATTTTAAGCCGCAGGACAAAAAACAATCCGGTTCTTATTGGGGAGCCGGGTGTTGGCAAAACGGCAATTGCCGAAGGTCTGGCGCAAAGAATCGTTGCAGGAAAAGTACCGGAGCTTTTGCGGGGAAAACGGATATTTTCCCTGGACCTGGCATCCGTTGTCGCAGGAACGAAATATCGGGGCGAATTCGAAGAACGCCTGAAAAAAGTGTTGCATGAGATTCGGCAAAATCGCAACACAATATTGTTTATTGATGAGCTTCATACGCTGATCGGTGCCGGCGGAGCAGAAGGAGCCATCGATGCCGCCAATATTCTGAAACCTGCGCTGGCACGGGGTGAAATTCAGGTAATCGGCGCTACCACGCTGGATGAGTTCAAGAAGCACATCGAAAAAGACGCTGCGCTGGAACGACGCTTTCAGCCCGTTATGGTCGGCGAGCCGACGGAAGAAGACGCCATCAGTATTTTGATGGGTCTGCGGGATCGTTATGAGGCGTTTCATCGGGTCAAAATCACTGACGAGGCGATTCAGGCTGCGGTAAAGTTGTCTCGAAGGTATATTGCCGATCGATTTTTGCCGGATAAAGCGATCGATGTGATGGATGAAGCGGCATCCAGGGTGAGACTGCAGACTTTTTCCCCACCGCCGGATGTCAAGGACATAGAGAGCAGCCTGGAAGCCTTGCGGAGAGAAAAAGAAGCTGCCATAGCGGCCCAGGAATTCGAACGCGCCGCCCGTCTGCGCGATGAGGAACAGAAGCTGCGGAGCGAACTGGAACAGAAGCAAAGAGAATGGAAGCAGGCCGGCAGCGAAACGATCCTCGTTACTCCGGATGATATTGCGCACATCGTGGCAAACTGGACGGGCGTACCCGTGAAGAAACTGGCGGCAGCCGAATCGGAAAGGCTTTTGCAGCTGGAATCGATTCTGCATGAGAGAGTGGTTGGACAGGAAGAGGCGGTTCAGGCCGTGTCGCGCGCAGTGAGGCGCGCCCGTGCCGGATTGAAGGATCCAAAGCGTCCGATCGGATCGTTTGTTTTCTTAGGGCCGACCGGGGTAGGAAAAACCGAACTGGCACGCGCACTGGCCGAAGCATTGTTTGATGACGAGGCTGCAATGGTTCGCCTGGACATGTCCGAATATATGGAGAAACATGCTGTATCAAGACTGGTCGGAGCTCCTCCGGGTTACGTCGGGTATGAAGAGGGCGGCCAGCTGACGGATATTGTGAGACGAAAACCGTATTCGGTGATTTTGCTTGATGAGATTGAAAAAGCGCATTATGATGTGTTTAACATTCTGCTGCAGGTTCTTGAAGATGGGCGTCTCACGGATAGCCAGGGACGCACGGTCGATTTTCGCAATACGGTCATCATTATGACTTCCAATGTGGGGTCTCGCCATTTGCGTCAAGATGGGGCGACACTCGGTTTTTTGACTGAGACGACGGACCGGGGACAAGCGGAGATTGCCAAAAACCGGGTTATGGAGGAGGCAAAGAAAGCCTTCCGTCCCGAGTTTATCAACCGCATCGATGAAGTGATCGTATTTGCCAGTTTGAGTGACTCTGAACTGAAACAGATAGTGGAAATCATGCTTGGCGAAGTGACCAAGCGACTGCGGGAGGTACAGATTTCACTGGAAGTAACCGATTCTGCAAAGTCTGAGATATTGGCCAAGGGGATGGACCCGGCCTACGGTGCACGTCCGTTGCGACGCGCCATACAGCGCATGGTCGAAGATATGATTACCGATATGCTGTTGCGAAGGGATGTCAAGGCGGGTGATGTGGTCGTGGTTGACGCAGCAGCAGAAGGCGGTCTGGCTGTGAAACAAAAATGTAATTAGCAGGAAATTCATACAATAATGGCGAAAAGCACTCAATAGATATTGAGTGCTTTTTATGAAGCGTTATTTCATTCTTGATTTTTTGGGAACGGGGTGTGGAATTGGCGAAAGCCAAAATTGTATTTGTTTGCAGGGAATGCGGCGGGGATTCGCCAAAATGGCTTGGACGTTGCCCGAACTGCGGTGCATGGAATACGATGGTCGAGGAAAAAGTTCATGAACAGACCGCGATAACCGGCAAAACGGGGCCTGCTGCAAAACCGCAGCTGATTATTGAATTCAGTGAAGGCAATGATTTGCACCGGCCAACAGGCATAGGCGAGCTGGACCGTGTACTGGGAGGTGGAATTGTTGCCGGTTCGTTGACATTGGTAGGCGGTGATCCCGGGATTGGCAAGTCGACGTTGCTGCTTTCCGCTGCTTCCCAATTTTCCAGACGTTATGGAAATGTATTCTATGTATCCGGGGAAGAATCGGCGGCGCAAACCGGTCTCAGGGCCAGGCGCACAGGGGCGATGGATGAAAAGGTCTGGGTGATGTCCGAGACCAACCTCGATTCGATATTCGTGGAAGCGCAGAAGTTAAAACCGGCATTGCTTGTCATTGATTCCATTCAAACGATGTTTTCGCCGGAGATTCCCGGAGCTGCCGGCAGCATAAGCCAGGTCAGGGAGTCTACGGGGCGACTGCTGCGATTTGCCAAAGACACCGGTATCCCTATCATGATTGTCGGTCATGTGACGAAAGACGGCAGTATTGCCGGCCCGCGTCTGCTTGAGCACATGGTGGACACGGTCCTATATTTTGAAGGCGAACGCAATTATGCGTTTCGCGTTTTGCGCCCGATAAAAAACCGTTTTGGCACCATCGCGGAAAGTGGAATTTTTTCCATGGAGAAACAGGGGCTCGTGGAAGTCAAGAATCCATCACAATTTTTACTGGCGGAGCGCGGGGAATCGGCTTCAGGATCGTCCATCACGGCTTGCCTCGAAGGCATCCGGCCTTTATTGATAGAAATTCAGTCCCTGGTTTCCACCACCTGCTTTGGGTTGCCCAGAAGGGCAACGGCAGGCTTTGATGCAAGTCGGCTCGCTTTGCTGCTGGCTGTTCTGGAAAAACGACAGGGAATGATGCTGGGGAATCAGGATGTTTATGTAAATGCTGTGGGCGGGTTCAAGCTTGTGGAGCCTGCGGCCGACCTGGCCGTATGCCTGGCCGTGGCTTCCAGCTTCAGGGACCGTGCTCTGGATCGTACACTGGTTTCTATCGGAGAAGTGGGACTGACGGGAGAAATCCGTATGGTACCCCGCGCGTTGCAGCGTGTCCGGGAAGCGGCGAATCTGGGATTTGCCAAGATTCTTGTGCCGTGGGGAAATTTGGCGGAAATACGCAAAGACCCCGTTCATATTGAACTGATTGGCGTCAAAACATTGTCGCAGGCGATGGAGGTGGGGTTGAAGTGACAAATAGGTCCGGCCATGAAAGACTGTGGGACCCCCGTTTTGTAAAGATGATGAAAAGATTGGCGCCCGGAACGGAATTGCGGGAAGGGCTGGAAAACATCCTGCGAGCCAAGATGGGGGCGCTGGCGTTACTGGATGATTCGCCGGAGTCTTTGAAAATTGTTGATTGTGGGTTTGCACTCAATGCGGAATATACTCCGGCAAATTTTTATGAACTGGCCAAAATGGACGGGGCTCTCGTTTTGTCAAGCGATGGGAAACGCATCCTCTATGCCAATGCACAACTGATTCCGGATCCCGCAATTCAAACTTTTGAAACAGGCACGAGGCACCGAACCGCGGAACGCGCCGCGAAACAGACCGGGGCTCTGGTGCTTGCGATTTCGCACCGCCGTAATATCATCACGATGTATCTCGGGAATTTGCGGTACACGTTGAAAGAGATTACGTTCATTCTGGCCCGGGCCAATCAGGCTTTGCAAACCCTGGAACGGTACAATCAGGCACTGACGAAAAGCCTTCGGAACCTAAATGTGCTGGAACTGGAAGAACTTGTGACACTCGGAGATGTTGTCGACTTGATTCTGCGTGGTGAACGGGTGGCGCGGATTGCCAAAGAGATAGAGCAGAATGTCATCGAGCTTGGCAGCGAAGGCCGGTTGGTCAGCATGCAGCTAGAGGAAGTGATGCCGGACAGCACAGGTGTATGGGATTTGATTCAAGACTATTGCGTCGCACCCGATGTCGTGGCGCATACCGAAGCCTGGGAACATCTGTGTTCTTTGCCGGAAGAGGGGCTGGAACGCTATGGGATAGGGCGAATGTTGGGCTATGGAGTTACACCGAGCACGCTGGATATTCCGGTCATGCCTCGCGGGTATCGGATTCTTCGCCAGATTCCGAGACTGCCGGGATTGGTTGTCGATAATCTGGTATCGCGATTCAAGACAGTCAGCCGGATTTACAGCGCTACACCGGCAGAACTGGATTCGGTCGAAGGCGTAGGCGGCGCCAGGGCCCGTGCCATCCGGGAAGGAATGAAACGGTTGCGCGAACAGACTCTGTTTGAGCAAGAAAAGTAAAAAAAATACGCTGCCATTAGGCAGCGCTCAAAAAATGCTTCTCGTCAGGAAAGATTGAATATGCCGAGTGTGCGGACATTTTTTGTCTCATGCTGTAGGACTGATTGCAGGTCAAGCCCGGTAAGATTGCACAACGCAGTAAGATAAAACAGGGAATGCCCCAGTTCGTTCACCAGGACTTCACGACAGTTTTCGCACAATTCACCCGAAAGATGAGAGGACATGAAAAACTTGAGCTTGTTGTACTCGGCATCTGCCGGGATTTTTTGGCGTTCTGCCACGATGGATATGCACCCGCATTCCGTAACGGCCTTGGCTACTGCGCGGTTTACCCGCGCCGTGGCTTCCTGGTGCTTTGTAAGCACATCCAGGATGCTCCGATGGCGGATGAGATACTCATCAACAGCTGTCTGAAAATCGACGCATGATTTTTCCTGCACTTATTATAGCACCTCACTATACGTTCATTATATAAATGGGTCGGAAGGCTTGTCAAGCGCAATATAACAGTGCCGGAGTTTCAGAGAAAGCAGTACTGCTCTCCGAAAGCATGCGGCGGTTTTGACACTGCGCATATTCATTGACAGAAGAGTAATGCGCGTGTTACAATACCAATTTTGACAAAAATCGAAAGATGTGTTACAATTTTTTTATTCTCGTAAAGAAAGTTGCAACAAATAGTATCGTTTGCTGCTCGGAGGTGTAATATGCTTGCTGTTGGCGATCGAGTCGTCTATCCTATGCATGGTGCCGGGATCATTGAAGCGGTTGAAGAACATGAGATTATGGGGGAGCGCCAGGAGTATTTTATCCTGACGATGCCATGCGGCGGCATGAGGGTTATGATTCCTCTGAACAATGTTCATCATGTTGGATTGCGGGAAGTAATCTGCGAGAAGGAAGTCGAGACGGTTTATTCGACGCTGCGTATGGCGCCGACACAACCCTGTGTGAACTGGAACCGTCGTTTCAATATCAATCTGGCAAAGATAAAAAGCGGCGATATTATCGAAGTGGCAGAAGTGGTGCGTAATCTTACCATGCAGGATCGCGTGAAAAAGCTATCGACAGGAGAACGGCGTCTGCTTGATACTGCAAAGCAGATTCTGGTCAGCGAACTGGTCTTGGTATGCAATAAGGATGCTGTTGTTATTGCGGAAAAGCTGGATTCGGTCTTTGCGGAAAATTTTGCGGGCGGTTGACGCCCTTTTTTTTTGGGCTGACAATGTTTTATGGAAACAGTTTGTATTCCGGTGGGCGACGTGCTTGTTCTCAAGGCCTGTGTCTTATATAATTAATAAAATAAGAAAGTGTCAAAACTTGTGAAAGGTGGTGAATATATGCTGGAAAAAGTTCTAAGGCTGCTTGTTACGGTGCTGGCCGGTGTCGGGGGTTTATTGGTTACAGACCGTATCTTGTTGCTGTTGCCGCAGGGGGTATTGCCTGAAATCGCTTTGGTTGGAATTTTTGGTGTTACGGTGGGCACTATTTTTTTCTATATTGTGGGCGGGTTGGCTGGTGCATTGCTGGGATATGCTTTGGCGCCCTGGTTGACAAGTTTTTTATGGCATTATTCGTCCTGGATGGAGACCAAGCTTCTTAAAATGCCTTTGAACGACGTGCTTGCCGGAGCACTCGGGCTGGGTATCGGACTTATTATTGCTAATTTATTGGGTTCTGCATTTGTACCTGTTCCGATCGTGGGACGATATATTCCGGTTTTTCTCAGCATTGTTCTCGGACTCACCGGTATCAATGTGGCGATCAGAAAACGCGAAGAGCTCTCCAATCTTTCCATGCCGAATTTTTTTGGCGGCAGGGAAAAGAACAAAGAGAAGACCGCCGTGCAACCGGGTCATTATAAAATTCTGGACACCAGCGTGATCATAGACGGTCGTATTGCAGATATCTGCAAAAGCGGCTTCATCGAAGGGACGTTGTTGATTCCCGGTTTTGTGCTGGAAGAGTTGCAGCATATCGCGGATTCTTCCGATTTGCTGAAACGGAACCGAGGCCGGCGCGGCTTGGACATACTGAACCGCATTCAGAAAGAGATGGGCGTGTTTGTCCAGATTGATAATCGTAATTTCGAAGATGTGGCGGAAGTGGATTCAAAACTTGTCAAGCTGGGTCAGCTCATTAAGGGAAAAATTTTGACCAATGACTACAACCTTAACAAAGTGGCGGAACTTCAGGGTGTGACCGTAATGAACATCAATGAACTGGCGAATGCAGTCAAGCCTGTTGTGTTGCCTGGAGAAGAAATGGTTGTGCATGTGGTCAAGGACGGCAAGGAAGCCGGACAGGGCGTGGCCTATCTGGATGATGGCACTATGATCGTGGTGGACAACGGCAGGAAGCACCTGGGTGATACCATTGACGTACTCGTGACTTCCGTGCTTCAGACGGCAGCTGGGCGGATGATATTCGCCAAATTGAAATAACTGTACGGATAAAGGAGTGTTCGCATGGAATCGCCTAATGTGACATTGCCAGCAAATTTTATACAAAATATCATTGCGGAGGACGCGAAAACAGGGAAACACGGAAACCGCGTCCACACCCGATTCCCCCCGGAGATCGGAAG
>CAZXCC010000050.1:0-15069 GCA_964638945.1 uncultured Veillonellaceae bacterium | reverse complement strand
GGGATAACCACACATGGACCGATGGGCCCGGGAACAATTCGTGAGTACAACCAGCTGGTTTTTTGTACCGATCCTGTGGCTGTTGACGCTTATGGGGCAGAACTCTTTGGACATAAACCGTCAGAAATTGAATACATTGGCATTGCGGCAGGATTGGGACTCGGTACGGCCGACTGGAAAAATCTGAACCCAGTGCGGATTTGAAAAGTTAAAGGAAGGGAAGCAGTATTTGACCATGGGAGTGGCCTGGGTGTGGATAGGCTTTCTGATTGCAACGGGGGCTGTCATCATTCTCTTCCGAATCCGATCAATGAGGCAGGCCATACTGGGCTGGCCTCAGACAAGGGGCCGGGTTTTTCCGGAATCAATAGTATTCCAACGGTCAGGATGGTCTCTGTTTACCAAGGGGAAAGAATTGTATATTGTAGCGGTGTCATTTGAATATGAGGTGAATGGGGTAAGATTTACCGGTTGCAAGTTGCTTCCTGTGGGCTGGACGATTCGTAAAAATGAGCAGGAACGTGTCCGGAGAGAGTTGGTAGAATTTTCAACAGTGCTCTACAACCCGTCTGATCCGCATGATGCATATCTGGATATCCCGGACCGTTTTCAGCGTGGCAGCATCAGTTGGACGACGGTTGCACTAATTTTGTCGATTATTATAATGATTTTATTTGGGGTATTTTTTTTGATAAATGCGTCCTGATGTTAATATTGGATACGGATCTTTGAATATATTTTACCTTTTAGAATTAAGGGAGGATTTTTCATGTTCGAACAGTATGGAGCTGTGGCGATTCTGGCAGCGGTGGCATTTATTTTCCCCTTTATTCCGCTGATCGTATCGTCCATCATCCAAAAACGCAAGCCAAGCAAAGAGAAAGAAATGGTCTATGAATGCGGAGTTGATACAATAGGTCGCTCCTGGGTGCAGTTCAAGACAAGCTATTTCCTCTATGCATTGGCATTTGTTGTTTTTGACGTGGAAACGGTGTTCTTGTATCCCTGGGCGTTGGTATTCCGGCGTATGGAATTCGCTGCTGTCGCAGAAATGTTCATCTTTATGGCCATTCTGCTGTTGGGATTATGGTACGCCTGGAAGAAGGGGGCTCTCGAATGGAAATGACGACCGATCAACAGCCTGCTCAAAGCCGACTGGAAGGTTTTTTGGGACAGGACAATATCATCTTGACTACGGTGGAACAGGTGCTGGCCTGGGCTCAGACACGCTCTTTCTGGCCTCTGACTTCTGGACTGGCATGCTGTGCCATTGAAATGATGGCCTGCGGCGCCGGCCGCTTTGACATGGCCCGTTTTGGTTATGAAGTGTTCCGTCCTTCACCTCGTCATGCGGACCTGCTGATTGTCGCCGGTACGTTGACCTGGAAAATGGCACCGCCGGTTCTGCGTCTTTATGAGCAGATGCCGGAGACCAAGTGGGTGATTGCAATGGGTAGCTGCGCTATCGGCGGTGGACCGTTCGTGGATTCATATTCGGTTGTGCCGGGTGTCGACAAGATTTTGCCTGTGGATGTGTACATCCCGGGGTGTCCGCCACGCCCGGAGGCGCTTTTGCATGGGATGCTGACGCTACGGGAAAAGGTCATGGCTTCAAAGCGGCGAGGTGGCAAAAAATGAATGAAGAAATGATAGCTACAGGTCTGTTAACCCCCTCAACTGCTGAAATGAAAGAATGGATGAGGGAGCTGAAAGAGAAACCGGAGTACTGTTTTGATCGATTAATCGATGTGACTGCGGTGGACCGCGGCGAAAAGTTGGAAGTGGTCTATCGACTGAATTCTCTTGCATTTGACAAGGATCTGGTTGTCAAGGTCGAAACTTCACGAGAGGCGCCCTTTGTACCCTCAGTGGCTGATTTATGGCTGTCTGCCTTGTTTGGTGAGCGTGAAGTGCATGATATGTTCGGCATTGTCTTTTCCGGGCATCCTGACCTGCGACCGCTACTCGCGCCTGAGGATGGATTCGGATTCTATCCCCTGCGCAAGGATTATAAACTGCCCGGACGTTCCGGTCAGCAGGAAGGAAGGTGAGGGAATGGCGACAGGATTGCAGCTGATCCCTGCCGGCATGACTCCGGCCGGAACAGAAATGTATTATCTGAATATGGGGCCGCAGCACCCGAGTACTCACGGCGTTTTCCGTGTGGTGCTCGAACTCGACGGCGAGACTGTAGTCAGGGCAATTCCAGTAATGGGCTATTTGCACAGAGGTATCGAAAAACTGGCGGAAAGCAGGACTTATCCTCAGTTCATCCCGTATACGGACCGGTTTGACTATGTTGCCTCCATGTGCAACAATCTGTCGTATTGCCAGACGATTGAGAAACTTGCAGGCATCGAAGTGCCTGAGCGTGCCGAGTATATTCGGGTCATTATGGCGGAACTGAATCGTATCGCAAGCCATATGCTGTTTATTGGAGCTACGGCTTTGGACTTCGGCGGCGCGACCGGCATGATGTTCACATTCCGGGACAGGGAAAGAATTTTGGACTTGTTTAATCTGGTATCCGGTTCGCGGTTAACGTATTCATACGTCCGAATCGGTGGCGTGATGTCAGATGTCACTCCTGAATTCAGCGATCTGCTGAGCAAGTTTTTGGCTGACTTGCCGGATATGTTGCGTGAATACGATCTTTTGATCAATGGCAACGAAATATTCCAGCACCGTCTCAAAGGAACGTCAATCGTACCGGCGGCGACTCTGGCTTCGCTTGGTGTGACCGGTCCCGTATTACGGGCGGCAGGCGTTTCATACGATCTTCGAAAGAAAAAACCATACGGCGTATACAGCCGTTTCGAATTTGACATACCGACGGGAACGGCTGGCGATAACTGGGACCGCTATATAGTTCGTGTGAAGGAAATTTCCGAGAGCGCAAAAATTATCAAGCAGGCATTTGAAGGGTTGCCTGAAGGCCCCTTTATGGCTAAGGCGCCGAAGATCATCAAACCGCCGGCAGGCGAAGTATATCATTCCAATGAGACGCCGCGCGGCGAACTGGGTTTCTATGTTGTCAGCGACGGCAGCACGAAACCGTACCGGCTGCATGTCCGCCGGCCGACATTTTATAACCTGGGCAGCGTGGATGAACTTTGCCGTGGCATGAAGATTTCCGATGTTGTGGCCGTTTTGGCAGTTCTTGATCCCTGCATGGGTGAAGCCGATGCATAGGAAGGTGGATAAATGATGCAACAGTCTATGTGGCCAGAAATCAGCCGACTGATAAAAAAAGCCGTGATAGATTGCTCCGGATCGTCACTGCTAGCTGATGCAACAGTGTCGATTATTGGCGTAGTCGGCATATTGTCGCTTATTTTGGTTTTTGCTCTGATTCTTGTATATATGGAACGAAAGGTCTGCGCTTTCATGCAGATGCGCTTCGGTCCCAACCGTCTCGGACCCTATGGTATTTTTCAGACGATTGCCGATACCCTCAAACTGATGACCAAGGAAGAAATCAAGCCAGCCCAGGTATCTTCCATAATGTGGGCTTTGGCGCCTATCCTCCTGTTTATGGCTGCCATGACAACCTATGCGGTGATTCCGTTTGATGCCGGCCTCGTACTTGCGGATTTGAATATCGGGATTTTCTTTTTCTTTGCGGTTGGCTCGCAAGCGACCCTGACAATGTTGATGGCAGGATGGTCCTCCAACAACAAGCTTTCGCTGATCGGTGGCATGCGTGCAGTGGCGCAGATGCTTTCCTACGAGATTCCTCTGGTGTTTTCGGTTCTTGGTGTGGTGATGATCGCGGGCTCCATGAAGATGACCGACATTGTCAAGGCGCAGGAAGGAATGTGGTTTATCCTGAGCCAACCGGTTGCCTTTGTAATTTATATGATTGCAGCAACTGCCGAGACCAACCGCACGCCGTTTGACCTGGTGGAGTGCGAGTCCGAGCTGGTGGCAGGACCTTTCACCGAATATAGCGGAATGCGCTGGAGTTATTTCTTTATGGCCGAGTATGCGTCCATGGTGGCTGCATCCTGTGTGGCTGCGACTTTATTCCTGGGCGGCTGGCATGGACCCTGGCTGCCTGGCTGGGTTTGGTTTTTCATTAAAGTGTTTGCCATGATCTTTGTGTTCATGTGGTTTCGTTGGACATTTCCGCGACTGAGGGTGGATCAGTTGATGTCATTCGGCTGGCGGATTCTTCTGCCGCTTTCCCTGGTCAACATCATTGTGACCGGGATCGGACTGTGGCTGTTCTTTCCGTTAGGCTGAAAGGGGTGAGGATATGTATGGAATAGGCTTGCTTCAAGGATTGAGCGTTACTTTTAAACGCATGTTTTCCAAACCGACCACGGTGCAGTATCCGGAAGAACGGTTACCGGTTGGCCCGATGTTTCGGGGCGGATGCATAAAACTCGATGTGCAGAAGTGCATTGCCTGTGGACTGTGCGCCATGGCATGCCCCAATGCGGCGATTGACCTGGCAACAGAAAAGACCGAAAGCGGCAAGAAGGCGCTGACCCGCTATATCCACCAGTTACCGGTCTGTCTGTTCTGCAATTATTGTATCGAAGCATGTCCGACGAAAGCAATTTCCTGGACTGCGGATTACGAAATGAGTAAATGGACGCATGAAGAACTCATCATTGACGTTCTGTCAGCGGCGAAGGAGGGGAGCGAATGATGGCTGGAACCGGCATGGTTCAAACAGTTGCCTTTTATTTTCTGGCCGGCGTAACTCTGGCTGCCGCGATTGGGGTTGTGACACGCCGTAATCTTGTGCACAGTGCTTTTTTGCTGGCGCTTACTTTCCTGGGCGTAGCCGGACTTTACATGCTGCTCGAGGCGGAATTCCTGGCAGCCGTGCAGGCTTTGGTTTATAGCGGCGCCGTGGCCGTTCTGATGGTTATCGGAGTAATGTTGACGCACAGGGAGAACATGAATCAAACCAATCCGCCCAATGGAATGATTCTGGCTGGTGCGGTAGCGGCCCTTTCCGTAGTGGGCACAATTTTATGGGCAGTGTTGTCTACTACATGGAAAGTTGGAAAAGTTGCCACGGTACCTGTCAGCGACATCGGCCGAAGATTCCTTACTGATTTTTCCGTGCCGTTTGAAGCGGTTGCTCTGCTTCTCCTGGCTGCGGTCATCGGCGCAGTGGCGTTGTTTAAAGGGGGCAGGGAGCAGTCATGATAGGACTTACCCATTATTTATTAGTCGGTGCTGTACTGTTCGGCCTGGGGCTGTTCGGTTTACTGACAAAACGAAATTTAATCGCAGTGCTGATGTCCATTGAACTGATGTTGAACTCGGTCAATCTGAATCTGGTCGCTTTTTCCCGGTTTACGGCTGTGGATGCGGCGGCCGGTCAGGTTTTTTCCCTGTTCATTATTGCGGTGGCGGCAGCGGAAGTGGCTGTCGGACTGGCGATGGCGCATGCCATCTATCGAGGCCGCAGCACCTTGTCAGTTGACGAAATCAACTGGCTGAAGTGGTAGAAGAGGGGTGATGAACATGTGGGCTGAATTTTCGCTTACGCATGCCTGGCTGATTCCTTTTCTGCCGGCATCAGCTTTTGCTGTGATTTCATTTTTTCTGCTTAGGTCTCCCTGGCTGGCCTCACGTCTTGCCATCGCGGCCATGGGCTCATCGTTTGCTATTGCTCTTGGCGTGGGCTGGGCAGTGATCAAAAAAGGGATTACCGTGGAGGCGCCTTTCGTGATGAAAACGGTATGGTTCTCCATGCCGGGCCTGTCTGCCGATATGGGTGTTCTGATCGATCCGACGGCAGCGATGATGTTGTTCGTCGTGACACTCGTTTCTTTCATGGTTCTGATTTACTCTGTCGGATACATGGCCGGAGATCCAGGTTTTAGCCGCTTTTTCGCATTCATGTCCTTGTTTGCGGCATCGATGCTTGGGTTGATTATCGCGACCAACTTCCTGCAGATGTTCGTCTTTTGGGAATTGGTCGGACTCTGTTCCTACCTGCTCATCGGTTACTATTTCTTCAAGGTTTCGGCGCGGGAAGCAGCCAAGAAGGCTTTCATGACGACTCGTATCGGCGATTTCGGACTTCTTCTTGGAATCTTGTTTTTGCAAATCGTGTTCGGCACATTGGATTTCACAGAACTGGGCGTAAAAGTGCCGGCCTACGTGAAAGCAAATGGTGCTGCTATGCTCACAGGCGTGGGACTGCTTCTCTTCGTCGGTCCAATCGGCAAATCAGGCCAGTTTCCTCTACATGTATGGTTGCCTGATGCGATGGAAGGCCCGACTCCAGTGTCTGCCCTCATTCATGCAGCGACGATGGTTGTGGCCGGTGTTTATCTGGTGGCCAGGGCATTTGCCATCTTCCATGTGCTGCCGGGCGCAATGACTGTGATTGCATATATTGGCTGTTTTACAGCTCTGTTTGCAGCATCCATAGCGCTGACACAGCGTGAAATCAAACGAATCCTGGCTTTTTCTACCGTCAGTCAGCTGGGTTACATGATGTTGGCTCTTGGTGTGGGTAGCCTGACTGCTTCGATGTTTCATCTCATGACTCATGCGTTTTTCAAGGCGCTTTTATTCCTTGGCGCCGGTTCCATTCTGCATGCACTGCATGACAAGGCTGACATATTTGAAATGGGTGGTCTGCGTAAATCCATGCCTGCCACCTGCGCGATGATGGGAATCGCTGTTTTGGCAATTGCTGGAATTCCGCCGTTTGCCGGTTTCTTTTCCAAGGACGAAATCCTTGCGGCAGCGGCCCATGTTTCTACGCCACTGTATATAGCAGCCTCACTTACCGCCTTTATGACGGCCTTTTATATGGCGCGCCTATTCCTTGTGGCATTTTTCGGTGAAGAGAATCCTCACAACCATCCGCACGAATCAGGCAAATCGATGTTGTTGCCGATGGGCGTACTGGCAGTGCTCAGCGTCGTGGGCGGCGCAGTGCCTTACGCTTTGGGATTCGGCGATTGGGTCCGGTTCGGTCCGGCGCATCATGAGGGGATTGACTGGGGTATCGCTTCGGCGTCTACCTTGATTGCTCTTGCAGGTTTTGGTCTGGCATGGTCGGTCTACGGAGCGGGTCACAAAAAATCGGATGAAATTGCTCAAAAGGCCGGAGTCCTCTATACTTTGAGCTACAACAAATTTTTCATCGATGAAATATACCAGTGGTTCAACCGCAATGTAGTGACCGGCATGGCACGTGTCCTGTACTGGGCTGACATTAACATTGTCGACGGTATTGTGGACGGAGCAGCCAGGGGGACCGGCGTGGCCGGCTCCATGCTGCGCAAACTTCAGACGGGGCAGACGCAGCATTATGCGGCGGTTATGCTTGTGGCAACAGTTGCATTGGCTTTGGTGCTGGCATTTACAGCAGGCGCTGTCGCCGGGGGAGGTAAATTCTAATGGCTTTTCCTATTTTGTCTACTCTGCTTTTCGCTCCAATTGCCGGTGCCGCAGCCATTTCTTTCATGCCGCCGACAGCTGGGAGAGAAATCAAAAAAGTGAGCGCCGTGGCTATGGGAGTTTCTTTCCTGATGGCACTCATTGCATTCTTTGGGTATGACTGGCGCAGCGGTGGTATGCAGTTTACCGAAAGCATGGTCTGGTTGCCTGACATGGGGGCTACCTATTGTCTGGGAGTGGACGGGCTGTCTGCGCCGATGACTTTGCTTACGTCTCTGATCGGCTTTGCCGGGGTTTTTGCTTCCTGGCGGGTGGATGAGCGTCCGAAGGAGTTCTTTATCCTGTTTCTGCTCTTGGTTGCTGGCGTGGCCGGAACCTTTGTGGCACGGGATCTGTTTCTGTTTCTGCTCTTCTACGAAGTGGTAGTTATTCCAATTTACATCATGATCATCATCTGGGGTTCCAGCAAAAGAGTCACAAAAGAATATGCCGGTATGAAGCTGACGATTTATTTGCTGTTAGGCTCGGCTTTTCTGCTTGCAGGCATCTTTATGCTGTATCTGGGCGCTTTTCCTGCAGGGGAGAGAACCTTCTCCATGGAGGCGCTGGCCAAGGCAGGAGCGAACTTGCCTGCGGAGTTACAATGTTTCATTTTCTTCTTTGTCATGCTGGGCTTTGGCTCATTGCTTTCCATGTGGCCGTTCCACTCCTGGTCGCCAGACGGTTATGCAGGAGCCCCGACCGCAGTCTCCATGGTGCATGCCGGTGTTTTGAAAAAAATCGGCGGATATGGCTTGATACGGATCGGTCTCTTGATGTTGCCGCTGGGATTCAAATTTTGGGCACCCATGATTGCAGCTTTCGGTGTGATGAACGTCGCATATGCCGCATTCATCGCCCTGGTGCAGAAAGACATGAAATATGTCGTCGGATATTCTTCCGTTTCCCATATGGGATATGTACTTATCGGCATTGCGGCCGCTGATGTTATCGGCATCAACGGTGCGGTTGCAAACATGTTTGCCCATGGCGTCATGGCGGCTTTGTTCTTTGCCATGATCGGCCATATCTACCATGCCACGCATACCCGAAATATACCTGACCTCGGCGGACTTGCGCATCAGATGCCTGTCGCTGCCGTAGGATTTCTGCTGGCCGGTATGGCTTCGCTGGGGCTGCCCGGTTTAATCAGTTTCGTGCCGGAATTTACAATTTTCGTCGGGTCCTTCATGGCATACCCGTTATTCGCGGTGCTGGCCATAGCCGGTATCATCCTGACGGCGTTGTATGTGCTTAGAGTGTTGGCTGATGTGCTGTTCGGACCACGGCGTCCGGAATGGGACGGCGTACATGACCTTCAAGGACCGGACTGGGTTCCGCTCGTGGTGCTCGGTGCATTCCTGGTCGGTTTTGGTTTCCTGCCATCCCTGCTGATGGATGTTGTTAACAGCGGTATTGCTCCGCTGGAGCCGCTCCTTGTTAAACTAAAAACGGCGGCGACACTGTGGGGAGGGCTGCAATGATGAACTTCTGCGCATTGACGATTGAAATGGGAATGGCTGTTTTAGCCCTGCTCCTGTTGGTAGCTGATCTCTGTATGAATGAGAATCAGTCACGCCGTTCCATCGGTTATATGGCAGCTGCCGGCGTGGCTGGATTGCTCGCGTTTTCCTTTACCCAGTACGGAACCAATTCAACCTTCTGGCATGGAATGTTCTTGCAGGATGATTTTGCCCTGTTTTTCAAACAAATCTTCCTCATGGGAGCCGTGCTGGCTATTCTGTTTTCTTTTGACACAGTGGACAAATTGCCGCATTCGAAAGCGGAGTTCTATGTGCTCTTTCTTTTCGCAGTCATCGGCATGATGGTCCTGGCTTCTGCCAATGACATGATCACTCTCTATGTCGGCCTGGAGTTGATGACATTCAGCTTCTTCATCCTGGTCGGATTTGTTTTGTCCGATTCACGTTCGACGGAATCCGCTATAAAGTATCTGGTGCTGGCTTCAGCTTCTTCCGCGATTATGTTGTACGGCATCAGTCTTATTTTCGGCTTTACCGGACAGATGGACTATGCCGGTGTGGTCAAAGGACTGGCGGCCTCCCCTGCGATTCTTATCGGTTGCATAATGTTGCTTGCCGGTTTTGCCTTCAAGCTGGCGGCGCCTCCATTTCATATGTGGGCCCCGGATGTATATGAGGGCGCACCTGTTCCTGTCACCGCTCTTCTGGCTATGGGTTCGAAGGCTGCCGGACTTGCAGCGTTTGCACGTGTGCTTATGACGGTGTTCCCGGCAACAGGATATCCCTGGATGATTTTGATTTTGATTCTGTCGGCTGCTTCCATGCTGATCGGCAATATTTCCGCGATTCCCCAGACAAACGTAAAACGTCTTCTGGCGTATTCGTCGATTGCGCAAGCCGGATATCTGATGACTGGATTTCTGCCTGGTAATGCAGCAGGACTCAAGGGAGTCATGTTTTATGCGATGATCTATGTCTTTGCCAATGCCGGTGCATTTGCCGTAGTGGCAGCA
Source organism: uncultured Veillonellaceae bacterium (assembly GCA_964638945.1). Taxonomy (GTDB): domain Bacteria; phylum Bacillota; class Negativicutes; order UBA1444; family UBA1444; genus CAZXCC01. The sequence goes on along the minus strand of CAZXCC010000050.1, from coordinate 5,150 downwards.
GTCAATGATCAGCGTAACGGCGAAACTATCAGCGATTTTGCCGGTTTGTCCCGTCAGTCTCCGATTTTGGCGGCAGCCATGACGGTATCCTTGCTCTCCATGGCAGGCATACCTCCGTTGGCTGGTTTTGTCGGGAAGTTCTTCCTGTTCTCGGCGGCGATAGACGCCGGATTTCTCTGGATTGCAGTACTTGGTTTCGTATTGTCCATGATTTCCGTGTATTACTATCTCATGGTCGTTAAGTCGATGTATCTGGGACAAGCGGCAGACGAAAAACCATTCGCTGTAAGCATGTCGGTGCAGTGCACGGTTCTCTTTGCCATGGCTGCCACACTTGCCATGGGCGTGTATCCCGGTCCGTTGTCTCATTTAGCGGACATTGCTGCCAAATCGATTTTTCATTAAAAATCGTTAATGATCAAAATATGCTTATGGCGGCGGGCTGAAAAGCCTGCCGCCATTTTTCTGGTCTACCAGAAAGGTTAACTTCTGGAGACATAAGAAACCCGCGATTTCCGCCGTCGCCAGAGGGTCGGCGCAAGCCGGGTTTTCTTAAAAGGATTCTGCTCAACTTTGTCGAAACGAAATACAGCAGAAAAATTGGAAACATGGGGGAGTATCATGAAATTCAATGTCAAAACCTGGCTTGCAGGTATAGTTCTAGTTGCATTGGTTGCCTTCCAGCCTTTTTCCGGGTTGGCAGAAGCACGCGATTATCAGCATTTTGTCGTGTTCAGTGATTCACATCTGCCGGGCCGCATTATGGATTCCAAAGAAGCTGCGCTCCAGCACGTAATGGAATGGCCTGATGTGGACGCCGTAGTGGTTACTGGAGATTTGAGTTATGATACGGGAACCGAGGCAGAACTGAATGAAGCATGGCGTTTTTTCTCCCGGATAAATAAACCCCTGTATACAATAACAGGCAATCATGATGTGATGTATACCGATGTCAATTCCCCGGAAGGAAAACATATCAGGACTTCACCGGCAGAGCGGATCGTGAAAATTGAGCGGTTTGTTAAAAAGTTTCAAATTCCGGGTCCTTATTATTCCAAACCTGTTGGAGAGTATCTGCTGATCTTCCTGTCCGTTGATGATCCGAACAGTAAATATCTGGCGGAGATGTCGGAGGAAGAAATCACATGGCTGCGCAAGGAACTTGATGCCCATCGTGACAGGAAAACAGTGATATTTTTTCATGCGCCTTTGATGGGCACGCTGGAAGGTGCCAATAAAAATATCAACACACCGCATTTTATAGCCCAGCCGCAGGCAACCATCGATAGTATTCTTCGGGACAATCCACAGGTTCGCCTTTGGGTTTCGGGCCATACACATACCGGAGCCATCAATGCGACATATAATTCGCCGGTGAATCTATACGAAGGCAAAGTATTGAACATACACACTTGTGATATGGATGGCCGCAGTTTCCTATCGGACAAGACTCCTTCCAGTCCGCGCCACGATACGGTTTGGACCAATTCTCTGTTTTTCTTTCCGGACCGGATCGAGATCAAGACATTCGATCACAAGCGCAATGTCTGGATGGATGAACTGACTCGAACTGTCCGGTAAAGCAGGCCGGAAGCAAATGCTGTATAATATTAATAGAGGTGGTATTATGCAGTTTGTTGCAGATCTTCACGTGCACACGGTCGCTAGCGGACATGCTTACAGTACTGTGAAGGAAGTTGTCAGAGTCGCTGCGGACAAGGGTTTGGCCATGATTGCCTTGACTGATCACGGACCCGGAATGCCCGGCGGTGCTCATGCATATCATTTTTCCAATCAAACAGCCATTCCTGACTCGATGTTCGGAGTGAGGATTCTCAAAGGAATTGAAGCCAATGTCATGGACAGGCAGGGAAGACTGGATCTGGATGAATTCAGGCTGGGCAAGCTTGATTTTGTGGCAGCGGGTTTGCATACCGTATGTACACCGTATGGGACGGTGAGAGAAAATACCGCGATGATGATTGCCGCGATGCGAAATCCCTTTGTAGACGTGATTGTTCACCCCGGAAATCCGGAATACCTGATCGATGAAGAAACAATAGTCAAGGAAGCAGCCCGGTTAGGGGTTGCACTTGAAGTAAACAACAGTTCCCTGACAGTATCCCGCAAAGGTAGCATGCCTCATTGCGACAATATTGTGGCAATGGCAAAAATCTACGGAACAAAGTTGCTCGTAGGTTCAGACAGTCATTTCTGCGAAACTGTCGGCGATTTTTCCGTTGCTGCAGAGCTGCTTGAAAAGAACGGGATTTTGGAGGAACAAGTTCTGAATACTTCTATTGAAGGTGTGCTTGAACACCTTAACCGCAGAGGGAACCATAGGACAGTGGAATTTTAAGCTGACGCAGAATCATTTCTTTTGAGAGGAGGCAAGAATCTCAGCATGGAAAATCCTCGTTTAGTAATTATCACAGGTATGTCCGGGGCTGGAAAAACACAGGTAATGAGATTCATGGAAGATCTCGGATATTTTTGCGTCGACAATCTCCCTCCGGCGCTTATCCCCAAATTCGCCGAATTGTGCGCACAATCCGGCGGCAGAGTGAACAGGGTGGCATTGGTTGTTGACATACGCGGCGGAGAATTCTTTAATCAATTGATGCAGGTTTTAAGTGAAATGGATCAGCAGTCGATTCTGTCCGAAGTGCTGTTTCTGGAGGCCTCGGATGAAACCTTGATTCATCGATATAAAGAAACCCGAAGACGTCATCCGTTGGCGCCGCAGGGACGGATCAGTGAAGGAATCAGCCTGGAACGCGATAGACTGGAGTATATTCGCGGTCGAGCCACTCATATTATCGACACCTCGGATCTTACAACGAATCAGCTCAAAGAACGAATCACCGAGCTTTACGAAAACGGGTGCGAGCAGTCCCGCATCAATGTGAATGTGGTTTCCTTCGGCTTTAAATATGGCATTCCTCTGGATGCAGATATGGTATTTGATGTGCGATTCTTGCCAAATCCATTTTATGTGGAACCCCTTAAACGCAAAAGCGGTGAAAATCCAATGGTGCGCGAATATATTGATAAGTGGCCGGTGACACAGCAGTTTCTCCGTCGGCTGCAAGACTTTATCGATTTTTTGGTCCCTCATTATGTCAAAGAAGGAAAAAGCCAACTTGTGATAGCAATTGGATGTACGGGTGGTTTGCATCGGTCGGTATTTGTGGCCGGAAAAGTTGGCGAATCCTTGCGCAGCCAGGGTTATCACGTCTCGGTTGAACATCGTGATATAAAACATAATACGGTTGAGGATTGACCCCAATGACCTTTTTGAAATGGCTGTATCCGGGCATGCGCGTGAAGCGCTGGTTTTTTTTATTTGCTGGCGGTGTAGTTGCGGCAGGCTTTGGTCTGGCGTTGCTGTTGAATTATAAATTCATCGGCATGGTGGAAGGTGCACTGTTCAATATTATTTATCGTGCCACAGGCAATTATTATGGTTGGCTGCCGACGCTGGTGGGAGCCATGGTTTTGTGTGTTGGGCTTGGCGTTATGGTTTATGCAATGAGACGAATCATTCGTTCCATTATTGATGCCGTGGCTCCGGAACGAACAGATCGACTGGTCGATATCATCTATCAGAAGCGTCGTCTGAACAAAGGTCCTTCCATCGTTGTCATCGGTGGCGGAACCGGCTTGTCTACCTTATTACGCGGCCTGAAAGTGGGAACGACAAATCTCACGGCGATCGTCACTGTTGCGGATGATGGCGGATCATCCGGACGTTTGCGGCAAGATCTCGGAATGATTCCCCCCGGTGACTTGCGTAGCTGCCTGGTGGCCTTAGCTGATACGGAACCTTTGATGGAAAAGTTGTTTCAATATCGTTTTGCCGGCCCGGGGGACCTGGCAGGGCATAGTTTCGGCAATCTGTTTATTGCTGCAATGACTCAGGTTACGGGCGATGTGGAGCTGGCCTTGCAAGAATCCTGCAAGGTGCTTGCAGTGCGCGGTCAGGTTTTGCCTTCCTCTGCTTCGGCTGTGAGGTTGTCTGCGGAATGTTGCGATGGAACGATTGTACATGGCGAATCCAACATTCCTTTGTCCGGTAAATCAATTCGCCGGGTAGTGTTGGAACCTCCTGATGTGCCGGCTGTAAAAAGCGCGCTTGATGCAATCCGCGATGCCGATGCGGTTGTTTTGGGTCCTGGAAGCCTTTATACCAGTGTCATGCCAAACTTGTTGGTGAAGGACATAGCCGAGGCATTGCATCGGACCCAGGCAGTCAGGATGTATGTATGCAACGTAATGACTCAACCAGGCGAGACAGATGGCTATAAAGCTTCAGACCATGTGCGAGCCCTCATGGACCATGCAGGTCGGGACATTATCGACTATGTGCTGGTTAATGTGGAAGAAGTTGCTGGTTGTCTGCTGGACAATTATGCAAAACAGGGCGCGTGTCCCGTAGAAGCCGATATTGAATCAATAGAACAGTTGGGCGTGGCAGTGATTCCATCACGGATGATTTGTGAAACCAATTGGGTGCGGCACGATCCGGCTCGATTGGCCAGACTTGTTTTATCCATGGTGGAGAGAAAGAAAGAGCTGACGCCGAAAACCGAGCTTGCAGAGGAACCAGCTGATTCAGACCGTGAGTTGAAATCCTGATGCGGAGGAGGCATTCCGTTGTCGTTTGCCAGCGACGTTAAAAATGAATTAGTCCGTGTAGAAGAGTCTTCTATTTGTTGTGAGCAATCAGAGCTGGCAGCATTGATTCGGATGGGTGGAACAGTGTTTTTGGCAGGAGGAGGGCACCTGGGTCTGAAATTTGTGACAGAAAATGCATCTGTCGCGAGAAAAATGCTGAAGGCTTTAAAAAAAGAGGGTCTTGCGGACACTGAAGTCAAAGTGAGCAGGGCACTACGTTTAAAAAAACATAATTCGTATGAATTGAAGGCGGTATCCTCTGACGCTGTGGAGGAGTTTCTGCGTCGCGTAGGGATTGTTTCGGAGGAAGTCTTTGTTGATCATGCAGTGAGTTCCCCTCGCAAAATCTGCTGTCGAAAGGCCTGGCTCCGCGGTGCTTTCCTGGGTGGCGGTTCTGTGAATCGCCCGGAAGGAGAATACCATTTGGAATTGGTGACGCAAAATGAGTCCTTTGCCATGACATTGGTTCAAAG
>CAZXCC010000049.1:0-15215 GCA_964638945.1 uncultured Veillonellaceae bacterium | reverse complement strand
ACCATTTGGAATTGGTGACGCAAAATGAGTCCTTTGCCATGACATTGGTTCAAAGCCTTAAATCATTCGGAATGATTGCCGGTTTGACCCTGCGCAAACAAGATTATGTCGTGTACTTGAAGGAAGGAGACGCAATCATTTCCTTTCTGGGTATCATCGGCGCGCATGAAGCCCTGATGGCATTCGAAAATGTCCGAATTGTAAAGGATATGCGCAATCAGGTAAACCGGCTGGTAAATTGCGAGACGGCCAATCTTGCAAAAACAGTGAATGCCGCTGTGCGTCAGACCGAAAGCATAAAACGCATTGCGAGTCACCGAGGGATTGACTCTTTGCCCAAGTCCTTGCGGGAAGCAGCTGAAATGCGCCTGGCATATCCTGAGGCAACATTGAAGGAGCTGGTTGATCTCTTTGATGGAAAAATCAGCCGTTCCGGTATAAACCATCGATTGCGGGCCTTGGAACGGATTGGTGAAGAACTGCTGGAAGGAAAAATGCCATGAAGCGGCATTCGCTTCTTCTTTTTGGCTTGCTGTTTTTCATAATCGGATCGCTTTTTGCATGGTTGGTATCGCCTGGCTCCGGTATTCCCGTGCTTACTTATCATCATATTGGCGAGGGTTCCGAATGGTATTTTGTTAGCGCTGCGGACTTCGAACGGCAAATGATATTTTTGCGGGAAAAGGGTTATACCCCTGTCAGCATCTTGGAATTGGCGGAGGGATTGTCTGGGAGTCGCAAGTTACCTGCCCAGCCTATTGTGATCACTTTTGATGACGGATATGAAGATAATTTTCTATCCGCTCTGCCGATTATGGAAAAACAGAAAATGCGCGGCACCTTTTTTGTAGTGACAGGAAAAATGGGCCAACCGGGTTATATGAACTGGAAGCAGGCAAGGGAAATGAGTGAACGCGGTATGGAGATCGGCTCTCATACAGTGAATCATTTTACTTTGAATGAGATCAGTCTCAAGGAACTGGAGCGGGAGTTGCTGGCATCGCGTCTGATGCTTGAGAACAACGTGCCGGCTTCGGCGCCGATTTTTGCTAATCCTTTTGGCGAGACTGCACCGGCAGTCGTGGAGCTTCTGAGCCGTACGGGATATTCTGCAGCCTGCTCATCGGTGGTTGGAATCAATAAACCGGGAGAAAATCTGTATATGATACGTCGCATAAGCGTGCCCCAGTCAAAGCTTGGACTGTGGGACCTTAGAGTGCGACTTTGGCGCTTGAATTTGGCAGGCAGAATAGGAGTATAAATTATGCGTAAGATGATTTCCGGGTTGGCTTTTCTTGTAATGGTTATTTTCACAACAACTCCGGCTACTGCATCGCCACGTCTTAGTCTAAGTGACATGGCCGATATTTTGCCGGAGTGGGCTGTTACAACATCAGAAGCCGGCGGGAAGTTCATCCTTTCCGACAGTCCGGAGAAAGTGGAACGGGAAGGGATTTTATATCAGGACAAGGTTCAGGGCGATGTTCGATTGTTTTTTCATCATGTCAACGCAATGCCTGAAGGCAAAAGAATTGTCATAATGCTATTGAATCAGGGAACGAAACCTGCCAAAGTCGAATTGGTAAGGCAAGGCGTGAGCGGACCGGATTATGACTATTTACGGGCTGGACGGGCTATACAGGCGGAGTATTTCCGGGGGATGGCTTTGCAGAAATTTGAGGTTCTTCCGGGCAAAGCATTGCGACTGCCTCCGACGAAGCAGATTCCAATTATTTCTTCTCAATCTATCTTCACAGGAATGCTGGATTTCCGTTCCGATCAGGAAGTTCGGCTGGTTGTAGCTGCAATGCCCGTTGAAGCGGATCCGGCGGCATTTGTAGCGCAGGCTGAAGTGTTGCCTCCGGGAAAACCGCATTTGCGTGGAACTTTTCGACGCGCTGATCGAGTTTTACTGGCAAGCCGGTCTTATGATCCTTCTTCGGACGGACCGGTGGCAATCACTCTGGGTGATGGACAGACTGACCCCTATCTTGAAGGCCGTGACGCAACAACAGGTCAAAATGTGCGAAATGAAGGAAATTACGGCGTTGTATATCGAATTATGATTCCTACGACCGGCAAAGGGAAAATCCGCTGTTACATGAATCCGCGCGGCGGAGTCTATGCCGGCTGGATTGCCGTAAAAACAAAACTTGGAGAAAAGCTTGTGGGCACACCTGCAAAATCACTCTCATTCGGTCATACAACGCTGCGGGATTTTGAAATGATTGCAGAATTTATGGCTGGCGAATCACTTTGGGTCACGTTTTCTCCTCCCGGAGCATCCAATCTGCCAGTCAGGCTGATGCTGGTTCCGGAGCTCTGATACTATTGCCTGGGGCTGAAAAACAGGATAGAATATATGCAAGCAATCAATCAGGGAGGGAATAATAAATGGGCAAGCATATTCAGACAGTTAATGATGCACCACTTGCTAAAACAGCCACTACGGGCGGTTGCGGCGAATGCCAGACTTCATGCCAGTCAGCTTGTAAAACGTCCTGCACGGTGGGCAATCAAGTCTGCCAGAAATAGCAGTAATCTTACACAGGTCATTATGAGGAGTCCCCTGGCGATATGCCGCCGGGGGCCTTGCTTTTATATGTTGCAAACGCGCATTCTATTGATGGGTGGTTTTTTGTTATGATTCATAAATTTGTCGTGAACGGCGAATACATATTGCTGGATGTCAACAGTGGCGCCGTGCATGTATTGGATAAAGTGGCCTATGCAGTCATGGATGTTTTTGATGGCATTAATGATGAACTTGTAATGGACTCTTTTTCGACGCAATATGGAGAAAACGAAGTGCGTGAAACGTTGGCCGAACTGCATGAATTGATAGATGCAGGAACGCTGTTCAGTCCGGAGAACCCTGTGCCGCAGGTGTTTGCTGAACAACCGATTGTTAAGTCGCTATGTCTGCATATTGCTCATGATTGTAACCTGCGCTGCGGGTACTGTTTTGCAGGTACCGGCGCATTTGGACACGGACGAAGCCTTATGAGTGCGGAAGTAGCCTGTCGTGCAGTCGACTTTTTGCTGGAACATGGTGGTAGCCGTAAACATGCAGAGCTGGATTTTTTTGGCGGTGAACCGCTATTGAATATGAATACAGTCAGGAATGCCGTGGCTCATGTGCGCCGCAGGGAAAAGGAAACAGGGAAAATATTCAAATTGACTTTGACCACAAATGCTGTTTTGTTGGACGAAGCCGTAATTCAATTTTTGAATGAGGAAAATATTGCCCTTGTGCTCAGCATTGATGGACGACAGGCTGTCCATGACAATATGCGGCCCTTTGCTGATGGTGCCGGGAGCTATGACAGCGTGGTCACGAATATGCACAAGGTGGTCGATTCACGTGACGGGCAGAATTATTACGCCCGCGGCACCTATACCGCCTATAATACTGATTTTGCAGCTGATGTTCTGGCACTTGCCGATGAAGGGTTCAAACAGCTTTCAGTGGAACCGGTGGTTGGCAAAGATGAACCATATGAACTGACAGAAAAACATCTGCCCGAATTGTATCGGCAATATGAATTGCTGGCAGCGGAATATTTGAAACGTCGCGAGAATGGAAATGGTTTTGATTTTTTCCATTTCAATTTGGATCTTCAGCATGGTCCGTGTCTGGCAAAACGACTCAGTGGCTGCGGTGCCGGACACGAATACTTTGCCGTCACTCCGGAAGGAGATCTGTATCCTTGTCATCAGTTTGTCGGTCGTGATGAATTCAAAGTTGGAAATGTATTTGCAGGGATAGAAAAGAAAAATCTTTGTGATATTTTCCGGCAGGCTCATGTGCTTACCAAACAGGATTGCAGGGATTGTTGGGCTCGATTTTATTGCAGCGGCGGTTGCCATGCAAACGCCCACGCTTATAACAGCGATATCCATCGACCATACAAGCTGGGTTGCGAACTACAAAAGAAGCGTCTGGAATGTGCGATTGCCGTACAGGTTGGATTGAATCGGATGAGAAAAGAATAACATTGTAAACAGGAAAATAGATTAAGATGGCGAATTCGAAATAATAAGAATAAGCCGGGCTGTAAAAAAGCCGGGGATGTCGAGCGCGATGCTAGCTATCGCTTAAACTTGACATACACCTGGTTTTCTAATATGGCCTGAGTTTCCTATGGGTAAAGCAGCATGCTTTCTTTTTTGCCGGCTGCAGCATTGGTGACAATCCATTTGGAACGGGAGGAGGGTTTTGATGCACTTGGACATGGGTTTGAACTTGGAGTTGTCGCAGAAATTGGTCATGACGCCTCAGCTTTGTCAGGCCATCACGATTCTCCAGTTATCTGCCCTGGATCTTGCTGAACTAGTACAACAGGAATTGTTGGATAATCCGGTGTTGGATCAGATAGATACTCCGGAAAAAGATGTTGTACTGTCTGCGTTACCAGACCCGGTTCCCGCCCCGGCGCCGGATTATTTCGACTGGGCGGATTATTTCAGCGAAGGTGGCAATCGAGGTCTTTATACGCGTCAGGGAACGGATGATAACGAACCGCGCGATGTCGCTGCTTGTGGCATATCCTTGCATGAACATCTGGAACTCCAGCTTGATTTTATCAACCTCTCGGAAAAAGAACGGGAAGCTGGTTTGTATTTAATTGGCTGCATTGATGACAATGGGTATTTTACAAGTAATGTTGAAGATGTGTCATCAGAACTGGGCTTGCCGGAGAGCCGCATTGAAGCCGTCCTTAACCTGATTCAAGGTTTTGATCCTGTCGGAGTCGGTGCCAGAAACTTGCCGGAGTGCCTGATAATCCAAGTGCGTCAACGGGGTGTGGATGACCCGCTTATCGAGCAGATCATCAATGAGTATCTGGACGCGGCCGCATCCGGACGGTTTGCCTGGATTGCAGGGAAATTGGGAGTTTCTGCCGAAGACGTGCGAAAGGCAATGCAACTGATTCGTACGTTAAATCCGAAACCAGGCTCTGCCGTATCTGCTGCCAGTCCTTGCAATTATGTCATTCCGGATATCACTGTACGCAAGATGGATGGTGAGTACCTGATCCTCATAAATGACACCCAGGTTCCCGGATTACGGGTCAATCCATATTATCGCAGACTTGCCAGAGATGCGGACGGCGATACCCGCCGATTTATCGAAGGGCGGATTGGCAACGCATTATGGTTGATTCGCAGCATTGAACAGCGACGTCAGACTTTACACAAAGTAATGCAGAATATCATCGAATTGCAGCCGGCGTTTTTTGAGGTCGGTTCCCGGCATTTATTGCCGATGACGATGAAACAAGTGGCAGATCGCGTGGGAATTCATGAATCGACAGTCAGCCGTGCGACTGCTAATAAATATGTTGCAACCACACATGGCTTATTTAGTCTCAGGTCGTTTTTTTCCACTGGCGTATCAGCAGTTGATGGCAGTACGATGTCTGCAACGCTCGTAAAACGCGAGATTCGTGAACTCGTGGCCAAGGAGGATTCCGTAAGACCACTGAGTGACCAGGCTTTGACTGAACTTTTGGCAAAACAGGGTATCGCGGTATCGCGCCGTACAGTAGCGAAATATAGGGAGGAACTTGAAATTTTGCCGTCGTGCCGCCGCAAAAAATAGGTTTCACAATCGTATAATGAGGGAGAGAAATCTTTGAACCGACCTGCGAAAAAAATGTCCTGGCTTTGTAGTGGCAATGTGATTCCGGCTTGCCGTACTGAGAATGATTTTGCGGTTGCCCTTCGTTCGACAACTTCGCCCAGCCTTATTATTTTGTTTGGAGATATCAATACCTTGCCGGGGATTCTTAGGCGAGCGGAACAGGCGGACAAACTGTTGCTTGTTCATTTGGATCTGCTTGATGGCGTAGGCCGCGACAGGGCGGGCATCGTATTTCTGGCGAAGCTTGGTGTAAAAGGCCTCGTCACGACAAAACCGCAGCTTGGAAAAATGGCGCAACAAGAAGGATTGCGTGTAATCCAGCGTATGTTCCTGGTGGATTCGGAATCTTTGCGCACGGGAATACATCTGCTGAAAGGGTTCCGTCCTGATGCGATTGAAGCACTGCCGGCATCGACTCCGGCAAGTGTTTTCGCTGAATTAAAGGCCGCAACAGACGTGCCGATTCTGGCGGGCGGGTTGGTCCGATCCATGGCGGATGTGAAGCAGGCGGTAGCCAATGGGGCCTGTGCAGTGAGTACCAGTCAGCGGGATTTGTGGAATACTTGAAAAATATTGACTACTACGTTTCGACGGCGTAAAATAAAGAAGTCGGTGCCTTAGAGATTTAGAGATAGTCCTGACATGTAGTTTGTGTTTTCACAAATTGGGTCAGGGCTATTTTTTTTCTGATAATTCACGAGGTCAAGCTTTGCATTTTTCCGGGAGTTCATTTCGAAATCTGCACCTTTGCTTGGAAAAAAGGAATCGGAAATCTTAACGAGAAATTAACCAATAAAGGTTCTGTTGCGTGGTACACTAAATGCGGAGGTGGTCCCGTGGTCTGGCGCAATCTAGGTCGGGCAATGTTGTATATTGGTCCGTCGCTCGTAATATTTGCTGTTTTTGTTTTTTACCCACTGGCGAAATCAGTGCGGTTAAGCATGCATGAAACAAATATCATCGGCGTTGAAAAGTTTTATGTCGGATTTAGTCAGTATGTGGAGATATTCACGACGGGAAATTTTGGACATAATCTTTGGTTGACGCTGTTATTTACGTTGTATACAGTAATTCCCGGCATCGTTATCGGCATGTTTTTCGCTTATATTGCCAATTGGCGTTTGAAGGGAATCGGCATATTTCGGACTATTTTTGCTTCACCACTTGTCATAGCGGTTGCTAGTGCTTCCATGATCTGGATGCTTCTGTTCAACCCGAGTGCTGGAGTTCTGACGTTTTTCCTTTCCAAACTCGGAATGTCGCAAGTAAACTGGTTGTCCGACCCCAAGTGGGCTTTGTTTTCCGTATGTGTCGTGTCGGTCTGGCGTTCGCTTGGATTTAACACGATAGTTCTTTTATCCGGTTTGCAGGCCATTCCGGAACAGTTATATGAAAGTGCGCGTATCGACGGCGCTGGTCCGTTTCGGCAGTTCAAGGACATTACTCTGCCGATGATGTCGCCGACGCTTTTTTTTGTGTTCATCGTTACCGTGATCAATGCATTGCAGACTTTCGGTGAAATCAACATTCTGACACAGGGTGGCCCGGCAGGGGCAACCAATGTCATCGTCTATTCCATCTACCGTGAAGCTTTCTTCAATTTCCACTTCAGTTACGCAAGCGCGCAGGCCATCGTGCTGTTTTTCATTATTCTTGTTCTGACAGTGCTGGAGTTTGTGATCCTGGAAAAGAAGGTGTTTTACAAATGAAACAGCTGATCAAGGCCGGACAGTATATAGTTTTGCTGGCGGCTTCCCTGTTACTGCTTTTCCCGGTGCTTTACGCCGTTCTGGTCAGTTTGCAAAGCGCTTCTGAAAGCGTGTCCTATCCACCTGTTTTCATTCCTTCGGAACTTCATTGGCAAAGTTATGTGAAAGCAATGGAAACAGCGCCGATATTTCGTTTTATTTTTAACAGTTTTGTTGTTTCAACTGTTGTTACGCTTGGACAGCTTATCACAGCAAGTCTGGCAGCGTACGCATTCAGTTTTTTGACTTTTCCGGGACGAAATGCGATCTTTTATCTGTTTTTGTCTACAATGATGATTCCTTGGGAAGTGACCATCATTCCAAACTATTTTACGATTCGGGAACTGAACTGGCTGGATACATACCAGGGTCTTGCGGTGCCTTTTCTTGCTTCTGCCTTTGGCACGTTTTTGCTGAGGCAGGCATTCATGACATTGCCCAAAGAACTTTATGACGCTGCCCGAATCGATGGATGCGGGCATTTCCGCTTTTTTCTGACCATGGTGATACCGTTGTCACGGCCGGCACTCGGCACGCTTGCGGTCTACTCCTTCCTCATGACTTACAACCAGTACCTCTGGCCGTTGCTTATCACCAACAAAGATACGATGCGGACGGTTCAGATCGGCCTGGCGATGTTGCAGTGGGATCAGGCGGCTGCCTGGAACAGCATCATGGCCGGCGTAATTCTGGTTTCATTGCCAGCGGCTCTGCTGCTCATTGCTGGTCAGAAGCAGCTTGTGCGCGGACTGACTGCTGGCTCCATCAAGGGGTAAATAAAAAAGGGGGTAAAAGGGATGAACTGGAAAAAAGCCTTGTGTCTCGTAGTCATGGTTCTTTTTGTACTCGGTGCCGTGGGTTGCGGCGGTGGTGCGGAAAAGCCGAAAACTGAAGAAAAGAAACCCATCAAGGTCGTGTTCTGGTATTCTGTAGGCGGTAAAGTGTCCGAATCTACGAAAGCCCTTGTAGACAAGTTCAATGCTTCCCAGAAAGAAATTTTCGTTGAAGCAATTTTTCAGGGGTCATATGATGATGCCATCAACAAGCTGAAACAATCTATCGTATCAAAATCGGCGCCCCATGTTATGCAGGTCTATGACATCGGCAGCCGTTTCATGATTGACAGCAAGGCCATTGTGCCTGTGCAAAAATGGGTGGATGCAGACAAAATCGACCTGAAGGCTTTTGAACCGAATATTATGGCCTATTACACGGTGGACAACAAGCTGCAGTCCATGCCTTTCAACACTTCGACCCCGATTTTGTATTACAACAAGAACATGTTCAAGGAGGCCGGCCTTGATCCGGCAAAACCGCCCCAAACATTTGACGAAGTGGCTGCAGCTGCAGCCAAGCTGACTGTGAAGGATGGATCAGGCAAAGTCACACGTCCTGGCATTACCATTGCTATTTATGGATGGTTCTTCGAACAGCTGATGGCCGTCCAGAATGCTTATTATGCCAATAATGACAATGGACGCACCGCTGCTGCGACTGCGACTGCATTCAATACTCCGGAAGGCGAAAAAATCCTATCCTGGTGGCAGGGCATGGTAAAAGCAGGAACGGCAGGAAATATCGGCCGTAAGACTGCTGATACGCAGAAAGCTTTTATTGGCGGACAGACCGCCATGACCATTGACTCGACTGGCGTACTGGGTGATATCGTTACTGGCGTCGGCGGGAAATTCGAAGTGGGAACAGCATTTCTGCCCCGGCCGGAAGGAGCTAAAGGTGGCGTAATCATCGGCGGCGGATCCCTGTGGATGCTGTCCGGACATCCGGATGCCGAAGAAAAAGCAGCCTGGACCTTTATCAAATTTATGACAGACGCAAAACAACAAGCATACTGGCACATTAACACCGGTTATTTCCCAGTCACGTTAAAGGCATATGATGAAGCGGACCTGAAGGCCCATCATGCAAAATATCCTCAGTTCAAAGTTGCAGTGGATCAACTGCACAGCACTCCGATCACCAAAGCGACTCAAGGTGCATTGCTTGGCGTCTTTACCCAGGCTCGCCAGGAAATCGAAAATGCTACGGAACAAGTGCTGAACAATCAGGCGTCTCCGAAGGAAGCACTTACCAAAACCGCGGGTGTCATTGACGCGGCAATCGTCCGTTACAACCAAACTGCAAAATAAGTGTAGACTATGCTTCAAATTACTACAGTCTGTTCATCCAATCTAATACAGGCTGTCTGAAGAATGACAAGGGGATGAAAACATGGCGGGGGTCAGCCTGCGAAAGATAAGCAAACTTTTTGGTACGCAGACAGCTGTGGCGCCTATGGATCTGGAGATTGCCGATGGGGAATTCCTCGTTCTGGTAGGACCATCCGGATGTGGAAAAACCACAACACTACGGATGATCGCCGGGCTGGAAGAACCAACGGCTGGAGAGATCTTTATTGGCGAAAAAGAAGTAACGCATCTGGAACCAAAGCATCGTGACATTGCGATGGTTTTCCAGAATTACGCATTGTACCCTCACATGACTGTCTATGCCAATATGGCCTATAGCCTGCGTTTGCGCGGGATGGACAAGGCGGAAGTGGAAACCCGTATAAAAAAAGCTTCAGCCATATTGGGTCTTGATGTTTTGCTGGACAGGCTGCCCCGCCAGCTTTCCGGCGGGCAGCAACAGCGGGTGGCGCTTGGACGGGCGATTGTTCGTGATCCGCAGGTATTTCTCATGGATGAACCGCTGTCAAACCTAGATGCCAAGCTGAGGGTACAGACACGTGCGGAGCTGATCAAGCTGCACCAACGATTAAAAACGACAGTGGTATATGTCACCCATGATCAGGTGGAAGCCATGACGATGGGTACACGAATCGTAGTTATGAAAGACGGTTTTGTCCAACAGGTAGGTGCGCCGGATAATATTTACCGAGAACCGGCCAATATGTTCGTTGCAGCATTCGTCGGATCACCGCCAATGCAGTTTTTGCACGGCGAAACTCTGCGAGAAAAGGAAAAATTGGTTTTCCACGGACAGGGAGTGAGTTTCCCGTTGACTGCCTTTGATGCGGAGACGCCAGCCAGAACAGGCGTTGTTCTCGGTATCAGGCCTGAAAATCTGGAACTTACCGATGAGGAAGACGCGATTCCATGTATTATTGATGTCGTGGAAAACATCGGATCAGAAGCCCTGATTCATGGAAAGACGCCATCTGGGGAGTTGATTGTTGTCCGTATGGCAACTCCGGATATTTTGCCGGTGACGGGGACTACGGTTCATGTCAAGCCATTCAAAGGCAACTTGCATCTTTTTGACGAAATTACAGGGAAAGCGTTGGCCATGGCTAAGGTGAAAAAATAGGAACTTCAAACACAAAAATCCCGCACAACTTTTGTTGTGCGGGATTTTGTTGGTTGAAAATTATCCTTTGACTACAAGAACCGGGACTTCCGATATACTGATAAGATTGGTGGCCACACTGCCCAGGGGGAGTTTATCCAAGGGACCGTGTCCTATGGCACCCGCGACAATGAAGTCCACACCGTGTTTTTGCGCAAAGCCTAGCACTGCTTCAACCACATTGCCGTCGGTGATATGCGTGGAAACTTTAATCCCCTCTTTTTGCCCCATTTCACGAGCTTCCGCTAAAAGAGCCAGATCTGCTTTTTCCAATTCTTCGAGTTTAGCCATCATCCTTTTGGCGGAACCGGATTCAGCTATGCTATAGGCTTCCATCAGATGAACAGGTTCTCGAACTTTCAGCGCATTGACTTGGGCTCCTACGGGTTTTGCTACGGAAATCGCCCATTTTAGAGCCTTTTTACTGCTGGCAGAACCATCATAAGCGACAAGTATGTTGCGCAGGGTGGCCATGATCAGCGAACCACCCGTAAAATCGACGACTGGACAGTTTTTTACGACAAGAACCGGTACATGGGAAAGGCTGACGAGACTTCGGGTTACGCTGCCTAGCAGCAGCTGCTGCAATGCGCCCTTTCCCTTTGTGCCGGTGATAATCAAACCGATATCATGATCTGCAGCATAGTTCAGGATTGCTTTTGCTGGATGTCCGCTGAGTATTTCCGTGGTGATTTCTATTCCATGGGTTTTGCCAAATTCTCTTATATCGTCCATGAGTTGGATGTCGCTTTTGCGCTGTTTTTCATAGTGGGCAAAATTATCAGGCAATACACCGACTTCGTTAATCATGGATTCCCGCAGAAGCGGTTCAGAAACCTTGACGGCGGTGATCAGGGACCCGGAGTGATGGCTGGCGTAAATGGCCCAATGCAACGCATCTTTGCTTTGTGGGGAACCATCATAAGCGACAAGTACCTTTAGCAGTTTTGCCATAATAATTCGCCTCCCCAAAGTTTTTGGAATAATCTGTGTTTTTATTATACCATTTTTTTATTCTGTCGTTGCAACGTTTCATGCAAAAAATTCCATTTCACAGGAAAAAGGATTATAAGTTGTGTTGGAAAATATGCTGAAGAACAAAAGAGAGGCCCCGTAGGCCTCTCCTCTGGAGATAAGATCCCCCCCATTATTGTGGGCAGGAATTATTCGATAGTTACCTTTTTCATTACTACATCTTCCAAAGGACGGTCTCCAGGACCGGTTGCAGTTTTGCCGATCGCTTTGACAACGTCAAGCCCCTCGATGACTTTGCCAAATACAGCATGCCGATTATTGAGATGCGGTGTGGGGCCAAGAGTGATAAAAAACTGGGAGCCACCGGTGTTGGGCCCCGCATTGGCCATGGAGAGAATTCCGGCGCTGTCATGTTTTAGTTCAGCATGGAATTCATCAGGAATTTTGTAGCCGGGTCCACCACGTCCGGTGCCGGTGGGATCTCCGCCTTGAATCATAAATCCGTCGATAACGCGGTGGAAAATGACTCCATCATAGAAGCCTTTATTTGCTAGATCAATGAAGTTTTTCGTTGTGATTGGAGCTTTGTCTTCCGCCAGTTCAATGCGAAATGTGCCTTTGTTTGTTTCAAAACGGGCAATCCGATTTTTGACGGCCGGTGCAGCAGCTTTTTCTTTTTCCGGCTTCGGCGGTTGCTTGTCATCTGCCGGTGGAGTGCTTCCACTGCCTGAACAACCGGTCATGAGCAACATGGACGCTGAAAGTGTGAGCAAGAGTGTCCGGAATTTTTTCTGCATGTGATGATTTCCCCCATCCCTGATTTTATGCTTGATAAGTTTTCCTGTGTTATTTTACCGTAATTGTAGTTCGTCGGCAACTGCAACAAAGCAGGGAACGGTACGGAAGTGTCGAAATAAGCAAAAGAAACAAAACAGAAGCGCCTCCATGCCCGCATGCAGAGGCGCTTCTGTTAGGTGCTTTTTCAATCTTAGATTTTTCCGACAAAACGGTCCGGATAATCCGTGATAATTCCATCTACGCCAAGTTGTTTGATATGTTCCCATTCACGCATTTCATTTACGGTCCAGGTATAAATACTGGCTCCGTGCGGACGGGTTCCTGAAACCCAGCCCGCATCGAGATAGTGCCACATTGGATGCAGGTTGTCGGAATCTGTAACACGAAGCTGCAACCAAGGGTCTGTGGGGCGTGAAGCATAAAGCAGACCGGTTTTTAGCAATGGATCCAGTTGTTTCATACGGACAAGTGAGGGATGATAGAATGAAGAAACGATGACTCGATCCACCATGCGACATTCACGAATCAAGGCGGAAACTTTTTCTTCAATATTTTCATAGATTACTGGGCCGTTTTTTATTTCAATATTGATGATGAGCCGAGTAGGAAAAGCCCACTGCAGCACTTCCCGCAAGGTGGGAATCTTTTCTCCGGCGAATTTCGGCGAGAACCAGCTGCCAAAGTCCAGCTCACGCAATTCATCCCTGGTATGTTCAATAATCCAGCCTGTTCCATTACTGGTCCGATCAATCGAATGATCATGACAAACAACGACACGACCATCCTTTGTCATTTGAACATCCAGTTCAATTCCATCCACTCCCATGTCCAGCGCCATTTGAAACGACGCCATGGTATTCTCCGGCGCGTATCCGCGGGCGCCACGATGGCCAAAAATAAGCATGGCAGGACCTCCCTATATTTCTTGTCACCCAAATTATTCGGTGTCGGGGACGAGCCTTCCTGCAAAGGAGCGTATAAAATATGACTGAAAAATATGTATTGGCACTGGATCAGGGAACTACAAGTTCGCGTGCAGTGCTTTTTGATGGGGCCGGACGCAGCATTGCCATGGCACAACGTGAATTCACACAGATTTTTCCGAAACCAGGCTGGGTTGAACATAATGCGGAAGAAATCTGGAGTACCCAGATCGGAACGGCAGCGGAAGTATTGGCGCGTGCCGGAGTCACCCCTTCTGATATTGCCGCGATTGGCATTACAAATCAACGGGAAACCACTGTCGTCTGGGATAAGGATACCGGACGCCCCATTTATAATGCGATTGTGTGGCAATGTCGTAGAACTGCCGATATTTGCGATGTTCTCAAGGAGGAGGGCTGGGAAACGACTGTTAAGGAAAAAACAGGTCTTGTGATTGACGCATACTTTTCCGGCCCGAAAGTCAGGTGGATTCTCGAAAATGTTGAAGGGGCAAGAGCTCTGGCTGAAGAAGGAAAACTGAGATTCGGCACGATTGACTCCTGGCTCATTTGGAAGCTAACCGGGGGGAAAGAACATGTTACGGATGTTTCCAATGCATCGAGAACCATGTTGTTCAATATCCGGCAATTGAAATGGGACGAAGAATTGTTTCAAATGCTTGCAATCCCTGCTTTCATGGCGCCGCAGGTAAAGATGTCCAGTGAAGTGTATGGAAAAACGGATCCACAGGTTTTTTTTGGAGCGGCTGTTCCAATCGCTGGAGCTGCAGGCGACCAGCAGGCGGCTTTGTTCGGGCAGACTTGTTTCGAAGCCGGGATGGCGAAAAATACCTATGGAACCGGTTGTTTTATGCTGATGAACACCGGAAATAATGCCGTTGTGTCGGAACATGGCCTGTTGACGACGATTGCCTGGGGAATTCATGATAAAGTGGAATATGCACTGGAAGGAAGTATTTTTGTGGCGGGGGCCGCAATCCAATGGTTGCGTGACGGACTGAAGCTTATCGAGTCTGCTGCCGACTCAGAATATTTTGCCCGCAAGACCACAGACGCGGAAGGCGTGTATGTGGTGCCTGCATTCGTGGGGTTGGGAGCGCCTTATTGGGACATGAAAGCGCGAGGAGCAATTTTCGGCCTGACGAGGGGAACGACAAAAGCCCATTTTATTCGGGCCACGTTAGATTCACTGGCATATCAGACAAAAGACGTTTTGGGGGCGATGGAAGCGGATGCGAAAATCTCCCTGCAAAAACTGAAAGTCGATGGTGGTGCAACAAACAACAATTTATTGATGCAATTTCAGGCCGATTTACTGGGTGTACCTGTGGAACGCCCCATAATAACTGAAACTACAGCACTTGGAGCAGCGTACCTGGCTGGATTGGCAACTGGAGTTTGGAGCAGTCGTGAAGAGTTACGAGAGCACTGGCAGCTGGAAAGACGTTTTGAACCAACAATGCAAGAAAACGAGAAGAACCGGCTGTATCGAGGATGGCAGAAAGCAGTGCAGCGCTCCAGAGACTGGGAAGAATAATAAACAGACCCAGGAATTTGTTGGATTCCTGGGTCTGTTTGTTGAATAAGTGGTATAAGTTCCGTGAAAATCAGTTATTTGATGCCAGCTGCTCGACAAATTCATGCAAGGCTGTTTTACATGGGGAGTCGGGAAGATTTTTCAGGCAGTCCTGTGTCAAAATGCGGTATCGTTCAATCTGTCCGGCAAAATGATAGTTT
>CAZXCC010000048.1:6833-15219 GCA_964638945.1 uncultured Veillonellaceae bacterium | reverse complement strand
AAAATAGCCGCAGCACCCATTCCACCACCGATGCACATGCTGACCATGCCGTATTTGATATCGCGAAGCTTCATTTCGCTCAGGAGTTTTGCAGTCAGGAACGCTCCTGTACAACCCAGAGGATGACCGAGAGCAATAGCTCCCCCATTTACGTTGACGATATCCTTCTTCAGCCCCAATTCCTTGATACAGGCAATGGCTTGTGAGGCAAACGCTTCATTGAGTTCGATCAGTCCGATATCCTCCAGGCGCAGCCCTGAAATCCTGAGGACCTTCGGAATGGCCTCGATGGGGCCGATCCCCATGTATTCAGGCGCAACACCGGCAACGGCAAAACCTTTGAATTTTGCCAATGGTTTTACTCCCAACGATTTCACTTTTTCACCGGACATGAGCAGCGCCATGGCAGCTCCGTCACTCATCTGCGAAGAATTTCCCGGTGTCACGCTGCCTCCGGCTTTAAAAACCGGTTTTAATTTGTGGAGACTCTCGATCGTGATATCACTCCGGACCCCATCATCTTTGGCATAGATGGCCGTTTCCCTGGTAGGATATCCATTGATTCTTTTGGTAGCCTTGACCGCTTCAATGGGAACTATCTGGGAATCAAACCGGCCTGCCGCCTGCGCCCGAGCAGCTTTTTGATGGCTTTCGCAGGCAAACTCATCCTGTTCCTGCCGGGTTACTGCATATTTTTCCGCGACATTTTCCGCTGTAATTCCCATGGTCGCCTGAAAGCGGGGGAAGTGATCCATCAGGTACGGATTTGCAACCAGGATATTTCCCATCATGGGAACCAAGCTCATGGACTCCACACCGCCTGCGAGAACAATGTCCGCCTGCCCCGTCATGATGTTGCTGGCGCCCATTGCGATGGTCTGAAGGCCGGAAGAACAGAAGCGGTTGATGGTTGCGGCCGGTACGGACTCGGGAAGACCGGCGCGAAGCAAGACGGTACGCGCCACATTCATGCCCTGTTCTGCTTCTGGAAACGCGCAGCCAAGCAAAAAATCATCAATCTCAGAGGGGTCCAGCTGGGGTACTTTTGCCAGCGTCCCCTTGATAACCTGTGCAGCGTATTCATCCGGCCAGGTGTCCTTGAATATTCCTTTGTACGCCTTACCGATGGGTGATCTTCCATATGCCACAATAAAAGCATCATTGATGTTCATAAGTCACATTCTCCTTTAGTTTTGAAGACGTTTTCCCGTTTGCAGCATGTGCGCCATCCGTGCGCGTGTTTTCTCCTCGCCGCAGAGGCTCAGAAAAGCTTCTCGTTCCAGATCCAGGATGTACTGTTCGCTGACCTGCGTACCTGCAATCGCATTACCGCCGGTCAGCACATACGCCAACTTTTTGCCGATATAAGCATCGTATTCCGAAATATAGCCTCCATCAAACATAGACTGCAACTCATAAAGGATCGCAGTTCTTCCGTAATCTCCCAGCAGAGGGATGATGGGAGGCATGATCCGTTGATAACCGTTCGCAAAGATCTGCAGCACCATCTTTTTCCCCTCGTCGATCATTGCATCAGGATTCATGATCACACGGGCAGTCTTCTTCAGATATCCATTGGCGACGGCATCATGCGCATTGGCAGAAACTTTCCCGGTCATTATGGTTCTCCATGCCGATTTCACTGCCGGCAGCAGGCTCATCTTCGAAGTGTCAAAGCAGCTTTCGACCGACCGCACCAATAGCTCCTTGCATCCACCGGAAGCCGGAATTACGCCCACACCCGACTCCACCAATCCCATGTGGAGTTCGGACTGCGCAGCAACTTGATAGGAATGCATAACCATTTCTGCGCCGCCACCCAGTGCCATACCGAAAGGAGTAGCCACTACAGGCTTTGCAGCATACTTGAGACCCATCATCGAATTCTGCAGCCCTTTGGAAAAATTTTCGAGCTCTACCCACGCTTTTCTGTCGATGAACGCCGCAATATCCCCTAGATTGGCTCCCACACAAAAGTTCTTCTTCTGGTTTCCGATTACCAGACCGTACCAGTCATTTTCCAGTTTTTCCGCTGCCAGGGCAAGCACTTCTATCGCTTTGGGTGACAACGCATTGCCTTTCGAATGGAATTCCAGGCATAATACGCCATCTCCAATATCCACCAGCGACGCATCTTCATTGCCGCCGACAATGTACGACTTCATCTGATTCAAGTTGATGTAGTGCGTGTTGTAATCTTCGCCGCTATAAAAACTCGTATCACCAGCAGCAAGCATTTTCTCCACCCAAGCCGGAATGGTTTCGCCTTCCGCCTTCATTTTTTCGACGGATTTTGCCAGCCCAATGGCATCCCATATCTGGAAAGGTCCCTTCTCCCAGTTGTAGCCCCATACCATCGCCTTATCAATCATGGTATAGTCGTCTGTGATTTCAGGCACCTTGCCTGCACTGTACAGCAGGATGTCTTTTATATGCTCCCAGGCAACCTTGTTTTCCAAAGCGTCTGCATAGACCATCTCTGCATATTTGTTCTTGCTCTGAAGCGCTTTCCGGATGCCCTCCAGTTCCACATTCTTGAGTTCTTCGTAGCTTCTGGTCTTCTCGTTCCAAAACAAGTTCGTCTTTCGGCCATTTTCATTGTCCTTCCGGAAGAAGCCCTTCCTGCTCTTGTCTCCCAGCGCGCCCATAGAAATCAGCTCATTGACAAATTCGGGCACCGTATATTGCATTTGCTCCGTTGCATCATCAATGTTGGTAATGACATTTTTCGCCACATTGGCGAATACATCGATGCCAACCATATCCAACGTGCGAAACGTAGCACTTTTCGGTCTTCCCAACACCACTCCTGTGATCTGGTCCATGGTCGGAATATCGAGATTGTATTTCAGCATTTTCTGGATGGAATTTACAAGAGCATACACACCGATCCGATTTCCTATAAAATTCGGAGTGTCTTTTGCCAAAACGATTCCCTTTCCAAGCACATTCTCTCCATAATGCTTCATAAATTCCAGGAGCTCCGGCGAGGTATCCGGAGTCGGAATCAACTCGAACAATCGCATCATGCGGGGAGGATTAAAAAAGTGTGTCCCAAGAAAATGTTCCTTAAAGTTCTGCGGTAGGTCTTCCACAATTGCGGCGATAGACACGCCGGAAGTGTTCGTTGATACAACGCATCCCGGCTTCCTGTACTTGGCTACATTTGCCATGAGTTGCTTCTTGACGGATAAATTTTCTACCACTACCTCGAGGATCCAGTCACAGTCCGCAAGCATATCCATATTGTCGCTCATATTACCAATGCTGATCAGCCTGGCCTGATCCTTGTGAAACAGAATGCCTGATTTGGGATTTAAGATGCGGTCAAGGCCAGCTTGGGCAATCCGATTCCGAAATTCTGTACTTTCCGTTGTCAGGCCTTTTTTCTTTTCGTTCTCGTCAAGCTCTTTTGGAATGACGTCAAGCAGTTTGACTTCTACTCCAACTCCGGCCAATAGGGCGGCAATTCCGCTGCCCATTACTCCTGCTCCAAGCACAGCGGCCTTGTTGATAGCTCTAACCATTGTTTATTGCTCCTCTTTTCTTTCATTCTTAAATCCCGATGTCTAGCTTCTTAGAAATAACAACCCTCATCTGTTTTGTATTTCGCAACTTGATAATGCAAAAACTGTGCCAACACGGGCACAGTTCTCGTTGCAGGTCCTATTGTGCTAAAAAATCGCGTTATTGCATCCTCCGTTGTACACTTCAACAAAGTCGAGCTACAACCTGTTTATCCGCGGGACTAAGAGGGCGGTGTCTTACAGGCTGTGCGAAGGATCAATTATCGGAGATATCCATGCAAAGAACAACTGAAGCACTGTATCAACTGTGCCAAAGTTGTTCCATCTCGATGAAACATTCTCAAAAGTGTGCCAAGTTGTTCCAAACTGTTTCTTTTTCCCCGCTCCCATTTCCAGCATCGGCAATGAGAAAAGCGAGAAACTTGCCGTTCCTGGCACATTTCTCGCTTTAACTCATATCACTTGATTTCGCTGTTATATTCCTGTTCCATGATACATATTCAACAATTCCCGGAGATATCTATGTAAAATTCATGTTCCAGATCTTTTTCCGTGATCGAGTCCATGTTCTCGCAATCGGCGATAAAAGGTGCTGCGCGACATTCCAATGGCCTCCGCAGCCTTGCAGCGATTTCCCCGATTTTCCCGCAAAGCCCGTTTCATTTGTTCCAACTCCGGGGAATCATTCGTCAGGGCCTGAATGGAAGGTACCGGCTTTGTTTCCTCATATCCGAGGTATTTTATGATAAGATCCGCGGAGATCAAGTCGCTGCCGCTTATACTTACAATTCCCTCCAGAAGGTTATTTAATTCTCTCACATTTCCTGGCCATTGATATGTAAGTAAAAACTCTTTTGCATCCTCTGTAAGGCTGATTTCCTTTTTATGCTGTCTTTCACAAACGCTTTTCAAAAAATTATTGGCCAGAAGCAGGATATCATTTCCCCTCAGCCGCAAAGGCGGAATGGTAATACGGACAACACTCAGGCGGTAATACAGATCTTCGCGAAACAGTCCATTCTTCATTTTTTCAAAGAGGTTTTTATTGGTGGCGGCAATGATACGTGTGTTAATTTGTTTGATTTCATTCCCACCCACCTTCATAAAGCATCTTTCCTCTAATGTCCGCAGAAGAACTGCTTGAAGGTCCAGAGGCATGTCTCCGATTTCATCCAGGAACAGTGTTCCGTTATTTGCCATCTCAAATTTTCCGATGCTGCCTCCCCTGCGGGCGCCGGTGAATGCTCCTTCCACATATCCAAACAATTCGCTGGCAATCAGCTCTTTGGAAAAAGAAGCGCAGTTGATTGCCACAAAAGGTCCTTTGTGGCAATAGCTTGCGTTGTGTATCGCCTGTGCGATCACATCCTTGCCGGTTCCGCTCTCGCCCAGAAGCAAAATGTTGCTCTCGGAGTATGCTGCGTTCTTCGTATGATTGACCGCATCCAAAAAGGACTTGCTTTTTCCGATGATAGAATCGAAAGTAAAATGTGCCACGCTGCCGTTATACTTGACTACCAGACGTTGAATCCTGCTGTATGAATTAAAAATAACGACGAGCCCATCAATGTGGAAGGTTGGTTCTTTGAAGATGGAGGTGCTGATACACACCTCGGAAACCCTTCCGCGACAGATCAGACGAATGGTTTTATCACTTACGCACTCTTTTTGGCTCATCATATTCCAAAATTCTGCGTTGGCCGGAAGAGGGTCAATATACTGTTCCAACTTTTTATAGACGCAATTATCTTCCTTGATGCCAAGCATTTTGAATATTTCTTCGCCCATGGTCAATATGCGGTTTTCCCCGGTTGATTGGTCAATGGACATAAAGCCCATGCCTTCTGTTACGCTGGAAGCATTATGAAAAAATCCAAACCACGCAAAGTGAAGCTCGATATTTTTGCTGAGCGCATACACAAGATATTCCAGATATTCAGATGCGTTGTCAATAGTTGTTACGAGGGCAAGCCCACCCAACAAATCGTCGTTTCCGTCCAAGATCGAAGAAAAATACCACGCGCCGTTCGTAAAAATGTGAGCATAATTCTCTGCGCCGATCATGGAAGTTCCCGTTTTTTCCTGAATCCCGATGGAAAATATGTTGGGACCAGTAAAGTCTTCCGACCAATTTGTCCATACGTTGATCTTATGATCGTGCAGCCAGTCTTTCATTTGATCGTAGTGGTACGTTGCAAGCAGAACCCCTTCTTTGCTGAAAAGCAAAAGACAGAACTTTCCATTCTCCTTGATCATATATTTTGTTGCATGGAACAGGCTCTGGGTACAGACGAAAAGCCGTTTATTATCGGCTTTGATTTTTGCTTTTGCGTCTATTGGGACTTCCAACGGGCATGCAGAGTGCGGATCTATCTTTCGCTGCAATGCCCGCTCCCAAGCCATTCTGACATTTAGTGGAAGCTCTTGTCTGGCAGAACTTGTGTTATGAAATCCAATCCACTTCTTTGTTTGATTATCGTCCATGCACATAACCCTCCGGAGGTACTTAAGTTCTGTTGAGATATACTGTCCAATTTTAAGAAATCTTGGCTTGCGCCAAGCCTCTGGCGACAGCGGAAGTCGTAGGTTTCTTATGTCCCCAGAAATTAACCTTTCCGATAGACTGAAAAAGAACAAGGGAACGACAGAATCGCTCCCGAAAAAACAATATTATGGATCAAGCAAACTGGTTACTACGGGTGTTTTTCGATGTAATCCTTTATCGCCGCGTGTACCGCATCAGCTGCCAGATTGGAACAGTGCATCTTAACCGGCGGCAATCCGTCCAATGCTTCCGCCACTGCTTCGTTGGTCACTCGCAACGCCTCTTCCAATGTCTTTCCTTTCACCATTTCCGTCACCATGCTGCTTGTCGCAATAGCTGCTCCGCAGCCGAAAGTCTGGAATTTCACGTCTTCAATGATCCCGTTTTCGACCTTGAGAAAAATTTTCATTATGTCGCCACATTTGGCGTTACCTACTTCTCCCACTCCATCGGCGTCTTTTAATTCGCCTACATTCCGTGGATTGGAAAAATGGTCCATGACTTTTTGCGAATACATAATTTATGACCCCCTGATTTCACATTCAGATTCTTTACATGAGGCCGAACCGCAGCGCAATGCCCCCGCTTCACCCCGTGTGGCCCATAACGGCGACATGCTGCGCAGCCTTTCCACGATGGGAGGAAACACTTCCAGAAAATAATCCACATCCGCTTCGGTGTTGCCCATTCCAAGCGTCAGTCGAAGAGAACCATGAGCGGTTGCATGATCAAGCCCCATAGCAAGCAATACATGAGATGGATCAAGTGAACCGGAAGTACAGGCCGAGCCGCTGGATGCGCCGATACCCTTCATATCCAGATTCAGCAGCAGAGATTCTCCTTCAATATAACGCACACTTACATTCACATTGCCTGGTAGGCGCTCCGTTAAATGTCCATTCACCTTAATATCAGGCACTTTCTCCAAAATCCCTGTCAACAACCGTTCACGCAGCGCTGTTGTCGCACGGACCTTTTCAGCCATACCCGCTGCTGCTTTTTCCGCCGCCAGACCCAGGCCGACAATTCCCGGCACATTTTCCGTACCCGGCCGTATATGCCTTTCCTGTCCTCCACCCTGCTGAATGGAACGGAGGCGGACTCCTTTACGGATATACAGAGCCCCGATACCTTTAGGAGCATTGAACTTATGCCCCGACATCGTCAGCATATCGATATTCATGGCTTTCACATCAATCGGCCAGTTTCCTGTAGCCTGCACCGCATCGGTGTGGAAATAAATCCCCCGTTCCCTGGCAAGTGCACCAATCTCGGCAATGGGCTGAATCGTGCCCACTTCATTGTTGGCAAACATGATACTGATCAAAATCGTTTCCGGACGAATGGCCGCTTTGACAGTTTCGATATCGACACGGCCATATTCATCCACCGGTAATATCGTAACCTGAAACCCTTCTTTTTTCAATTCTGCACAAGGCTCCAGTACCGCATGATGCTCAATGGCCGAAGTTATAATATGGTTGCCCCTGCTGCGGTTTGCATAAGCGACGCCTTTCAGAGAAATATTGTCGCTTTCCGTTCCGCCGGAAGTAAAAAAAATCTCTGAAGGTTGTGCATTGATCAGCTTTGCCACCTGCTCGCGCGCTGTATCCACAGCCTGTCTGGCTTCCCGGCCAAACCCGTGCACGCTGCCGGCATTGCCAAACTTCTCTGTCATATATTCAAATACGACTTTAGCAATTGCGGGATCTGTCGGAGTCGTCGCAGCATGATCGAAATATACCTTTTTCATGAGTTGTTTTCGCCTCTTTCTTTTTGATTCATCCGTTCGGCTTCCAGACACAGGTCGGCAAGAGAAATGGCATCCAGCGTTGCATTGATGCTGTCCCCCATCTTTTGCCAAATATCGCGGCGAATGCATCGTCCGGTCTTGCCGCAATACGGATTGTTCGGCCCTCTTTCGGCAAGCAGACAATCCACCGGAGCAATCGGACCTTCCATCGCTCTAACGATGTCACCCACGCTGAGTATCGAAGGCTCTTTGGCCAGCTCATAACCTCCCTGGGCTCCGCGGAGGCTTCGCACAAACCCGGCCCGACGTAAACTGGACATCAATTGTTCGAGATAGTGTTCTGAAACTTGTTGTCGTTCCGCCACACTGCGCAATGCCACCGGCCCTTCGCCATAGTGTTGTGCGAGGTCGACCATGGCTGCGACCGCATAACGGCTTTTGGTTGAAACTTTCATGTAGGCTACCTCTTATTCCGACTAATTTAATCGGGATTCATATTTGTAATATAACATACTCTTGTGAAATAGTCAAAGCCCTTGCACAAAAATTTTGCACGCATTT
>CAZXCC010000048.1:0-6733 GCA_964638945.1 uncultured Veillonellaceae bacterium | reverse complement strand
GGGATTCGGGCTTCGGGCCATCCCACCAGTTCGGCCGCCTGCATCGCCGCCACAGCTGTCATCAATGCTACCGGGTCCGCATTTCCCACATCCTCGGCAGCGCAAATCACAATGCGCCTGGCAATAAAACGCGGGTCTTCTCCTCCTTCGATCATGCGGGCCAGGTAATGCAGGGCAGCATCCGGATCGGAACCGCGCATGCTCTTGATAAAAGCCGAAGCCACATCATAATGGTTGTCGCCCTTTTTGTCATAGGACTGCAATTTTTCAGCCGCCACCGTCTCCACCATGTCGCGGGTCAATGTTACCGATTCCTCGTTGCCGGATAAACGAACCATCTGTTCCAGAAGGTTCAGTGCAGCCCGGGCGTCACCACCGGCCCGATCCGATATCAGTCCCAGAATTTCCTCAGTAACAAAAACCTGACTCGTTCCCAGACCTCGCACATCATCCCCAAGCGCCCGCTGTAAAATGCCTATGATCTCACTCCGGGTCAATGCCTTCAGACGCAACACGCGCATCCGGGACAACAATGGCGAATTTACCTCAAAATAGGGGTTTTCCGTTGTTGCGCCGATCAGCACGATGGTGCCGTTCTCCACATGAGGCAACAAAGCATCCTGCTGCGCCTTGTTAAAGCGGTGGATTTCGTCAATAAACAGAATGGTGCCGCGACCGGCGCCAAGCAGACGCTCCCTTGCTTTCTCGACCGCTTTGCGTATATCGGCTACACCGGCGTTCACTGCATTCATCTCTTCAAAGTGCGCACCGGTGGAATGGGCAACAATATTGGCCAGCGTTGTCTTCCCAGTGCCAGGCGGGCCAAAAAACAGCAGCGAAGGAACTGTGTCAGCCTGAATCACTCGCCGCAGAAAGCGGCCTTCCCCTACCAGCTCAGCCTGCCCCACAAATTCATCCAGAGAGCGGGGACGCATGCGCAGGGCCAGCGGTTCATTTTTCGATGCTCGCTGTTCCATTGCCTCGGCAAACAGATCCATGTGTCTATCCCTTTTTCAGCAGACGAGTCACGATATCGACGACCTGCTTGATATCGCTGTCTGTGATTCCATTGTGAGTCACCATGCGAAGCCTGTATTCACCGAAAACATTTGCCAGAACTCCAGCCTTTTTCAATTTTGCGGCAAAGTCGGCAGCTTTCAGTCCTTGTCGTGAAACATCAAAAATCACGATATTTGTCTGTACGG
The DNA here is from genome assembly GCA_964638945.1 of uncultured Veillonellaceae bacterium. Taxonomy (GTDB): domain Bacteria; phylum Bacillota; class Negativicutes; order UBA1444; family UBA1444; genus CAZXCC01. The sequence goes on along the minus strand of CAZXCC010000048.1, from coordinate 5,528 downwards.
TCGCCAGATCGACGATCAGTCCCAGATTGGCAAGAGATTCCGCCAAAAGACGGGCGTTGGCATGGTCTTCCTTCAGACGGTCCACCATTTTCTGCAGTCCGATAATGCCCGCAGCGGCTATGATTCCGGCCTGGCGCATCCCTCCTCCCAGCATCTTGCGATAACGTCGCGCTTTGTTGATAAAATCCTTGCGTCCGACGAGCAAGGTACCTACTGGAGCACAAAGTCCCTTTGACAGGCAAAATTGCACAGAGTCGGCATAATGGGCGATTTTGTCGACTTTTATGCCCTGAGCCACAGCCGCATTAAACAAACGTGCACCATCAATATGGACAGACATGCGATGTCTGTCCGCCACTTTGCGTATCGCTGCCAGAGTTTCCAGCGGATAGCAAGTGCCTCCGGCCCTGTTGTGCGTATCTTCCAGACAAACCAAGGCGCTGCGCGGCTGATGGATGTCCACGGGCCGGACTGCGGCTTCAATGGTCTCCGCCGTAAGAATCCCCCTGACTGAAGGAAGGGGACGGGTTTGTACTCCTGATAATACGGCCAGTCCGGCAACTTCATAATAAAATATGTGTGCTTCCGCCTCGCAAATCACTTCGTCTCCCCTGTTTGTATGCGACATCACAGCAACCTGGTTTCCCATAGTTCCACTGGTCACGAAAAGTCCCGCTTCTTTCCCTGTCATGCGGGCACCGAGGCTTTCCAGCTCGTTTACGGTCGGATCCTCACCGTATACATCATCCCCAACCGCAGCGGTCGCCATGGCGTCTCGCATTTCCTGCGTCGGCACAGTCACTGTGTCGCTGCGCAAATCAATCAGTTCCATCTTTAATCCCTCCTGAAATATGCAAAAGAGTATTTTTAATTATTTCTGCTAGTAATGCAGCAATCCTGCCCCGCTCAAAATGATTTCCACCGGAAAACAAAAGACCCAACCAATGACTTGTCATTGCCGGGTCCAAAAGACGGAATCATTATTGCAAACAAAACCCCGCCATGCCGTTCCATCCGTGTTTTGAACCTGCCCCCGGCAGGTGGGTGCGTGCCTGGCCGGATAATGAGTCCCCAAAGCAAGTGGGGCATTCACGCCGCGGACAGAGTCAGTGCTCCCAATGTATAAGTGTTGGATCAAAACATTGGACGTATACGTACACAGCAGGGATTGTGCCTGAGATTGTAATCTCTTGAAACAATCTTCTACTTATGAGTTTATCAGACTATGCACCTGCCTGCAAGAAAAACAGACTTATTTCTGCGGTTTTTTAGCAGGCAGTTCTGTACGTATCGACAGCTCTTTCAGCTGACGGGCGGCAACCTCCGATGGCGCCTGTGTCATGATGTCCGATGCACTCTGTGTTTTGGGGAACGCGATGACATCGCGGATGGAAGATCGTTTCGCCATCAGCATGACTAACCGGTCCAGGCCAAATGCAATGCCGCCATGCGGAGGAGTACCGAATTCAAAGGCTTCCAGCAGAAAACCGAATTTTTCGCTTGCTTCTTCCTTCGTAAAACCAATCGTATCGAATATTTTCTCCTGCAAATCACGCTGGAAGATACGTATGCTGCCGCCGCCGATTTCTGTACCATTCAGCACCATATCGTAAGCTTTCGCTTTGATACGGCCCGGATCGGTTGCCAGATACTGAACGTCTTCGTCACGCGGTGAAGTAAACATATGGTGCATTGCCACATACCGTTTTTCTTCTTCATCATACTCAAACATCGGGAAATCCAATACCCATGCAAAAGCCAGCTTGTCCGGATCGATCAGGTTCATCCTGCGCGCCATTTCAAGGCGGAGTTGACCGGCCGCGTTCACTGCCACGGAGGGCTTGTCAGCAATAATGAGTACAAGGTCTCCCTCTTGCGCTTGTGACGCCTTACGCACTGCTTCAAGCTGGTCTTCGCTGAAAAATTTGGAAATCTGCGATTTGATTCCTTCCGCAGTATAACAGATCCAGGCGAGGCCTTTTGCGCCGTACTGTCCTACATAGCTGACCAGGCCGTCCAGTTCGCGCCTGGGAATCGCAGCATATCCCTTGACATTGATCCCCTTGATACAGCCGCCGTTTGCCAACACGCTTTCAAAGACCTTGAATTCCGAACCCCGCATAGCAGCAGAGAGGTCAAAAATTTCCATGTCGAAACGCAAATCCGGTTTGTCTGAACCATATTTCTCCATTGCTTCATCATAGGACATCCGTTTCATCGGCAACGGTACTTCGACATCCATAGCGACCTTGAATACTTCCGCAATCATAGTCTCCATGATGGATAGAATATCTTCCCTATCCACAAATGACATTTCCACATCGAGCTGCGTAAATTCCGGTTGCCTGTCAGCCCGCAGATCTTCATCACGGAAACAGCGTACAATTTGAAAATATCGTTCCATACCAGCCACCATCAGAATCTGTTTGAAAATCTGCGGCGACTGGGGCAACGCATAAAACTTGCCAGCATTCACACGGCTCGGTACCAGATAATCTCTGGCGCCTTCCGGTGTGCTCTTGGTCAGCATCGGCGTTTCCACTTCAATAAAATCGCGACGGTCAAAAAAGTCGCGCATAGCTTTCGCCACCCGATGCCGAAGAACCAGGTTATATTGCATTTCCGGCCGACGCAAGTCGAGATAACGATACTTCAGACGAACGGTTTCATCCACATCCACATTGTCCTGAATATAAAACGGCGGAGTCTTGGCCGGGTTCAGGATACGGATTTCTTCGCCGCAAACCTCTACGGCGCCTGTCGCCATCGCAGGGTTCACGGTATCTTCCGAACGCAGCCGCACTTTCCCGCGCACACTGATTACGAACTCCGTACGTGCGCTGTCTGCTTTTTCCAACGCAGTCTGATTGATTTCCGGTGAAAATACGATCTGCACCATTCCCGAACGATCCCGCAGATCAATAAAAATCAAACCGCCATGATCCCGCTGCCTTGATACCCAGCCGCAAAGCACCACTTCACTGCCGGAATCCGCCGGGCGCAACGCGCCGCAAGCATGAGTTCTCTTCATTCCTGCCAATGTGTCCATTTCAGTCGTTCATCTCCTGTTTCAAATGATCAATTGCCGCGTCGGCTGTCAAAAGAGTCTGTTCACCGGTCTTCATATTCTTCAGTGTCACCTGTTGCGTCCTGGCTTCATCCTCACCAATGAGAGCCACAAACCTTGCATTAGTGCGGTTGGCCTGTTTCATCTGTGCCTTCAGGCTGCGCCCGACATGGTCCATATCCGCTTTCAGACCAGCCGTCCGCAAACGGTCAAGCAAAGAAAACGCCTGAATTTTAGTCCCATCGCCGATCGGCAGCACCCATATGGGCACCTGTTCTTCTGTTGGCGGCAATAGCGCCTGTTTTTCCAGCGCAAGTAAAACTCTTTCAATACCAATGGCAAATCCGATACCGGGGGTCGGTGAACCTCCGCATTCCTCGATCAGGCCATCGTAGCGTCCGCCGCCGCACACTGCGCTTTGGGCGCCAAGCAGGGGATACTGTATCTCGAATGCCGTTTTCGTGTAATAATCAAGACCGCGAACCAGCCTCGGGTTCAGTGTGTATTCAATACCCACCGCATCCAGGAATCCGCGTAGTCCGAGAAAATGTTCCGAGCACTCCTCGCACAGACATTCCACTATTTCCGGCGCACCGGCGGAAAGCCTATTGCACTTTTCTTCCTTGCAGTCCAATATCCGCATCGGGTTGCGATCAAACCGCGATTGGCAATTCTCGCAGAACCCACCGATTTTATCCCGAAAAAAATCCTGCAGCTTCAGCCGGTATTGAGGGCGGCATTTGGGACAGCCCACGGAGTTAATCAACAGCTTGAGGTCTTGCAACCCCAGGCTGGAAAAAAACCGCACGGCAACGGCGATGACTTCCGCATCTACCGAAGGACCGGCAGGACCTATGGCTTCGATTCCGAACTGGTGAAACTGGCGCAGTCGTCCCGCCTGAGGTCGGTCATAACGAAACATGGGACCGATATAATAAAGCTTGGTAGCAGCCACGTCTGCATACATTTTTTGTTCCAGATAGGAACGAACCACCGCAGCAGTATTTTCAGGCCGCAAAGTGACGCTGCGTCCTCCCCGGTCTGTAAACGTGTACATCTCTTTTTGCACGACATCGGTTGTTTCGCCTATACCGCGCAAAAACAGTTCCGTATGCTCGAATATCGGTGTACGAATCTCACCGTAATTGAAAGATTCACTGATTGTGCGGGCTGCAGTCTCAACCCGGCGCCAGTTGACCGATTCCGCCGGCGTGATATCATGTGTGCCACGCGGACCTGAAGTTAACATGTGCTTCCTCCCGTTATCCGTCTGTTGCCGTGCGGTGCTGAAACAGGTTTTGTATCAGTCTCTCACGCTTGGCGGCTAATTCATGAATCCTTTTCACATATGTGGGAATATCTTTAGGAAAGTGACAGCTCTCCAAACGCCACTCTGCAGGAACGACCGCTTTGGATGCAGAAGATGGACCCATGCCGATGATGGTCCGGCGTTCTTCAATCATGTCCACGTTATAAACACAAATAGAGTCAGTTCTGGCATAACCGACATTTTCCAGATCTCCGGGTGAGTTTTTCTGTCGGTACAAATAATACGGCTTCAGTCCGGCCGCCCTGATTTCACTGGCAGAATCAGCCACCATCCGCCGAATTGTAGATGGTGCCGGCATATCTGCAAATTGGGCGCTTTCATTCAACTCTGCCCCGCGCTTCAACGCCAGCGTATGCACCGTGATATTTTCAGGCTCTGCTTCCAACACCTGTGCCAGCGATTCTCTCATATGAAGCGCAGTCTCGCCAGGCAGGCCGGCTATCAAATCCATGTTTATCAGCCGGAAGCCCGCTTCTCTCGCCAACTTGACCGCATCGGGAATTTCAGCAGCTTGATGCCGTCTGCCAATCCGATCCAGTGTAGTCTGGTTCATGGACTGCGGATTGATGCTGAGTCGCGTTACACCCGCCTGTCTCATCCAGGCCAGTTTTTCCCCGTCGATACTGTCGGGGCGTCCCGCCTCAATGGTAAATTCTTTCATCGCTGCAATATCAAACGCAGCCACAAGCCAGTCAAGGAGTTTTTTAAAATACACGCCCGGCAGGCAGGTTGGCGTTCCGCCGCCGATATACAGCGATTGCGCAGACATCCCGCAATTACTCAACAATTTTACCACAGCTTGTATATCCTGTCCAATGGCCTCCAGCAGGCAAACAATCTGCCCCTCGTCCGTCGGAAGCAACGCCGACGGAAAGGAGCAGTAAACGCATCGGGATACACAGTACGGGATGCCGATATACAGGGAAACGGTACGGCTTTCGTGCAGCGCAGTATCTGGAGTGGGCACCAGGAAACGGTTTGCCAAGGCCACTTCTGTAAGCAAAGCCGCCTTTTCAGGCGAAACCTCGTAACAACTGCACAAAAAAGCCTGAATGTCAGCCGGGTCTTCTCCCAAGTCCAGTCGCCGATGCACTATTTTGGTCGGACGCACCCCGGTGAGCCTACCCCAGG
>CAZXCC010000047.1:0-15653 GCA_964638945.1 uncultured Veillonellaceae bacterium | reverse complement strand
GGCAAGATTCATGACGTCTATCAAATAAAAGGCCTGCTCAAGAAAATTGAGACAGGCGAAGGGGAATCAACGCTGCTTTTCCATCAGGAACTATTCCTTGGCTGGCGCAGCCGTGACGCATTGCGACATTTTTTCTCTTTGCCCGGAGCATTCGAAGAGGTCCGAAAAACAGCAAAAATATTTTTACGTACGCTGTCGACGCTTCGTAGAGGCAGACAGACCAAGCCGGGCCATAACACCGACGCGCATGAACCAGAATAATTGTCCGGACCGGCGATTTTCGCCATCAAACGCGATGGATGCTGCACTGGCGGGACGAAACGAAATATGTGCTCCGCACAATGCTTTGGTCCAGTCACTAATCATCGGTTCATGACCCACGACAATCAATGTGGATTCTTTCGGCAGTCCGGCCCATTCTGATGCAATTTCTTCCAGAGTGCCTGATGCAGCCGCATCCACTACGAGCAGGGTGGCACGCTTGCCAAAAGCGGTTTTCAGGATTTGTGCCGTCTGTTTTGCGCGAACCAGAGGACTTGTCCAGATTATGATATTTCCTTCAGGAAACAGGCAACCGGCAAGTCCGCGCGCAGCCTGTTTCATTTTTTTTTGTCCAAGTGACGTCAATTCCCGATCAAAATCCGGTTTGGCGTCAGAATAAGTCTCTGCTTTGCCATGCCGAAAAAGAATAATTTCCATGGTTCATCCCTCCGAACGAATTCATTCAATCGGTCTGATTATCGGTACTGTTTGCCAGGAAGGCAAGATAGCGGCGCTGGCTGATTCACGAGCCATGCGAAGCAATTCGTTATGGGCACAGATCTTCACTTTGCCTGAAACCTTGCGCTGTTTGTAGGAACCATCCGCTTTCATTTCATGAGATTTTTGATTATCAGAGAGCAACAGTTCCAGAATTCCCAGAATACGTTTTTTGTGAGCATCATATTCAATGGGGAAAAACAATTCAATGCGGTTGTTTAAGTTGCGAGGCATCCAATCGGCACTGGAAAGGAAACAATGTTCTTCTTCATTGCACCGGAAGTAAAAAATGCGGCTATGTTCGAGGAAACGACCCACGATGCTTCGCACCGTAATGTTGGAACTGACGCCGGGGATACCTGGTCGCAAAACGCAGATACCACGGACAATCAGGTCGATTTTGACGCCGGCGGCCGATGCTGCATAGAGCTTGGCGATAATGTCCTTATCAACAAGCGAATTCATTTTGGCAATAATACGCGCCGGTTTTCCGATAGCAGCGCAGGCAATTTCCTGATCGATCAGCTCGCTGATTTTGGTCCTGAGGCCAAGTGGCGCAACAGTTAATTTGTTCCAGAGTGGAGGATCGGAATATCCGGTCAGAACATTGAAAAAATTGGATGCATCGGCGCCGAACTGGTCATTGGTCGTAAAAAGTCCCATATCGGTGTAGATTCGGGCTGTAGTATCATTATAATTTCCTGTACCCATATGAACATATCGTTTGATTCCTCCATCCTCACGACGCACGACCAGACACATCTTCGCATGGGTTTTCAGGCCGACCATACCGTATATCACATGACAACCGGCTTCTTCCAGGCGTCGCGCCCAGAGAATGTTGTTTTCTTCATCAAAACGAGCCAGTATTTCAACAACAACCGTAACCTGTTTGCCGTTTTCGGCAGCCTGGGCCAGCGCACGCACGATTGGCGAATTGCCGCTGACTCGATAGAGAGTCTGTTTAATCGCCAGTACATCCGGATCTTCCGCAGCCTGACGCACGAAATCGATGACTGGACGAAACGATTCATAGGGATGGTGAAGCAAAATGTCTTTTTCCCGAATCGCAGCAAATAAATCATCCTGATTAAGCAGTTCGAGCGGCCGCTGGGTTTGGATGGGAGATTGTCGCAATGATTCAAAACCCGGCATATCAGCGAATTTGGCAAAGCAGGTCGGGTCGAGAGGACCATTGATTTCATACAGGTCATCGACAGAGATGCGCAACTCATCCAGTAAAAATTTTTTAAGGTCTTTGTTGTCGGAAACGGCTATTTCCAGTCGAACAGCGCGTCCGCGCTTGCGCTGACGCAATGAGCGCTCGACTTCCTGAACAAGATCGTCTGTTTCCTCTTCGTCGATGAGAAAATCCGCGTTTCTTGTAATGCGAAAAGGAACAACGCTCTTGATTCTATACCCGTGAAAAAGTTGCTTGCAATGAATCCGTATGGCATCTTCAAGAAAGACAAAACAACGTTTGCGGTTATTGCACGGTACTTCGAGGATCCGTGGCAGAACGCCCGGAACCTGAATGACTGCAATGCTGTTATCTCCATTTTTTTCAATGAGGCTGACGCCCAAGTTCAGGCTGCGGTTGGCAAGAAAAGGGAAGGGATGGCTTGCATCAACGGCCAGCGGCGTTAAAACAGGGGAGATAATATTATCAAAATATTTCCGCAGCCATTCGGCGGAAAACTGAGACAGTTTTTCCGGTTGAATAAAAGGTAAGGCATGCGATTCCAGCTCTCGTTTCATATCTTTGAGCAACCGGTACTGATTTTTGACCATTTTATGAACGGACAGGGCAATCTCTTTCAGTTGCTGCTCAGGATTCATGCCGGCAGCATCAATCCATTCATTGGATTCTTCAACCTGATTTTTTAATGTGCCGACTCTGACCATGAAAAATTCATCGAGGTTCGCGCTTGTAATGGCAAAAAATTTCAGCCTTTCCAAAAGGGGATTGTCTTTCGTTGCAGCTTCACCCAGTACGCGTTCGTTGAATTTCAGCCAACTGAGTTCTCTGTTGAGATAATATTCCGGTTTATCAAACGCCATAACTACCTCCAGACAGATTTATCAAGACGGGTCGAATCCCATGCACATTTTCAAAAAAGTCAGCTTTGTCTTCAAAAGTCCATTTTTCGAGAGAAAAATCCTCAAGCGGCGTCACCCTGAATTCCAGACTATCGCCCCGGAGCTTTATATCACAGGGCATTGCCTTCTGACGGTGACTACGGTCTACAGAGTCAGCCAGACGAATCATGGCGGCAAGCTTTGCCACTTTGACCTTATCATCTCTTTCCAAACAGGCAAAATTTGCATCGACATCGGAAGGTGTGCCTTTTGAATGGTAGTGAGCGACATTGGCGATCACTTCTTTTTCTTTTTCAGCAAATCCAAGGATGTCCGATGACAGAATCAAGCGGTAAGAATAAAAATAATGTTTCCGCAAACTGACGTACTTGCCGATATCATGCAAAATAGCCGCCACCTGCAGCATAAAACGGTCGCGGCGGTCCATGCCGTGCAATGGAGACAAAGCATCGAAAATTTGCAGTGACAACGTTTCCACTGCCTGGGAATGAGGAATTTCATAACGATATTTTTGGCCGATTTTTCTTGCAAGGGAATAGACTTGCCGTTCGAGTTCCGCGATGAGCGGATCCCTGGTCTTTTCTGCAGTATGCAGCAATGTAACTCCATCAACCAACTGCGCATCGGGAAAGATTATTTCGGGTGCGTTTGTAATGGAGAGGATCTGGCTATAGAGAACGATGGTCGGCAAAACCATTTCCGCCTTGCTTTCCACCAAATTAAACATTTTCATCAACTGCGGCAGATTTAGATTCTTTACTTTTTCATACAGGATGTTGAATTCTTCCCGGCTGACCACAGTCAACCGTTCTGTGGAACTGCGCCCGAGCATTTGCAGGAGCAGGTGATTTTCATTGCCGGACGTGACAATATATTTGATTTTGTGCGAAGCCAGGCCATCCTGAACCGCTTCGATCGAGCTGTAGATATATTCGGAAAGAGCCTGATGAAAATGAATCGATTCCCTTTGGTTTTTGTCAAAACTTTCTTTGATACGCAAAGCTCCGATATGAATGTTCTGCTGATAATGGATTTCGCCCTGTTTCAGCAATGTAAAGCCCAGACCGCCGGAGGAAATGTCAACAAACAGCAATGCGTCTTCCCCGGGTTCCAGAGAATGTTTCTGCACCGTATTATAGAGTGCCGCATATTTGAAGAAAATCTCCTGCAACATATCGACTACTTCCAGCTCAAAACCAGTTCTGATACGCACCTGATCCACAATATAATGCTGGTTTTCTGCTTCACGCAGCGCAGTTGTGGCGATGACGCGAAAATCCTTGACTCCATATTCTTGAATCAGACGCTTGTATCCGCGCAACAGGTTGCATAGCTGTCCGGCAGTAGTAAAACTGATACGGCCTGTTTTGAATGTCTCTTCGCCCAGGAACACTTCCCGTGTAGTTTTCTCAATTACACGAAGGTCGTTAATGCTGGAATACTCGCTGAGTTGCAGTGTGATCTGCTCGGACCCTATATGAATGATACAAAACAAACGAGATGCAGGCGTTTTGGACACAGAAGGCAGCCTCCCCTCATATTCATAAGAATAATTCGACGTTTTCGGGGTAAAACCTTGCTTGGATTGTAAAGAATTTGATATGGCCAGGTAAGGAAAAATCCAAATTGTAAAGCTTTCATATGATTGTTGCAAACACGGTAGATACCGCAATTTTGTTGTGGTATACTATTAAAAATAACTTGGGGGAGGGGACGCCTGCATGACACACGAAAAATTTGGACCTGATGCACTGACTTTTGATGATGTGCTGCTATTGCCCAATATGTCGGAAATTTTACCGAAAGATGTGGAATTGACCACAAAATTGTCAAGAAACATTCGCCTGAAGATACCTATCATCAGCGCCGGCATGGATACTGTTACCGAAGCCAGAATGGCGATTGCCATGGCTCGTGAAGGTGGTGTCGGTATCATCCACAAGAACATGTCCATCGAGCGTCAGGCTGATGAAGTTGATAAAGTGAAGCGTTCAGAACACGGAATCATTGTCGATCCGATTTTCCTTGCTCCCCATAATTTATTGCAGGATGCTCACAACCTAATGGAAAGGTACCGTATTTCCGGTGTGCCGATTACGGAAAACGGCAAACTGGTGGGAATCATAACGAATCGTGATTTGCGGTTCGAAACGGATCTCTCGCAAAAAATCAGCGATTGTATGACTCATGAACATCTAATCACAGCACCGGTGGGAACTTCACTGGAAGAAGCAAAACAAATTCTGGGCAAGCATCGCATCGAAAAATTGCCTTTAATTGACAACGACGGAAATCTAAAAGGCCTGATCACAATCAAGGACATCGAAAAAGCACAAAAATATCCCAACTCCGCCAAAGATGGAAAGGGACGCCTGCTGGCGGCTGCCGCTGTCGGTGTCGGCGCTGACCTTATGGATCGCCTGGCAGCCCTTGTCGCAGCAAAAGTCGATGTTATCGTAGTGGATACTGCACATGGGCATTCCCGGGGAGTGCTGAATGCCATCAAAGCCATCCGGACCACATATCCAAGCCTTGAGCTGATTGCCGGAAATATCGCAACGGCTGCTGCTACGGAAGCCCTTGTGGAAGCAGGGGTTGACGCCGTGAAAGTGGGGATGGGCCCTGGGTCAATCTGTACGACACGAGTTATCGCCGGTATTGGCGTACCGCAGATCTCAGCCATATACAACTGTGCACAGGCAGCCAAACCATTTGGCGTACCGGTAATCGCGGACGGCGGAATCAAGTATTCCGGTGATATCACCAAAGCTATCGCCGCAGGCGGCGATGTTGTCATGGTGGGCAATTTGCTTGCCGGTACGGAAGAAAGCCCGGGAGAAACAGTTATTTATCAAGGCCGCAGCTTTAAAGAATATCGAGGCATGGGATCGCTCAGCGCTATGGCTGAAGGCAGCAAAGACCGATATTTCCAGGAGAACGCGGACAAACTGGTTCCTGAGGGAATCGAAGGGCGTGTTCCGTTCAAAGGTCCGGTGGCTGATACGATATTCCAGCTGCTGGGCGGACTGCGTGCGGGTATGGGATATTGCGGCGTAGGCAATATCGACGAACTGAAAAACAAAACAAGCTTTATCCGTGTTACTTCAGCCGGTCTCAAAGAAAGCCACCCGCATGACGTCAACATCACAAAAGAGTCTCCAAACTACAGCCTGTAACCCGGTGATGCACGTGTCGAATCGTCAACTTGCTGATATCCTGGGAGTGAAAGTCGACCGTATTTCCATGCCGGAAGCCCTCGACACACTGGAGTTGTTTATCCGGCAACGCAGGCCGCACATCATCGCGACCGCCAATGCGGAGATGGTCATGACAGCGCAGGACGACAAAGAGCTGCTCGACGTTTTGAATGCTGCGGATCTTGTTCTTCCTGATGGAGCAGGCGTTGTCTGGGCAGCTAGAAAACTGGGATTTGCCGTTCCTGAAAGAGTTGCAGGGTACGATCTGACACAAAGGCTTTTGCAACTCGCCGCTCGTTCCGGTTACCGCATTTATTGGCTTGGGGCGTCGCCGGGGATCGCAGAAGCGGCGGCGGCAAAAGCTGGAGAAATTTGCCCCGGTTTGATTTCCGTGGGGATTCGTAATGGATATTTTGCGTCGGAGGATTCTTCGGTTCTCCAGGAGATAGTGGAGGCAAAACCGGATATACTGCTTTGTGCATTGGGTGTTCCCAAACAGGAAAAATGGCTGGCACGCAATTTTTCCACCCTCAATGTTCCTGTAATGATCGGTGTTGGGGGCACTTTTGACGTTATGGCGGGAAAAGTAACGCGGGCGCCGCTCTGGATGCAGCATTCAGGGCTGGAATGGCTTTACCGCTTGCTTTGTCAGCCCAGCCGTTTCGTGAGGATGCTGGCATTGCCCCGTTTTGTTGCGCGAGTTCTTGCGGCTGCATGGACAACTCGTTGATTCATGGTTTATAATTGTTATTGAATTTGATAGAAGCAAGTGGCCTCGCTTGCTTCTGTTCATTGATTAAACATTCCGCAGTCGCCTGAGGCTCGGCGTAAGCCGGGTTTTCTAATGTTGTTTGGCAAATTGACAAAGGTTGGAGGCTACTGGATGAAGGTTTTCCCGGTCGTGAAAGAGGGATTCCCTTTCATTGGCATCATGTTGTGCATTACAGCCTTGATTGGAATGGCTGCAAATTGGTTTTGGGCAATCTTGCCTGCAATTGTGTTGGGTTTTTTAATTTTCTTTTTTCGCAATCCTCCCCGCAAAGTTGTTTTTGACAACAACCACATCCTGTCTCCGGCTGATGGGAAAGTCATGTGCATTACGGAAGTCCAGGAAGATGAATATCTTGGAGAACCCGGAATCAGGGTCAGTATCTTCCTTTCACCATTTGACGTCCATGTGAACCGCAGTCCGATTGCCGGCACCATAAAATTTCAACAATATGTCTGCGGAAGATTTCGTCCGGCATATAAAGCGATTGCCGCCTGGGAGAATGAAAGGCATGCAATTGGCATTGAGTCAGTACACTGCAAGATTCTGGTAACTCAAATCGCCGGGATTCTGGCACGGAGAATAGTATCCTGGGTCACTCTGGGCACTGATTTGACTCAGGGTCAGTTGTACGGCATGATCAAGTTTGGTTCATGCACTGAAGTAATTATGCCACGCAACGTTGAACTGCTTGTTCAAAAAGGCCAGCGTGTCAAAGGCGGCCTGACCGTGATAGGGAGGATCCCGATGTGAAAAAGAACTGGATTCCTAATTTTTTTACATCTCTGAATCTTGTGTTCGGTGTTTTTGCCATCATAGCTGTTTTCAATGCTGATTTCACTCTGGCTGCCTATTTTGTCGTCGGCGCAGTGGTTGCAGACAGTTTTGACGGCAGGGTAGCCCGTTACCTGGGGGTAAGCGGTGACTTTGGCAAGGAACTGGATTCGTTGTGCGATCTTGGATCGTTTGGGGTAGCACCTGCAGTCATCGCCTATGTTTTCATGTTAAAAGACTTCGGATGGATCGGCGCATGCATCGCTGCGTTTTTTGCCTGTTGCGGAGCATTTCGGCTGGCCCGGTTCAACGTGAATGCTTCCACGGTCAAAGGATACTTCATGGGATTGCCGATTCCGGCAGGCGGCGCAGTGATAGCGACTTTTGTCATGATGCAGTACCGTGCGCCGGGTTGGTTTTTTCCACTCTTTGTCGCCGTTGTCGGTTATCTGATGGTGAGTACAATAAAATATCCGGACTTTAAAGGCCAGGGAGAAAAAATCAAACCAGTGCCGGTCATCTTGACACTGGCAGCTGTGGGCGCTCTCTTGTACTTCCGTCCTGACGGTTGGTTGTTTGCGCCATGTTTTGCTTTCATGCTTTTCGGCCCGATCAACAGTCTTTTTTCCGCAAAATAGCATCGTACTCAGAAAGGACGTGCCCATGAATTATCCATTTGATTATGTGATGTTGCCTGTACAATTGATTATTGTTTTTTTCACGCTGTATTATTTTTTCCTTTCCTTTTTTGGTTTGTTCCGTTCGCCACGCAGGTATGATACGGAGCCGTCCAAAAATTTTGCAATTCTGGTGGCTGCTCATAACGAAGAAAAGGTCATCGGCCAATTAATCGAAAACTTTCATATTCTGGATTATCCCAAGCATTTGTTTGATATTTATGTGATCGCCGACAATTGCCATGACAGGACTGCCGATGTGGCCAGAGACGCCGGCGCCAATGTTTTGGAGCGTTTCGACCAGGAAAACCGCGGCAAAGGATTTGCTGTGGAGTGGGGCTTTGCCAAGCTGTTTGCGTTACCGAAACAATATGACGCAGTTGCAATTTTTGACGCAGACAACCTCGTTCATCCGAACTTTTTGCGAGTCATGAACCAGCATCTGCTAAAAGGAGAAACTGTCATCCAAGGATATCTTGATGCAAAAAACCCGACTGATACCTGGGTAGCCGGCACATTTGCCATTTGTTTCTGGGTTGTGGATCATATCTGGCATCTTGCCAAATATAGAATCGGCTTGAGCAGTTGTCTCGGCGGCACCGGAATGGTTATAGCAACGGATGTGCTGAAGAGACATGGATGGGGCGCCACCTGCCTCACGGAAGATCTGGAGTTTACCATGAAGTGTCTCATGGAAGGAATCCGTACCACCTGGGCGCATGACGCCATCGTCTATGATGAAAAACCTCTGACATTCATGCAGTCATGGAACCAGCGAAAACGCTGGGCGCAAGGACATTTTGACGTTGCAGCCCGATATATTCCCCGTTTGTTTGCAGAAGGAATCAAACGTCGCGACATCAGGCTGCTTGATGGAATCCTGCATTTACTCCAACCACACTTTTTGATTTTATCCATTACTTTTCTTGTTTTGAGTTTCATTCATCAATATGAGCCATTTTATACCAACATTCTTTATACGATTATTCCATGGGAAATCTGGGCCGTTGTTGCTTTTGGCCAATATATTTTCCCGCTCGTTATCCTCGCAAAAATTAAGGCTCCTGCCAAATGCTGGTTTTATATGCTGTTATATCCAGTCTTTATTTACAGCTGGGTTCCCATCACTTTCATCGGTTATCGCCATAGACACGACCGAAACTGGAGCCATACGACACATACCCGCAACATAAGCTATCAGGAAGTTCTCGGCACTTTTCAAAAGGAAAACATGTTGAGCAAACAGGCTGCAAAATGAAAAGTGGGCTCACAGCTCACTTTTTCTTTGCCCAACCGGATGGAGGAATTATTCGTTGTTTGAATTAACGATTACTGATGAATTTGAGGCGGCTCACAGGCTACCCGAGTACAAGGGAAAATGCTGCCGTCTGCATGGTCACAACTGGCGCGTAGAAGTGGTCGTTCGCGGTGATACGCTTGATGATTGCGGAATGCTGATTGACTTCAAGGTGTTGAAGCAACATGTAACAGAAGTTCTGCTAACCTTGGACCATTATTACCTGAATGAAACAGCTGCCTTCGCCGAGATGCCGCCGACAGCCGAGCATATTTCCCGGTATATTTATGATGCCTTGTGTTCTCATATTGATTTTTCCAACAGGGTGAAAATCTATGCAGTAAAAGTATGGGAATCTCCTCGTTCCTGCGCTGCCTACATACCGGAGGCTTAATCTCAGTGAGCGTTCAGACGGCAGCCAACTTGATCGAGGTTTTTTCGTCGATACAGGGGGAAGGGTTATATGTTGGGTGCCGGCAGGTGTTTGTTCGACTTGCCGGCTGCAATATTTCCTGTCGATATTGTGACACGCAGGAATCCTTTTTACCGCAGACATCCGCACGTATCGAACTGCAACCAGGCGAAAGGTTTTTTGCGCAAATTCCCAACCCAGTGCCGTTGCATAGAATGGTGGAAGCGGTTGCAAAATTATGCCAAAGTCCGCATCACTCCGTTAGCATCACCGGAGGGGAACCGCTGCTTACCCCGGCTGCGGTTTTTGCGCTTGCCGAAATTAGAAGTACGGGGGTCCGGACGTTTTTGGAAACCAACGGCACGTTGCCGGCAGCACTGGAGTCAGTTCTGAGTGCAGTAGACATCATCTCGATGGACATTAAATTGCCGAGTTCTATGAACGGAAAAATCTTCTGGCAGAAACACGCTGAATTTTTACAAATCGCAGCGAAAAAAGAGGTCTATGTCAAGGTGGTGTTGACTGGAGAAACCACGGAAGAAGAAATCTCTCGCACGGTGGAACTGGTGTCGGCAGTTGACGGAACGATTCCCGTAGTGCTTCAACCGGTTACTCCTGTGAACGATGTGACGGCTGTCTCTGCGAAAAAAATTCTGCAGTGGCAGACCCTTGCTCTGGAGAAGTTGACCACGGTCCGTGTAATTCCTCAAACTCACAAATTGTTGGGAGTAATGTAAGGTTTCAACTTTCTTGAACATCTCAATATGATTGTCAATGGAGGAAAAATATGCGCATATTACTGACAAACGACGATGGAATCGACGCACCGGGCATCAAAGCCTTATGGAACACTTTAAAGGATGTTGCGGAAATCGTTGTTGCGGCTCCTTCACACCAACAAAGCGCCACAAGTCATTCCATTACCGTGTACCACCCGATCTGGGTGACTGAAAACACCTTTTCCGATGCCCGCATATCCGGTTGGCGTATCGGCGGAACTCCCGCAGACAGCGTGAAAATTGCTCTGGACTCTCTCATGGATGCTCCTCCGGATTTGGTCGTTTCCGGCATTAATCATGGCCCCAATCTTGGAACGGATGTTCTTTATTCCGGTACCGTCAGTGCTGCTGTCGAGGGAGCAATGCATGGAGTGCCGGCTATCGCCATATCCCTGGCGACCGATGATGAGCCGGATTTTGCTCCGGCCGCTGATTTTTGCCGCAGACTGGTGTCACAGGTACTGTCACAAAAGCTTCCACCATTCACATTGTTGAACGTTAATGTTCCTCCCATTCCACAGGAAGAAATTTCCGGAGTTGCCATAACCCGATTGGGAGTCATTGAATATGCAAATGCCTTTGAAAAGCGTGTCGATCCGCGCGGTCGCACTTATTACTGGATGTCCGGGACAGCGATGCAGACGCCGAATAGTGCCGATACCGATGTTGCTGCCATTCAGTCGGGAAATATTTCTGTGACTCCAATCCATTTCGACCTGACAGATTATGCATTAATAGAAAATATGCGTCGCTGGAACTTGTCAAAGGATAGAGTTTCGCCAGAATAGTCATGCGGTTCAAAATTATGAGCAATTTTTTTCACATGCGACAATCATTCTGCAATAATTAGTGAATTTTAATGCATCACCACAAACTGTGATGAAATCAGGCAAATATCCAGTGTATGAACATCAGTCCGATATGGCTGGAAAGTGGTTAATTGATTGGCATGATATTTGCATTAATGGATTTGCAGCTCTTTTTGTTTTGCCCACAAAGATTTTCAGTGTATAATTTCTTAATGAAAGGGGCTAACTGTGAAAAATTCTGCCGGTTTATGTTTCAAAGCGGTCTTTTTTGACCTTGATGGGACTCTTCTTGATACGACCCCGTTGATTCTCAAATCATTTCAACATACGATCCAGACTCATTTTCAGCGTGAAGTTTCACTGGAAGACATCAAGCCATTTATGGGAAAACCTCTTCGTGCAGCAATGGAAGTGATGGCCCCAGGGCAGGAAGAGGAAGTCATCGCCACCTACCGCACATTTAACCTGGCGCACCACGATCAGTTGGCAGGCATCTTTACCGGAGTATACGATACCGTCAAAACTCTATATGATTCCGGTGTGATACTTGCAGTGGTCACTTCCAAAACTGCTGCAACAGCGCGCCGCGGCCTTCGCCTTTTTCACATGGAGCAATACTTCCATACGGTCATCGGCCTGGATGAAACACAAAAGCACAAACCGGAACCGGAACCTGTGCTCGCTGCATTGAAAGCAGTCAAACTTTCTGCATGCGACTGCATCATGGTGGGGGACAGTCCTCACGATATATTGAGCGGACGCAGAGCGGGCGTCAAAACGGCTGCGGTTCGCTGGAGCAGTGTTGACTGGGCTGAACTGCTTGCTGCAGAACCTGATTACAAACTGGAAAAAATCTCTGATTTGCTGGCAATTGTTCTTGATAGTTGTGGTAAGGGAGAAGAAAATCATGATGCTTGAACCCAAACTGGCAGTCATCGGCGGTACAGGAGTATATGACCCGACAATGCTGAAAAATGTCACCCGCATCAACATTGATACCCCTTACGGTCCTGTGGCCTGTCAGTCAGGCTCTCTGGCGGGAAAACAGGTGGCTTTTATCCCACGTCACGGTAGCCGTCATTCCATCCCTCCGCACTTGATCAATTATCGTGCCAATATCTGGGCGTTAAAAAAAATCGGTATCCGTAAAATCTTGGCAACAACCGCAGTGGGCTCACTCAATCTGTCCATGAAACCAGGTGATTTTGTCTTGGCGGATCAGTTCATCGATCTGACAAAAAGCCGTATATCAACTTTTTATGAGGGTGGAGAACGCGGTGTTGTCCATGTGGATATGACACATCCATACTGTCCTCAGCTCCGTCGAGAAATGAAAGCGTTGGCAAATGCTCTGAATTTGTCCGCGCATGAGTCGGGATGCTACATATGTACGGAAGGACCTCGCTTTGAAACAGCAGCAGAAGTGAAGGCTTACGCCAGAATGGGCGGTGATGTTGTCGGAATGACAGGCGTACCGGAAGCCGTTCTGGCTCGTGAAGCAGAAATGTGTTATGTTACTGTCTCCATGGTGACGAATTTTGGAGCCGGTATCAGCACTGAAAACCTGACGCATAAGGAAGTTCTCGATACCATGGCGCAAAATGGGGAGAATATCCGCAACCTCATTGCACAAACAATCGAACATACTGAAATCGATTCGGAATGCGACTGTCATCACGCTTTGCGGGAATTTGGCGGGTTTACACTTTGATATGAAACATATTAAAACCTTGTCTTGGCAAAATAATGTTCTGGTCTTGCTTGACCAGACCCGACTGCCCTTGCAGGAAACAACCATTGAATGCCACGATTACCGCCGTGTTGCTGAAGCCATACGGCGGCTGGAAGTGCGAGGAGCGCCTGCCATAGGTGCTGCTGCGGCATTCGGCCTGGTACTCGGTGCGCATGAACTTTTGCGCTCCGGTGTGAAAATATCCGATGCGCTCCCCGAAATGGCCAATGAGTTACGGCAGACACGACCTACGGCTGTTAACCTTTTCTGGGCTATCGAGCGGATGATGAAAGTTGTGGCCGGCTTTTCTTCTGCTCTTTCCCCGGAAGAACAAGCAGTCCTCCTGGAACACGAAGCCGTCGCAATCGCGGACGAAGACTGCAGCGCAAACGAGCGCATGTCCATACGCGGTGCTTCTTTATTCACAAGGCCGGTATCCGTTCTGACCCACTGCAACGCAGGCGCTCTGGCGACGGTTGCCGTAGGAACCGCATTAGGAGTCATAACAAAAGCATGGCAAGCCGGAAACATCACCGGTGTATATGCCGATGAAACCCGTCCGTTGCTCCAGGGCGCACGCCTGACTTCGTATGAACTGTCGCGTCAGGGAATACCGGTAACTCTGATCACCGACAACATGGCCGCCTGGGTGATGAAAACAGGGCGGGTTGAAGCGGTTATCGTCGGTGCCGACCGGATCGCACGCAATGGTGACGTTGCAAATAAAATCGGGACTTATGGCTTGTCGGTGTTGGCAAAGGCTCACGGTCTGCCATTTTATGTTGCGGCTCCACTTTCCACCTTCGATTTCTCCATTGCGGACGGCAGCCTGATACCGATTGAAGAGAGAAACCCGGATGAAGTATTTCATTTTGCCGGGGTCAGAACGGCTCCGTTTGGTGTTTCCGCATTCAATCCGGCATTTGATGTCACACCCGCCGACAATGTCACTGCGATTATTACTGAAGCAGGAATCCTAAAGGCTCCTTATGAGCCTGCCATAAATAAATTGGCAATAAGAAAGGAAGAATAATAAT
This sequence comes from uncultured Veillonellaceae bacterium, assembly GCA_964638945.1. Classification (GTDB taxonomy): domain Bacteria; phylum Bacillota; class Negativicutes; order UBA1444; family UBA1444; genus CAZXCC01. The sequence continues at coordinate 1,311 of CAZXCC010000047.1, read as the reverse complement.
GAAATCAATTATTCGCGACCCCAAACTGGCACCGCAGGGCCACGATAAAATCCGCTGGGTTATGGAACATATGCCGGTGCTGAATGCGCTGAATGCCGAATTCTCCGTCAGCAAGCCTCTGGCGGGAATCAACATGGCAGTGACCGTTCATCTGGAAGCAAAAACGGCTTATCTTTGCAAAGTGTTAAAAAATGCCGGAGCGAATGTTGTCGTCACCGGCAGTAATCCGCTGTCAACCCATGATGATGTTGCAGCTGCTCTCGCAGAAGACGGAGTCGGTGTATTCGCCTGGTACAATACCACGCAGGAAGAGTATGACGATTTTCTTCATGCCGCACTCGATACCAAACCGCAGATTATCGTCGACGACGGCGGAGATCTGGTTGCGTTGCTGCATGGAGATCGCTCCGACCTGTTGCCGAATGTAATGGGTGGTTCGGAAGAAACCACCACGGGTGTCATCCGTCTGCGGGCTCTGGCTTCCCAGGGAAAACTGAAATTCCCAATGATGTCAGTTAATGACGCATACTGCAAACACCTGTTTGATAATCGATACGGTACCGGTCAATCTGTCTGGGATGGTATCATGCGTACCACAAATCTTTCCATTGCCGGCAAAACTGTGGTTGTAGCAGGATATGGATGGTGCGGAAAAGGAGTGGCCATGCGCGCCAAGGGTCTGGGTGCAAACGTCGTGGTGACGGAGATCAATCCGATTCAGGCTGCGGAAGCTGTATTCGACGGGTACCAGGTGTTGCCGATGAGTAAAGCGGCAGCATGCGGAGATGTTTTTGTCACGGTCACAGGCTGCAATGATGTGATTCGACGAGAACACATGGAAATGATGAAACCGGGTGCGATTCTTTCCAATGCAGGACATTTCGATGTGGAAGTCAACAAGAACGATTTACAGGCACTAGCCAAATCGACTCGTCTGGTCCGCAAAAATATTGAAGAATTCCAGCTTGATGATGGGAGAAAAATATATCTCCTGGCCGAAGGCCGCCTGGTCAATCTGGCAGCCGGCGATGGTCACCCGACGGAAATCATGGATTTGTCTTTTGCATTGCAGACAATGGCAGCCTTGCATATTCTCAAGAATCATAAAAACATGTCCAACGAAGTTCACAACCTTCCGTACGAACTGGACCTGAAAATCGCACAAATGAAGTTAAAATCGATGGGAATTGAAATTGATACTTTGACTCAATGTCAGAATGATTACCTTAATCATGCCTGAATCAACGATGATTGCCGAACTCCGACACATTGTGGTGGAAGCCGGACGTCAGATGTCCGGGTAGGTCTGGT
>CAZXCC010000046.1:0-15654 GCA_964638945.1 uncultured Veillonellaceae bacterium | reverse complement strand
CCAGATCGGAAGAAATATCCGCGAGCATAAATATAAAGGCCAAGCCAAGCAAGGAACGTACCGGTTCAGCAATTTTCCATAGCGTCCTGAGTAATGCAATATCTGCCAGCGGCTTGATCGATGCATCTTTATCGTCATACGGTCGGGCGCGGAAATTTGGACTCATGCGATTTCACCAACGGCTAACTGCTGTTCATAAAGCTTATAGTACAGACCGCAGGAAGCGATAAGCTCATCATGGGTCCCCTGTTCACAAATTCGTCCGTGATCCATCACCACGATAAACTGGGCATGCTTTATCGCAGCCACCCGCTGAGAAACAATAATGGTAGTCCGGCCAGTTTCCATCGCCCTGAGATTATCGATCAAATCCGCCTGCGTCTGGTAATCGAGCGCGGCAAATACATCGTCAAGCAACAGGATGGAAGGTTTTCTTACAATAGCGCGCGCCAAAGCCACTCTCTGTCGCTGCCCGCCGGAAAGCCTGACCCCTTTTTCCCCCAGAACGGTTTCAAGCCCTTCTGCACGGGCATCAATATCTGCTTCCACCACAGCCGTTCTGGCAGCCCACCTTATTTCATCCCGGCTGTATTCCCGGCTGAAGGAAATATTTTCTCCGATCGTCGCAGAAAACAGTGCTGCATCCTGCGGCACATAACCGATGGTACCTCGCAGGCGTTCCATTCTCATTTGGGATACATCTTCCCCACCGACAAAGATCTCTCCAGTGGCAACAGGGTACAGTCTCATAATCAATCGCAACAAAGTCGTCTTGCCTGAACCCGTGCGTCCAACAATTCCTACTGTCGCGCCAGCTGGAATATGCAGTGATACGTCTGCAATACTCGGGGCTGTTGCCAGAGGATACCTGAAAGTGAGATGACGGAATTCCACATCACTTCCCAAAGGCTCCATTTCGGGAATATTGGTTTCATCCGATTCTTCATCCGCCGGTTTTGCCAAAAAATCATTGATCCGGATGAAGGACGCCGAACCGCGCTGCACGATGTTGATCAGAAAGCCCAGGCCCATAACCGGCCAAATAATCAGGCTCAGATATCCGGTAAACGCAGCCAGATCCCCCACACTGATTTTCCCTTCCATAATCAGGCGTCCGCCTGCGAGCAGGGAGATTGCGTAACAAAAAACCGGCGCCACATGCGTCAGGGGAAAATGTACCGACTGCACACGGGCCAGCGAGAGATTTGCCAGCATATTGTCATTGTTTACGGCAGAAAATCGCCCAATCAGACGATTTTCCGCTCCGAATGCCTGGATAATTTTCACTCCCCCAAAGAGTTCCTGTGTGAATTCTGTGAGTGAACCAAATTTTTCCTGGACCCTGCGGAACCGTTTATGCACAATCCTCCCCAGAAACGCTGTGATGACCAATACTGCCGGTAGTGGTGAAATAGCCAATAATGCAAGGGTTGGATCAATACTGCGGAACATTACGGTAAAAGCCACCACTCCCATCACAGCCGCATCCACCAGCATCATCGCGCCAAAACCAACCGCCATGCGTACTGATGTGACGTCATTGACCGTCAGAGCCATCACTTTTCCAGGGCCTTCTTCGTCATAAAATGCGGAAGGAAGTCGCAAAGCATGACTAAAAATCCTGGCGCGCAAATAATGTTCCAAGCGTCGTGTCGTTCCCATGATACATTCTCTATAGAAAAAACGCAGAAATGCCATAAGAATGGAAACTGCAGCAACAATCCCCAGATATCCTGCAACATCACCCTTGGAGCCGATGGCGTCCACTGCCTTCCCTATGGAACGGGGTATCATCAAGGACAACAGATCTGTGATGACAAGCAAGGTTATGCCCAACAAAAACGCAGCCCAATGACGCATGAAAAAAGCTTTAATCATAATTGGTTTATTTCCCTGAAAAGACTATAAAATCCTGCCTTGCGCATTCGAGACTATGTTATACTAATATTGGAAATTCCGTTTCACGGAGGTGCATATGAGCAGACTAAAACAACTCAACACACCCGTTTTTGCCGCTGAAGGAGTGCTTGCCATTTCTCCGGAAGCGCTGGAACTCACTGTGAATGGCTCCGCTGGTTCACAACAATTTACCTTATCCGAACTGCAAAGCAAATTTCCTGCAAGCCGGATCGACATGCGCCTAACCTCAGTAAGCGGGTGGTCTGTCCGGGCAGATTGGGACGGGATTCTCTGGAATGACTTCATTGCCTTTGTCAAACCGGATATTACAGCGCAGTTTGTTCTATTTTCGAGCGCAGGAGGCTATACTACCTGCGTTCGTCTCTCTGAACTGATGGGTTCCCGTTCCATGCTTTCCTGGGGAGTCTCCGGAGAACCATTGGAGCCGGAATATGGAGGCCCCCTTCGAATTGTGATACCGAATCTCTGGGGCTATAAAAGCTGCAAATGGTTGACGCGCATCGATTTTATCGAAAAATATGTCACAGGGTACTGGGAAGCCCGGGGATACACGCATCAAGGCAAGATTGAAGCAGGAGAAATTCTCGACGTGAACTCGAAACAAATGCGTCGCATCAACGGCGGCGAAGTGACCGAATTCTAGTAAAAAAACCGGCCTCTCGGCCGGTTTTTTTATTGCATCGGTTCAGATTAATCGATTAAGTTCTTCTGATAGCAGGCGTACAGTTTTCCCAGTTCTCCCATTTTCGCGGTCATTTCCTGTTGGAGTGCGGACGCTTCACTATATTTTCCATTGTTCAGAGCTTCGCGAATTCTGGTGAACAGCGATTTTTCTGCGCCATCTTTTGCGATGTACAAACGCAGTGCGCTGATTTTTGCCCAGGCAGCATCATCAACCGGATTGGCTTCCTCATGCAGGCACACTGTTTCGCGGATTGTATCGAGATAATCGGGGATAATCCGTTCGATCAGTTCCGTTTTCCAACGGAGCAATGCGCCGTTGACAAAAGCATCTATCAGATCCTGACGCAATACATTGCCGGCTTTCAATACTTTCACTTTGTCCGGATATTTTTTCAAAGCTTCCATGTTTTCCCATACTGTCGCAGGTGGTTTCCCGAACATTTTGTCACGCTGTTCCGGTGTATAGTCGTCAAATACGTCATGTTCGCTGCGATATGCGCGGCCCTTTTCCAAGTAGAAGCCCTTGGCGTCCGGTTCTTTGGAGAGCTCGCCAAGAATTTCGCTTGTCGATTTTCCTGACTCAATCACGGCCTTGATGCCGTCAAGCATGGCAAGATAAGCTGCAGCGATACCGATATATGAGTTGCTGAACGGATTGAAGGCACGGATTTCAAAACGGGTAGCTAGCGGGTTATCTACATCACGCACAAGGCCAGCCAGAATGGTGCGGTTGCGGGAAGGGATTTCCGGACTGTGTCCCAGGGAGGTGACTATGCAGACCGGCGCCTCAAAACCGGGTTTCAGGCGATTGAAGGCATCGTTGGTGGAAGTTACGAAAGGATTCACCACTTCGTAGTTCTTCAGCAGACCCATGATAGCACCATAACCGACAGCGCTCATGAACTCTTTTTTCATATCCTTGGGTGCAAACAAATTGACTATCTTACCGGATTTCAAGCGGACCGCCATACCAGTGTGTGTGTGTTCGCCGCTTCCGGCAACGCCATGGATTGGTTTGGCCTGGAACGATACTTCGAGACCGTTAAGCCGGAATGCTTCCTTTACCAAAATCCTGGCAAGCAGTTCATTGTCGGCTGCCTGTACGGCAGGAGCAAAACGCCAGTCGATTTCCATCTGTTCCAGAACGTGGTCCAAGCTGCCTGCTTCCCCGATTTTCGCCTTTACGCCGCCCACTTCTTTATGACCCATTTCAGGCTGCAGACCATAGGTTTCCAACATCTGCATGGCGTCTTCCAGAGCGGTTCTCGCCTGACCGCGGGTCCGCTGCCAATAGTTCTCCTGCATGACCTGCGTGGAGGAAAGCTCGTCAACATGAGCATCTTCTGCCGGCGACTTGACCCAGAACTCCAGCTCCGTCCCCACTGTAAACAAAACTTCATCAATATCTGATGTCTTGACATGTTCCAGGCCGGGAACTTTTCCAGCCTTTTTCAGTATCGCTTTGACTTCTGCGCCGACATATTCCAATGTCTGCGCCAAAATGGAACGGGAGTCCACGCGAAGTCCATTGTGCACAAGGAAAGAAGGAATGCGCAGCGTACCTACAGGCAATCCGGTTTCACTGTCTTCGGATTCCCAGTTGTAGTCAACATACCAGTTGACACTCGGATCAACATACATATCCACCTTGGCATTGTTCAGAGTGCAGATGCCTGTCAGCACAACCGAGGAACCATCAGTCTGCACGGCATGACCAGAGTAAAAATCTTCGATGTCTTTGATAAACACACGAACCGGGATTTTTTCATCTGTGTCGTTACCCGCCAGGTCAATCCCAACCAAGGATACAAATTTGATTTCCGGATGACTCTTCAGTATGTGGATAATCTCTTTTTTGTCGTACTTGTCGGCTGGAATAACATAAAGCAGTTCTTTGGACATTGTACACACCCCTCTGTCATTTTTTTGTGTTCTCTCTGTGGTTTTAATAAAAAAAGCCAAATTTGACAAATGAGGAATCTCCTCACATCAAATCTGGCTTCTTTGCCATGATTCATCGGTTGCTTGAATTGTTATCATTGTAACCGACAAAAACGAGGCTGTCAACAGAAAAACCACAAATATTTTTTTAAATTTAGTTCAATTTATAATACGACACTTTATTTCGCTTTTGGATACAATATGGTTTTCTGACCTTTATTCCACTGAATGATCATGACTTGTTTATCCGCCTGTCCTTTGGCATCAAAAGTCGTTGGTCCCTGAACTCCTGCAAGGTCCTTGGTTTTTGCCAGCTGATCCCGCAGTGCTACACGAAATGCTGCAATATCTTTCGTATCACCCATTTTTTCCATGGCGTCTTTGGCAATGTAAACCGACTCGTAGATAGCAGCGGCAAACATGTCAGGATCCACATTGTATTTTGCCTTGTATGCCTTGATAAAATTCTGCGCCAAAGGATTGGGAGAGGCATTTTCGAAATAGCTCGTTGCAATCAGACCTTCATTGGAGCCGGCTGCAACATTGTTGTAGTCGAAGGAGGATAATCCACCGAAGCCATAGAGTTGCGCCTTCAACCCAAGTTCCTTGAACTGGCGGGTAATCTGGGAGCCTTCGGAAAGGTTGCCGCAGATGATGATGGCTTCCGGAGCATTGTTTTTGATTTTTGTCAATTGGGCATAGAAGTCGGTATCACCAATCGAATAGGATTCAGCAATCATGCTGCCGCCGTTTTTCTTCAGGTACTCCTGGACCGCTTCCATCAAACCCTTGCCATAGTCGGTGTTTTCATGAATAACGGCAAATTTGCGTTGTTTGGTCTCTTTATAAATATACTGCATCAGCTGTTCAGCCTGCATGGGATTGGTTGCTGAATTGCGAAAAACCCATTTGTTATTTGACTCAGTGATCTGGATTGCCACGGCAATCGGAACCATCATCGGGGTTTTGTCACGCTCGATGATTTTCATGTCCGCCAGGGTGGTAGCGCTGTTAAAAGTGCCGATCAGAAAAGCGACTTCATCTTTGTTGATGAGTTTTTCTGTAGCAGAAACGGATTGGGCAGGGACGGAAGCATCATCTTCAAAGAGAGGTACCAGTTGACGGCCTTTTACGCCGCCAGCCTTGTTGATTTCTTCCACAGCCAGGTTGACGCCTTGTTTCATGCTTTGGCCCGGTTTGGCGTTTGGACCGGTATACGGACCAATGATGCCGAATTTGATAGGTTCTTTGGCAGCTGCTGCCGGTTTTGCCGGTTCGCTCTTGCCGCCGCAGCCGGTCAGCAGGGTTGCCAGCATTGCCACTGATATGGCTGCTGCGCACAGGGTCTTGGTTTTCAGTTTCATCATCTGTCTTCATTCCTTTCGTTTATCACATTATTGGTATCTCGCAGATGAGCCTTACTCCACATTCTGTCTCTATTCACCAAGGTATGCCTTGCGCACGTGGTCGTTATGCAACAGGTCCGCAGCATCACCCCGTAGTGACACCTCCCCTGTTTCCAGCACATAGCCACGATGTGAAATATGCAGCGCCTGCCATGCATTTTGCTCGATGAGCAGGACTGTCATGCCTTCCTTATTAATCTCCTGAATAATTTCAAAGATTTTTTCCACAAACAATGGAGCCAGCCCCAAAGATGGTTCATCAAGCAGCAGCAGTTTGGGCTTTGCCATCAAAGCTCGCCCCATCGCAAGCATCTGCTGCTCTCCTCCGGATAAAGTCCCACCGAGCTGGCTACGGCGCTGGGCTAAAACCGGAAAATACGCAAATATTTTTTCAAAATCTGCGGCCAGGTTTGATTTGTCTTTGCGCGTATACGCTCCGAGTTCCAAATTTTCCATTACGGTCATGCGGGGAAATATCTGTCTTCCTTCCGGACAGTGGCTAATCCCGGCCTCTACGATTTTCTTCGCCGACCAATTTGTTATGTTCTGTCCGTCAAACTCCACTGCACCTCCTACAGGTTTCAGCAGTCCGGATAATGCTCTCAGCGTGGTAGATTTTCCTGCGCCATTGGCACCGATCAAAGATACGATTTCCCCTTTGTCAATACTCATGTTCAGGTTCCGCACGGCACGAATTTTTCCATACTGAACCGACAAATCCTTTACATTAAGCACCGTGTTTCACCTGCTTCCCCAGATAGGCCCCTATGACTTCCGGATGCTCTTGTATCTCCCGCGGCAAGCCTTCCGCAATTTTCTTTCCGTAATTCAAAACAGTGATTCTGTCACAAATATTCATAACCAGGCGCATATCATGCTCAACTACCAAAACGGTAAGTCCGCTGTCCCTGAGGCGCTGGATCTGCAGCATCAGCTGGGCAGTTTCCTGCGGGTTCATACCGGCTGCCGGTTCATCAAGCAACAACAATCTTGGATTGGATGCCATAGCCCGCATGATTTCCAATTCGCGCTGCAACCCGTATGGAAGATTCCTGGCCAGTTCATGCCGCAAACTGTCCATTTTGAACAATTGCAGAAGTTCTTCCAGTCTGATGGCCGCAGCGGTTTCTTCGCTCCGCTTGGCCCCTGTAGAAAGCATGTCGGCAAATACACTCTGCTTCATCCGGCAATGACGGCCAACCTGCAGATTCTCCCATACCGTCATATCACCAAATAATCGGATATTCTGAAATGTTCGGGCAATCCCTGCTTGTGTCACCTGATCGGGACGGCATCCGGCGATTGATTTTCCCTCGAAAAGGATGTTGCCGGAAGTCGGCTTGTATATGCCGGAAATCAGGTTAAACAAAGTCGTCTTCCCGGAACCGTTCGGTCCGATCAACCCGCGAATTTCCCCGGCAGAGACTTTAAAATCTATCGAATCGACAGCGGCCAGGCCGCCAAAACGGATCGTCAGCGCTTCACATGACAGCATGCCTTACTCCTCCCTTTTCCCGGGCGTCAGACGCCGCCACAGATTGCCAAACATCCCGGCAATGCCTTGCGGCATATACAGAATGACAATGAACATCATCAGTCCGTAAATCACCAGACGATAATCCGCGAATACCCGCATTGTCTCCAGAAGATATGTGATAAAAACCGCTCCGACGATGGGGCCCGAAATGGTTCCCATACCGCCGATGACCATCATAATCAGAATATTGACCGATTCACCCACTGTAAACGTATCTGGACTGACAAACCGAATATATCCCGCATACAAAGAGCCTGCCAAACCGGAAATCATGGCTCCGGTGCCAAAGGCAAGTATTTTGTAAAAGGCCACATGAATCCCCATCACCTGGGCGGCAATATAATCATTGCGGATGGCCCTGAGTGCCCGTCCAATCCTCGAGTGTACCAGGTTGTAATAAAGGAACAACACCCCAAAAAGCACAAACAGGATCAGATAATAACTTTCTGTACGAGTTTCAAAAGTGAGTGTCACAAATCCCAATGAAATGGGATCTGGCGCCGGAATCCCCGGCAAACCGTTGGGTCCCCGTGTTACAGATTCCCAGTTCAAAAAAACCAATCGGACGATTTCGCCAAAACCAAGAGTCGAAATTACAAAATAGGGACCTTTCAGGCGAAGCGTCGGTAAACCGATCGCCACTGCAACGATACCGGCGAACAAAGCCCCCAGAGGTGCAGCAATCCAGAAAGACCAATGTGCATTGAGCATCAGCAAGCCCGTTGTATAGGCGCCAATGCCAAAAAATGCAGCCTGAGCCAAAGACAGTTGCCCGGCATATCCTGCAATCAGATTCAAGCCTAGCGCCAACAGAATATGAATCAGGCTCAAAACGGCAATATGCAGATAATACGACTTGAATCCCATCAGGGGAAACAATATGGCCAATGCAGCCAGACCCGCGACGATCAGTTTTTGAATTGTTATTTTTCTTTCCATGCCCTACACCTTTTCTATCTGGCTGCGCCCAAACAGGCCTGCCGGCTTGACGATCAGCACCGCAATCAGGATGCAGAAGGTGACTACGTCCTTGTAATAGGATGAAATAAATCCTGCTGTCAGGCTTTCCGCCAATCCCAGGATGAATGCCGCCCAGATCGCGCCGGGTACATTGCCCATTCCTCCCAGTATCACTACTGCGAAGACTTTGGAAATTGCCGCCAGTCCCATCTGCGGAGAAACGAGAAAAATGGGCCCGACAAGGGTTCCTGCCGCTGCTGCCAATGCCGCACCGATGGCACAGGTAACAAGAGAAATTCTGTCTATGTCAATTCCCATCAATTTCGCGGCGTCCGGGTTTTGCTCACAGGCCCGCATCGCCTTGCCTACAGTGGTATAGCGGATAATGTAATTCAAAAGGCCGATCAGTACAATCGTGACGCAGAATACGATAAGACGCTGCAAGGTAATTGATATTCCGAGGAATGATAAATATGAATTGGAATATTCAGTGGGAAACTGTACCGGATTGGGACTGAAACCGATGACCGCCGCCTGCACCAAAAAGATGGATATTCCCAGGGTTCCGATAATCATGTTCATTTCCGGTGCTGTACGCAGCGGCCGAAAGACAAGCAAATCCATTATCATGCCGAACACCGCCATGATTGCCATGGCCAGCACCAAACCGAGCAAAAAGGGCAAATGCAGATGCACGACCAGAAACAGGCCGACAAAAGCGCCCAACATGTAGAGTTCACTATGAGCCCAGTTCACGATCCCCAGGATTCCGTAAATCATCGTTAATCCAAGAGCGATCAATGCATAAGTGCTGCCCAACACCAGGCCGTTAACAATCTGTTGAATCAATTCCTGAAACATGGACCCTGTGCCTCCCTATCTTTCCGGCAATCAGCCTGTCAACTTTATCGAGCTCTATGGCCATCACATCTGCCTGCAATATACAAGGTGTTGCAGCAATGTTTATTATAGCAGAATTGGTGAAACCGCAGCAACTTTAATCTGCATTTCATGTATACTTATCCATGTCCAATTTTTGAATAAAAAAAGACGCCGGCATCACGCAGGCGCCGGCGCTCCTTACCTTTTTCTGCTTCATTGCAGTCTTTTTATTCACTTCACAAGCAGCTATGCCGATCTTTTGGCAATCGTTTTATGATTGTGCCTGTGCTGCCGCATTTTTGCGGTCCCGCCCGCGCTGCACCCTGTCCAGCACAGTTTTACGCAAGCGGAGGCTTTTCGGAGTCACTTCCACCATTTCGTCATCGTTGATATACTCCAGACATTGTTCCAGACTCATGATTCTTGGAGTAATCAGGCGCAGTGCCTCATCTGATGCGCTCGACCTTGTATTGGTCATCTGCTTTTTCTTGCAGGGGTTGATGTCCATATCCAACTCGCGCGTATTTTCTCCGATCACCATTCCAGCATATACCATTTGGCCCGGTACAATGAACATCACGCCGCGGTCCTGCACATTGAAGATGCCGTATGATGTCGTCTCACCCGTTTCAAACGCCACCAGAGCTCCACGGGTGCGACCGGGAATATCGCCCTTGTAAGGGGCATATCCATGGAATACATGGTGCATGATCCCATTTCCTTTGGTATTGGTGAGAAATTGCGAGCGGAACCCAATGAGACTTCTGGCCGGAACGGTAAATTCGAGCCGCAAATACCCAGCCAACTCCACCATATTGACCATCTCGGCCCGTAGCGTCCCCAACTGATCCATGACTGTCCCCATATATTCCTGCGGCACATCCACTGTCAGAAACTCCATCGGTTCACATTTTTTCCCTTTGATTTCCTTGTAGATGACCCGTGGCTTGCCAACCTGGAATTCATATCCTTCGCGGCGCATCGTTTCGATCAGCACCGCAAGATGAAGCTCCCCGCGCCCGCAGACTTCAAAAGTATCCGGACTTTCGGTTTCCATGATGCGCAGGCTGACATTGGTTTCTTTTTCTTTCAGCAGACGCTCGCGAAGATGGCGCGAGGTAACATACTGCCCTTCTTTCCCTGCAAAGGGGCTGTTGTTAACCATAAACATCATCGAAAGGGTTGGTTCGTCGATGTTGATGGTCGGCAATGTTTCCGGATTTTCCGGATCCGCCAGGGTATCGCCGATATTAAAATCGTCCAGTCCGGTAATGGCGATAATATCGCCAATCATTGCACTTTCCACCTCAGTGCGTTTCAACCCGTCATACACATACAGCAAACTGATTTTTTGCTTGCTTTCGGCATCCCGGTGCATGACCATGACATTCTGTCCTGCTTTCACCTGACCGCGAACGACGCGTCCGATGGCAATCTTTCCGACATAATCGTCATGATCGATGGTCGTTACCATAATTTGAAGCGGAGCATGTTCCTCCCCTTCCGGCATCGGTATTTCCTTTGCCAGAAACTCAAACAGTGGCTGCAAATTCTCGCTTTCGTCATCCATGCTAATTTTGGCAATTCCTGCACGGGCGGCCGTATAAATGACCGGAAAATCAAGTTGTTCTTCCGTTGCTCCCAGCTCAATGAAAAGGTCGAGTACTTCGTCGACCACTTCGTCCACGCGTTGATCCTGGCGGTCTATTTTGTTTATGACAACAATGGGCTTTAATTTTTGCTCGAGCGCTTTACGCAAAACATACTTGGTCTGGGGCATGGGGCCTTCAAACGCGTCAACGAGCAGCAAGACGCCATCCACCATATTGAGAACCCGTTCCACTTCTCCGCCAAAATCAGCATGACCGGGTGTGTCCACAATATTGATTTTGATATCATTGTAAAATACAGCCGTGTTCTTTGCCAAAATGGTGATGCCTCGTTCACGTTCCAAATCATTGGAATCCAGAACGCGTTTTGGCACATTCTCATTGGCGCGGAAAACACCGCTCTGCTTCAACATCGCATCAACCAAAGTCGTTTTGCCATGGTCGACGTGAGCAATAATGGCTACATTTCTCAAATCAGTTCTTTTCATTTCATACCTCTCAGCTACCCGTATGGGTGGTTTCTTTCTTGTCCGATTTATGCAGGAAGTTTGCGGCTGCCGCGTTTCACCAGCGGTACTCCCTGTTTGCAGAGAGGACATTCATCCGGCGTGTAATTTTTTATCTGAAGTGTCAAAAGAGCTTTTGATGGTGCACCAAAATCAACTGTTCCGCCGCTGCGATCCACGAGGATAGCCACTCCGGCTATGATGCCGCCCATCCCGCGAACGACGTCGATGACTTCCTGCACTGAACCGCCGGTTGTAACAACATCCTCCACGACAAGCACACGTTCGCCGGGTTTGATTTCAAATCCGCGTTTTATCGTCATCTGGCCATTGTCCCGTTCGGCGAAAATAGCCCGTGTGCCAAAATGTTTGGCGGTTTCATGCGCCAGAACGATACCGCCTGTCACCGGGCCAATCACAACGTCGATTTTTTCTTCCCGGAACATATCCGCAAAACCGGCGCAAAGCTCTTCTGTGGCTTTTGGATACTGCAATACCTGAAACTTTTCCACATATTGTCCGCTATGCAGGCCCGAGGTAAGGAGAAAATGCCCTTCCAGCAAAGCCCCGTGCTTCACCAGCAAATCCTTTACTTCCGCTTCTGTCATTTCATTATCCCTCCATCTCCAACAATATTGATTGGGCTGCCGCTTTGGGATCGGCAGCGCCAAGAATCGGGCGTCCCACCACCAGGAAATCCGCTCCTGCTTTAAGCGCCTCGGCCGGTGTTGCCGTCCGGGTCTGGTCGCCATGTTCCTGGTTCAGCGGCCGGATACCCGGCGTCACAATCAGAAAATCGTTTCCGCACAAGGCGCGGATGGATGAAGCCTCCTGCGGCGAAGCCACAACGCCATCCATGCCTGCCTCGCGGCACATCATCGACAGCCGGAGCACAGATTCCCTGATATTCTTATGATGACCCATAGCTGCCCAGTCCTGTTCACCCAGGCTTGTCAATACAGTGATCCCAACCAGTTTGGGACGGGGACGATTCGCCTGCGCCGACCACTCGTTGGCCGCTTCGATCGCGGCCTTCAGCATCGTCGGCCCTCCAGCGGCATGCAAGGTTGTCATGGCCGGAGAAAACTGGCAAAGCGCTTTCACGCTGCGAGCCACAGTATTGGGAATGTCATGCAGTTTCAGGTCGAGAAATATCCGTTTGTTCCGGCTCGCCATCTGGGCCAGCACAGTGTGTCCCATCCCGTAGAAGGATTCCATGCCAATTTTATAATAGCATACCGCGTCTCCCAAAGTATCTACAGCCTTCATTGCCTGTTCTGTCGTAGGCAGGTCCAGTGCGACAATCAACCGTTCTGCATTATTGCTCATGATACATCATCCTTCCTTCTTCATCTGACCAATGATCTGACTGACGTGGCTCAATCCGCGGGACTCAAGATAAACCGATAATTCTGCAGCGATGTCATTCATCGCGCGCGGATTGACAAAATTAGCTGTTCCAACAGCCACAGCCTGCGCTCCGGCCAGGAAAAACTCCACTGCATCCAGTGCAGTGGAAATCCCCCCCATGCCAATCACAGGAATCTTCACGGCCTGGGCTGTCTGCCATACCATGCGCAAAGCAACGGGTTTTACTGCCGGACCGGATAATCCGCCCACCACATTCCCCAATACCGGACGCCAGGTTTTCGTGTCAATTGCCATGCCGACGAGTGTGTTGATCAGGGATACCGCATCGGCTCCGGCTGCTTCGACAGCCTTGGCAATCAAAGTAATATCCGTGACATTGGGAGATAGTTTTACGATTACAGGCAGGCTGGTTTTTGCTTTGACAGCTTCTGTAACGGCGGCGGCAGTTTCCGGTACAACCCCGAATGCCATGCATCCATGTTTGGTATTGGGACAGGAGATATTCACTTCTATTCCGGCCACGCCGCTCTTGTCCAGCGCCTCGGCCAAAGCCGCGTAATCCTCGACCACGTTCCCGTTGATATTCACGATAATCGGCACTTCATATTGTTTTATCCGAGGCAAAATCTCCTGCAGAAACATTTCAACACCTGGGTTCTGCAACCCGATACAGTTCAGCATTCCCGCCGGAGTCTCCGCAATGCGCCTTCCTGCATTGCCCCGGCGGGGCTCCCGCGTCAGCCCCTTGACTACAACTGCGCCGACTTCCTGAAAATCAACAAAATCCGCAAACTCTTCGGCAAACCCGAAAGTTCCCGAGGCTGCCATCAGCGGAGTCCTCATTTTGATACCGGCCAGGTCAACGGTTAAAGCAGAACTCATGCCCAATCCACCTCTTCCGCCCAGAATACCGGTCCGTCCTTGCAGACCTGACGCGTTCCTCCGCCAGAAGCGGAGCAGGTGCAGGAACGACAGGCCCCCAACCCACAAGCCATGTGTTCTTCCATGGAAACCTGGGTCCTGATGCCGAGTTTTGCACCTTCTGCCGCCACTCTCTGCATCATGGGCCGCGGTCCGCATGTCAGTATCATGTCATAATTGCCGTTTTTCAGCACCTCAGGCAATGCATCGGCACAAGTGCCGCAAATACCAAGACTCCCGTCGTCTGTTGTCACATGGACCGCATGACAGGTGTCACTGAATAGTTTTGCCCAAAACAGCTCGTCACAAGTACGTCCGCCTGCCAATACTTCGACAGGTTTGGGGCAACAATACTCCGCAACGAAAAGCAAAGGCGCCAGACCAATACCGCCACCCACCAGAAGCGGTCGTTCGCATTCCAAAGCAAATCCACGGCCCAATGGTCCCATGATATCAAGCAGGGTATTTACTTTAACAGTTGAAAGCATCTCGCTGCCATGCCCAACGATTCTGCAGATCAAGGTAATCATCCCGGTTTCCGGATCAGCTCCGGCAATACTGAGAGGCCGTCGCAGCAAAGGATCCGCGAAACTTGTCAGCCTCACCATCACAAATTGTCCAGGCAAGCAATCTGCTGCAATTTTTGGTGCTTTGACCACAATCCGGAATACTCCGGGCGCCAGCAGGCTGTTTTCCAGAACCGGCGCCTGCTCCATGTATTTTTCCGGTTTCTTCATGCGCCTCCCCCTTTCACCCTTCTGATATCGCTTGCAAAAAACGCCTTTTCCGCGTGTGTGAGGCACGCAAAAAAGGCGCGAACGAACTATAACGTACTTAAGCCCCTTACCAGCCTCACGGGACCAGTTTAAAGGATATTTTTTCTTATCATAACAACCTGTGGGCCGCTTGTCAATCGGTAATCGATTTCACGAAAAAATCATTCATTTGCTCAGGTAAGTTTTGAGCCTTTTGTTTCCGGAATCAACAGAAATACATTCACTGCAGCCGCCAGGTAAACGAAAGCCAGCATGGCCAGCGCGCCATTCAGCGTATATTCCTTGGCCAGCATGCCGATGATCACCGGTGCAAAACCACCTACGGCGCGACCGGAATTAAAAATGAAATTTTGCGCCGTCGACCTGGCATCTGTCGTATAGTGCTCGGAAAGCAGTGCACCATACCCGGCCATCATCCCGTTACAGAAGAAACCGAGCACAGCGCCGCCGATCAAAAGAGCGAACTCTCCGTTCAAAGTGGTATAGAACCAGACCATCGCCGCCGAACAGATGTAAAAACTGATATAGGCTGGTCGGCGCCCCATACGGTCAGCGAAATAACCGAACACATAGATTCCGATAATCATGCCGATTACTGTCGCCACCATCCAACCGGTGGTCTTATTCAGGGTAAGATTGTGTTTTTGCATCAAAATTGTCGGCAACCAGATCATAATGCCATAATAACCGAAATTCTGAACGCTTGTCATGACCGTCAGACCAATAGTCGTTACGATTTTCCGTTTGTCGGTAAAAAGATGCGACAGTGGAAATTTTGCCGATTCTTCGTAATCGGCCCGTTCTTCCGGTGTCAGAGCTTCGCCTGCGTCAATTTTCTTTTTCATGTATTTTTTAAATGCATTCCGGTTGACCCAGATATCTGATTCGGCGATACCGACACGAGACCATACCGCAAACAGCGCAGGTAAAACACCAACAAGGAAAGCTCCTCGCCAGCCCCACATAGGCATCACAAATGCCGCAACCAGCGCAGCCAGCACTACTCCGAGCTGCCAGCCCATGGCCACTCCGGCAGTGGCTCGAGCCCGCTTTTCCGCCGGCCAAGTTTCCGCCACAAGGGTCATGTGTAATAAACATCGGTGTCAGTATGGAAACAGCGTCCACTTTGCATTCTTCGGC
>CAZXCC010000045.1:0-15926 GCA_964638945.1 uncultured Veillonellaceae bacterium | reverse complement strand
CCGGCGCAGCCATCTCGTCCGCTCGGGGGAGCTAGACCTTCTGCCGCCGGAACATCTGCATCACCTGGCAATGCTCAGGCCCGACCCGGCGGTCAACCTTTCAAAAGACCCGGTGGAGACCGCCCGCAAGGCCAAGGTCAGGGACAAGGTCCTGGAAATCGTCCGCAGGGAAACAGGCCGGCTTTTTCTGGACAAAGTGGACGACCCGGGAATCAATTCCGCGGCAAAAATGCCGGACCCGTTGCTCCACCAGCGCCAAAACAGGAACCGGTGCGACCCAAGGTCATTAAGATCGGCGAGTCCTTGTCAGTGAAAGAACTTGCTTCCAAGCTGGGCCGTGAGGTCAATGAAGTCATTAAAAAACTGATGATGCTCGGCGTAATGGCCACAATCAATCAAGAAGTCGATTTTGACACTGCAAGTCTGATTGCCGGAGAGTTCGCCGTTACAGTGGAAGAATTGCCGCCGGAAGTCGATCCGACTGTAGTGCCGGAAATCGAGGATGATCCTGCTTCCCTGGTGCATCGGCCTCCTGTCGTGACGGTCATGGGACACGTTGACCACGGCAAGACTTCCCTACTGGACGCTATCAGGCAAACTCATGTCACCTCTCAGGAAGCAGGCGGAATCACACAACATATCGGCGCATATCAGGTGGTACAGCAAGGCAAAAAAATCGTGTTTCTTGATACACCGGGCCATGAAGCATTCACCTCCATGCGGGCGCGTGGTGCTCAAGTGACGGATATCGCCATCCTTGTTGTTGCGGCTGATGATGGGGTCATGCCGCAAACGATTGAAGCCATCAATCATGCAAAGGCTGCAAATGTGCCAATTATTGTCGCTATTAATAAAATGGACAAACCCGATGCAAATCCGGAACGTGTGCAGCAACAGCTTACCGAATACGGACTGGTTGCAGAAGCATGGGGTGGTGATACCATTATGGCGCCAGTTTCGGCTGCCAAGAAGACAGGGATCAATGAACTGTTGGAAATGATTTTGCTTGTCGCGGAAGTTCAGGATTTGAAAGCGAATCCCAACCGTCCCGCGGTAGGCACGATTGTCGAAGCGGAACTGGATAAAGGAAAAGGTCCGGTCGCAACAGTACTCGTACAAAATGGGACTCTGCGCATCGGTGACACGATCATTGCAGGTACGGCGTTTGGGAAAGTCCGCGCTATGACGAACGACCGCGGTGAAAAAGTAAAAAAAGCTCCTCCGTCTACTCCGGTTGAAGTGATCGGTTTGTCGGACGTACCACAGGCCGGCGATGTATTGTCTGTCGTTGATGAACGCACAGCCCGCGGTATTGCTGAAAAACGGGTGGCAAAAAACAAAGCCGATGCCGTGAGCCAGGGCCAAAAAGTCACACTGGAAGATTTGTTCCAGCAAATTCAGGCAGGAAGTATCAAAGATCTCAACCTGCTTGTCAAGGCGGATGTGCAGGGTTCCATTGAAGCTTTGCGGCAATCTCTGGAGTCGCTGAAAAACAAGGAAGTCCGGGTTATGATCGTACATAGCGGTGTCGGCGCGATCAATGAGTCCGATGTCATGCTTGCTTCCGCCTCCAATGCTCTGATTATCGGTTTCAATGTTCGTCCGGATGCCAATGCACGCAAGGCTGCCGAGGCAGAGAAAGTCGATATGAGGATGTACCGCGTCATTTATGATGCCATTAACGATGTGGAAGCCGCCATGACAGGCATGCTGGCTCCAGAATTCCGTGAAGTGGTGCTTGGACGGGTCGAAGTCCGCCAGGTATTTAACATTCCCAAAGGCGTTGTCGCCGGTTCGTATGTTACCGAAGGAAAAATAACGAGTACTTCGCAGATCCGTCTGCTTCGCAACGGCATTGTCGTGCATGAGGGTAAACTGGAATCGCTACGGCGCTTTAAAGATGATGTCAAAGAAGTTGCAGCCGGTTATGAGTGCGGCATTACACTGGAAAGATACCGTGATGTCAAAGAAGGCGACATCATTGAAGCCTTTATCATGGAACAGATTCCCCGGTGACAATGCCCAGGGGGAAAAGGGGTGATCTATAATGGGACAACAACGCATTGAAAAGATTCAGGAATTTATTCAGCAGGAGCTGAGCAAACTCATCATTAACGGACTGAAAGATCCGCGAGTCGGTTTTGTGACGGTAACAGCCGTGGAACTGACAAGAGATCTCAGCTCTGCAAAAGTCTATGTCAGCCTGATGGGTTCGGAAGAACAAAAGAAGGCATCCATGGAAGGATTGCAGCATTCTCTGGGGTTCTTACGAACGGAAGTCGGACGTCGCCTGAAAATCCGTCACACTCCAGAACTGACCCTGCATCAGGACAATTCTCTTGATAACGCCGATCATATTCAAAAATTGCTGCTGAAGGTTCAGCCGCCGGAAGGGGAACACTGACAAATGCGCGGAACGGCTCTGGATGCGCTGGCAGAACTGACGCAGGCCCGTTCGTTGGTGCTGACCACGCATGTCAATCCTGACGGGGATGCTCTTGGATCCATGCTGGCTCTCTATCTTTACCTTAAAGGCAAGAATGCACAGGTACAAATGTTGCTTGATGATAATTTGCCTGGAATGTATTCTTTTCTTCCCGAAATGGAGCATATTGTCCGCCCTCCCGCAGAGTCCCAGGCAGATTTATTGGTTGTTTTGGACGCCAGTGAAGCAAGCAGGACAGGGAATGTCTGCAAAAATTTTCGCGGCCGTATCCTGAACATAGATCATCATCTGTCAAACGGAAATTTTGCTGACGTTACCTATGTTGATGAAAGTGCTTCGGCGACAGGCCTTCTGATCATGCGCATGCTGGAAGAGGCTGGTGCAAAAATCACTATACCCATGGCGATGTGCCTTTACACAGCAATTGCCACCGACTGCGGATTTTTCCGTTATGCCAACACAGATGCGGAAACGTTGCATGCAGCAGCGAGACTGGTACATTATGGTGCACAACCGCATACCATATCCGAGCAAATTCAAACCATGCCGCTTTCCAAAATAACGGCTCTTTCGAAAGTGCTGGACACTCTGGAGGTGAGCGACTGCGGCAGGGTGGCTTCCATTGAAGTGCCGGCAGGAGTATCCTCAGCCGATGTTGAAGATACGGAAGGGTTTATCGATTATCCGCGAAACATTGTTGGCGTTGAAGTGGCGGTTATGTTCAAGCCTTTGCCGGACAAAGAGGCTGTCAAAATAAGCTTTCGATCCCGCCGCCTGAATGTCAGCGATCTTTCCCGTTCCCTGGGAGGGGGAGGACATGCCAGAGCAGCCGGCTGTACATTGAAAGGCAGTCTTCAGGAAGTAAAAGAGAAAGTGCAGTCACGGGTACTGGAAGCTCTGCTGGAAGCGGGGCTATGACAACAGCGGTTATCAATCTTCTGAAGCCACCAGGCATGACATCTCATGATGTCGTGGCTTTTGTGCGCCGCCTCTACAGGCAAAAAAAAGTGGGACACAGTGGGACGCTGGATCCTGCGGCAGCGGGTGTATTGCCTGTTTATCTGGGACAGGCGACTCGCCTGGTGGAATACGCCGATGAATTTGACAAATCGTATCGCGCGGAAATCATATTTGGGATAACCACAGATACAGGCGATGATACGGGGACTACCCTGGTAAGCCGTTCTCTGAATCCAGGTGATTTAGATGGACTGAAGGCTGCAGTGGAGTCTTTTGCCGGAGGGTATGAACAGATTCCCCCGATGTATTCCGCATTGAAGATCAATGGAAAAAAACTGTATGAGCTCGCACGAGAAGGCATTGAAGTGGAACGAACTGCACGGTGGATTCAAATCAATGATATTCAGCTGCTGTGGCAATCAGTTGATCGTGCGACAATCCAAGTCACTTGTTCCAAAGGGACCTATATCCGCACTCTGTGCGCTGATATCGGCGATAAACTTCATTTGCCTGCGACGATGGGATTCTTACTGCGGACCCATGTGGGGCCTTTTGCCTTGAATCAGGCGCACACTCTGGAAGAAATAACCGCCGATCCACAGGGAGTGTTGCTTCCGGCAGACATAGCAGTCGGACATCTCGCCTCCTGTCGTGTTGATGCAAACGAAGCCAGGCTTCTGCAACAAGGACAGGCAGTCGTCAACCGGGATGAATCGCTCCGACTGAGCAGGGCGCAATTGGTGAGACTTTATGACAATGAGGGTGTTTTTTTTGGTATGGGGCAACTTACCTGTCAGGCAGGGATGTTGCAACCGATAAAAATTTTTGCGGATGGAATCAAGAAAAATGTTGATAATTAATAGTTTGCATGAATTGCATGGACAGTTTGAAAATGTATCGCTTGCTCTTGGAACTTTTGATGGAGTTCATCTGGCACATCGTTTTGTTATTGGACGCACGGTGGAATGGAGCGCAAACCATGACGGGACCAGCATGGTTTTTACCTTTGCCAATCATCCTTTATCGATAATCAATCCGCAGCGTGTTCCTCCCCAATTGCAGACCATGGGAGGCAAAGCCGAACAAATTCGCAAACTGGGCGTAAAAGTCCTGGTGCGGATTCCTTTTACGCGGACTTTATTACATTTGCCTCCAGCTGATTTTGTTCATCTGCTTGCATCAAAAATCAAACCAAGGCATATTGTTATTGGACCCAACTATTCTTTTGGCGATAAGGGGGCAGGTACGCCGGAAATGTTGACGGGAATGGCCGGGCGATATGGAATGGAAACGGAAATCTGTCCGGCGGTATTTGAAGACGGAATGATGGTCAGCAGTACGGCGATTCGACGATTGATCGCAGGCGGTGACATCGAAAAGGCTGCTCGTTTGCTCGGGCGCACCTATAATCTTTCCGGTACAGTTGTGGCAGGTGACCATAGGGGACGGACCCTTGGATTTCCCACAGCCAATCTGAAAGTTGCGCCGCAGATGCTTCTGCCGGGTAAAGGCGTGTATGCAGTCAAAGTAAAAGCAGGTCGCAAAATTTATGCGGGATTATGCAATATCGGCATCAATCCGACTTTTGCACAGGACGGACTGCGGGTTGAGACGCACATCCTTGATTTTGACCACGATATTTACGGCAAAAGACTCACTCTGTTTTTTTTGGGCCGCCTACGGGTAGAAAAGGCGTTTCCGTCCAAAACCGAGTTGATTGCACAGTTGCAGCAGGATGTTGCACATGCAAGAGAGTTGTATTTCAACAATTAGAAGGATTGAAAATCCGGTTTACATGAATAAAGAGATTCCATGTTTTTTGACAGCATGGAGTCTTTTTTTTACATTACTTATTTCGTTCAGCAGGATTTGCGATTCCAATTGTCAAAATTGAGTAAAAATATAGAAACTTAAATCAGGATAAAACGATGCGATGGAAAGAATCCATGAAAAAATGTACTAGATAACGTCAAAAAAGAAGGTGCTCCATGAAAAAATATGAGAGTATTGGAACATCGAGCCAAACCATGGAAGATATTCTGAAAAAGCTACAAGAAAAAAATCATGAACTGGAAAATCAAAACAAAGAGTTGCGTCAAAAAGAAATGCAATACCGTATTCTTGCTGAGAACATGAGAGATGCCATATGGGTTCTTGACACGGATACGATGCAATACACCTACTTTAGCCCATCCATTCAGAACATATTTGGTTTTGCGCCGGAAGAACTGGTAGGGTATTCTTTTGACTCCAATCTTTCTCCGGAAGTTGCCGCCGCTGTCGCTGATAAAATACGAAGTCAGAAAGCTGCTTTTCTTGCAGGCGAAGTGCCGCAGGACAAGTATTATATAGAAGAGATGAAGGGCGTGCGCAAAGATGGATCCCAGGTTTGGGTGGAAGTGGTCACATGCTGCTATCTGAATCAGATCACAGGCCATGTGGAACTCCATGGGTTCACCAGAGACATCGATGCGCGAAAGCAAGCGGAGCAAGAGGCGGAACGTCATGTTCGCGTAATGGAGGCTCTATATTCGACATCGTTGGAAATTACTGTCGAATCTGATCTGGATCACCTGTTGACGAATATCTTGATAAAGGCAGCAGAGCTTTTGCGATGCGAAATGGGACATCTCTATCTGCTCGATGAAAGTACATCAACCTTGCGGATGAGAGTGGGATTGAAAAATTCCGGCTATGCCGAAAATGTGGAAATTCGCTTGGGTCAGGGGATTTCCGGACGAGTAGCGCAAACAGGAAAACCGCTGATCGTGGAAGATCAATGGGAATGGGAATATTGCCTGCCGGATTTCAGAAACGGACCGATGCGGCGGGTTCTCGGTGTACCGCTTAAGGCCGGGGGAAAATGTATCGGCGCCATTCTGACCGGCAATGATTATCCCGGTACGTTTAGCCGGGAAGAGATCCATATTGCCTCTCTGTTTGCGGATCAGGCATCGATTACGATTGCAAGGGCCCAGCTTATGGATGATCTTCGCAAGAATCAACAGCGTTACAGGGAACTTGTCGAAGACGCAAATGTGATTATTCTGATGGTCGCATCCGACGGCACGATCGAGTTTATGAATGACTTTGGCCTGGCGTTTTTCGGCTATGGACACGGAGAATTAATCGGCCGTCCGCTTCACGATATTGTATTGCCGCAATGTGAGCCCTTGAGTGCGAATAATCGAAAAAGAGAATCGCACTCACAGACAGACGAATTTTTTCATGCACGGATTCAACAGGAAAGCATCACGCGCTCGGGTCGGCGCGTTTGGGTGGACTGGACGGTTCGCCAGCGGTTTGATTCTTTGACAGGAGCCGTGAGTCAGGTATTGGTGGGTGTCGATGTAACGGCGACGCGGAGGATGCAGGAGGAACAAAAAAGGCATTATGAAAGAAAACGTCGGCAAGAATATTTAAACGAGGCGGTTTCCGGACGTATGACGCCGACGGAAATCGATGAAGCCGGAAAACTGGTGGGGATTTCTCTGAAAGAACCGCTGGTTTGTATTGCAGCAATCTTTTCTAAGGATTCAGAGCAAATGGATAACCATTGGTTCAATGATTCGATCGAACGCCAGGCTTTCCTCGATTCGCTTGTGGATGTCCTTCAATTCTTGGATATGGGGGCGGTATGGCAAACCGTGGATGGAATTGCCGTTCTGAAACCATTATCAGCCAAAACACGCAAGAACCTCGTCAAAGCTGCTGTATCTCATGCAGAAACTGTGTCGGAGATGGTTTCAAGATATTCCAAGGGGATTCGAATCCGATATGGAGCTTCCTGCAGTTCCCGGTCGGCTGAACGACTTGCAGAGCTGTACCAGCAGACACGTGCCGCTGTAGCATTTGGACCGGCGATAGAGCCTGGCCGCACTTTGTATTATTGGCATGAACTCGGATGTTATCAATTTGTGGCGAGAGAGATTGATTCAGCAATTACCCGGCAGTTCGTCGAGGAACAAATCGGACTGCTGTATCAGATCAAGGGGAAAAAAATCAGGAACAACTTTTGTGTACCCTGAAAGAGATTGTGGCGGGACGTTCCATATTGGAAATGGCTGAAAAATTGCATGTTCATCCCAAGACGATTTACTATCGAAAGAAAACGCTTGAAGACATATTGGGTGTACATCTCGATTCACGGCAAACCCTTATGAACCTATCCGTTGCTTTGACAATCGAAGCTTTTGACAAAGCAACCGTCTAAATGGAATAAGCACGGGGCAGGATGGACAGAGTTATCTTGAAAGATAATTCTGTCCAATTTTATTGAAAAAAAATTATCTAATGCGATAAAGCTTTCTTTCTATCTGTATGTAATAATAAAATCACTCACCGAATGATGTACCATGCCAAAAACCAGAGGGCCGAATCGGGCAAAAGCGCAACGATGAAAGGGAGGGAAGGAAATGTTTGTTGTCAACTCTTTTTCTCAGTTGGAAGAAGCTGCGCGTGTAGGAGCGAAGGAGATTCTTGTCCATGGGCGTCTGGCAGTATCCATGCGTCGGCGTATGGATACTACGTTAAAAGGTGATGGTCAGCGTCCCACCTTTGATATCGAGGAAGTAGAATATGAAGCCGTGGACAACCGATACCATCAGCAGTCTCTGCATTTATTACTATGCCGTTGCCAGCATCTGATATAATGAACATTAATCAGGGCATACCGCCGGAAAATAGGGACTCCTGACAAGAGTTCCATTTTTTTGGCCAAATTTCGCCATTCACCCTTCTTTACAATTCCCGGTTGTTCTGATAAAATACATTTCGCAACGAGTGCAGTCTCCCTGGCGAGGATTCTCGACCCTCCGGCGTTTTTCTTGGCCAGTGGAATGGGTGCAAATTTAAGGAGGAACAATATGATCACTTCAGAAAAGAAACAGGAACTTATTCTCATCCATCGCCGTCATGAAGGCGACACTGGTTCACCGGAAGTTCAGATTGCGATTTTGACGGACCGCATTAATGAACTTACCACCCATCTGAAAGAGCACAAGAAGGACCATCACTCCCGTCGCGGACTTCTGAAAATGGTCGGACAACGTCGCCGGCTTTTGGGCTATCTTAAAGATATTGATATCGAGCGTTATCGTTCGATCTTGGGCAAGCTGAACCTGAGAAAATAGAAATTGACAGAAATAAAAGCGGGGTGACCCGCTTTTATTCATTTTTAGGCATTTTTCAAAAATATCATGTAAAAAAGATTTCCTTTCTCATGCGAATAGAATATAATTTGAGGGTAAAAGCAGAGAAGGATATACGAGGAGGAAAAGGTGAATGCAGACTTTTCAATTTGAACTCGGGGGCCGAAAGCTGGTAGTTGAAACCGGCAAATATGCGAAACAGGCCAATGGAGCGGTGCTGATCCGGTATGGGGAAACAGCTCTGGTTGTAGCTTCCACAGCTTCGGCAGCACCACGTGAAGGAATCGATTTCTTTCCGTTGACTGTGGATTATGAAGAAAGAATGTACTCGGTAGGGAAGATTCCTGGAGGTTTTATCAAAAGAGAAGGCCGCCCGACGGAAAATGCAATCTTGAGCGCCCGTATGATCGACCGTCCGATTCGGCCGCTATTTGCAGATGGCTTCCGGAATGATGTGCACATTGTCGCAACCGTGCTGTCAGTGGATCAGGACAATACGCCGGATGTCATAGCCATGGTTGGTGCTTCCTGCGCTCTGTCCATTTCGGATATTCCGTTTAACGGTCCGATTGCCGGTGTACGCATCGGTTATATCGATGATACCTATGTTGTGAATCCTACGGTGTCCCAGATGGAGATCAGTCAACTTGACCTGATTGTTGCTGGTACGCGTGATGCAGTATTGATGGTGGAAGCCGGCGCTAACGAATTGTCGGAGCAGGTTATTCAGGAAGCGATTTTGTTTGGCCATGACGTGATCAAACAGATTATATCCTTTCAGGATGAAATTGTCGCAGCAGTCGGAAAACCTAAGCGTGAAATCAAAACCTATGCTCCACCGGAAGAACTGGACGGGGCAGTTCGGGCCTATGTGACCGATGCCATGCGGGAAGCTGTGACAAATCCGGACAAGCTGGCAAGAGAAGCCAAGATTAGCGAAGTGAAGGCAGAGGCTGCCGCACATTTTGCAGAGATTTATCCAGATAACAAAAAAGACGTTTCCTACGTTTTGTATAAAGTTTTGAAAGAGACAGTGCGCCGCATGATCACAGTCGATAAGATTCGACCGGATGGACGCGCTTTGGATGAAATCCGTCCGATCAGTTGTGAAGTCGGCGTGTTGAACCGTACTCACGGATCCGGTCTTTTCACACGCGGGCAGACGCAGGTTCTCAATATCACCACTCTTGGCGCCATGGGCGACAAACAGAAACTTGACGGACTGGGTGTCGAAGATTATAAACGATACATCCATCATTACAATTTCCCGCCGTATAGCACGGGGGAAACCCGCCCGATGCGGGGTCCGGGTCGACGAGAAATCGGTCATGGCCATCTGGCTGAACGCGCATTGGTCCCAGTATTGCCATCGGAAGCGGACTTCCCATACACATTGCGTCTTGTATCCGAAGTACTTGAATCGAACGGGTCTTCTTCCATGGCCAGCGTCTGCGGCAGCACCTTGTCGCTGATGGATGCCGGTGTGCCGATCAAGGCGCCTGTGTCCGGCGTCGCAATGGGACTTGTCAAGGATGGCGACTATTATTCGATTCTTACCGATATCCAAGGCATGGAAGATGCACTGGGAGATATGGACTTCAAGGTTGCCGGCACTACAAAGGGGATTACGGCAATTCAGATGGACATTAAAATCGGCGGCATCAGTCGTGAAATTCTTGCCAGTGCTTTGGAACAGGCACTGAAAGGCCGCCTGTTCATTCTGGACAAGATGACCCAGGTTATTGATAAACCTCGTCCGGAAATGTCTCCGTATGCACCGCGTATGATCACCATTCAGATCAATCCGGACAAAATCCGCGATGTCATCGGGCCTGGCGGCAAGATCATCAAGAAGATCGTGGAAGAAACCGGTGTGCAGATCGACATCGAAGACGACGGCAAGGTGTTCATCATGGCCGTCGATATGGAAGCTGGCAATAAAGCCGTCAAGATTATTGAGGGCCTTGTCCGTGAAGTTGAAGTCGGTGCCATTTACACA
The DNA here is from genome assembly GCA_964638945.1 of uncultured Veillonellaceae bacterium. GTDB lineage: Bacteria > Bacillota > Negativicutes > UBA1444 > UBA1444 > CAZXCC01. Next base: position 5,371 of record CAZXCC010000045.1, on the reverse strand, counting down.
GGGAAAGTTACGCGCATCATGAACTTTGGCGCTTTTGTCGAAATTTTGCCGGGCAAAGATGGATTGGTGCACATTTCTCAACTGGCCCGAACTCGGATTGCAAGAGTAGAAGATGCAGTCAAGATCGGCGACGAAATCACCGTCAAAGTGACAGAGATCGACCGCCAAGGCCGAATCAACCTGTCACGCCGCGATCTGTTGCCTGCCGAAGCACCGGCGGCTGCACCTGAAACTGCCAAAGAGTAGACAGAGGAGCGAATTCTTTGTACAAAAAAACAACCTTGGATAATGGACTCCGGATTGTATCGGAGTCCATTCCCTATATGAGTTCGGTCAGTCTTGGTATTTTCGTGGGCACCGGTTCTCGTTCGGAAACACCGGAGGAGCAGGGCGTTTCGCATTTTATCGAGCATCTGATGTTTAAAGGGACGGAAAAGCGATCGGCGCGCGATATTGCAGAAACCGTCGACGATATTGGCGGCCAGCTGAATGCAGCGACTGACAGGGAAAACACCTGCTATTACATCAAAGTGCTGCCTGAACATTTGGGACTGGGGATGAACATTCTCAGCGACATGCTGTTGCATTCAAAATTTGCAACAGCCGAAGTGGAAAAAGAGCGTCAGGTAGTATTGGAAGAAATCAGCCTTTATGAGGATTCGCCGGATGAATTGATTCATGATCTTCATATTAATTCGTTATGGCCAGGACATGCCTTGGGAAGAAATATTCTGGGAACCCGGGATACAATTGGAGTAATGAGCCGCGACATGATACAGGATTACAGAATGCGACACTATACGTCGGATAATATTGTGATTGCTGCAGCAGGGAATCTGAATCATGATGCATTGGTGAAAGAAGTCAACCTTTATTGGGATGGGGATATGGCAAATGTCGTAAACAGGATGATCCTGCTCCTGCCTTTGTAGCGGGCCAACTGTTGCAGGAAAAGGATATAGAACAGATTCATATCTGTATGGGAACCATCGGTGTGGCACACGAGTCTTCTGATTACTACACCACGCATGTTTTGAACACCGCCTTGGGAGGCGGGGTAAGTTCCCGTCTGTTTCAAAGCATTCGCGAAGACCGGGGACTGGCTTACTCCGTGTGTTCCTATCCATCCAATTTTCGGGATACGGGCCTGATGACGATTTACACCGGCGTTTCTCCGGAAAATTCCCGGGAAGTATTGGAGATTATTCGAAATATCATCGAGGATATCAGAGAATCAGGCATGCGCAAAGATGAGATTCTTCGTGCAAAAGAGCAGCTAAAAGCCGGTCTGATGTTCAGCCTGGAAAGTTCGGCCAGTCGTATGTCCAGGCTGGGGCGAGCCGAAATAGCGATTCGGGAGTACCTGACGCCGGAACAGCTTGCAACCAAGGTCGATGCCGTTACTCTGGAACAGGTTCACGAAGTGGCCAAGCCTTTGTTTTTGAAGGAATCAACCTGTATCACTGCTCTGGGACCGGTCGCAGCAGCCGGTCTGGAGGACTAGATATGAGCCGCCGGGTGCGAGGGTTCGAATTTACCAGCGCTTATGTGGAAAAAGGCTTGAACTTGCCGACGCGCAGCACACCTGGCAGCGCAGGGTATGATATTTCTTCAGCCATCGACACGGCTCTGTCATCGGGAACAATGACTTTGATTCCTACCGGTCTCAAGGCATATATGCAGCCAGACGAATATCTCGGTCTGCATATTCGATCCAGTCTGGCAGTAAAATCCGGTTTGCGGCTGGCCAACGGGCAGGGAATCATAGATTCCGATTATTACAATAATCCGGATAATGAAGGCCATATTTTGCTGGCAGTATTCAACGGGGGTCCTGATACAGTGATTGTTACTAAAGGTATGCGCCTTGCACAAGGGATATTTTACAAATATCTTTTGACAGATCAGGATCACTTGGAGAAAAAGGAATCACGCAGAGGTGGTATCGGTAGCACCGGTTTATAAAAAAATTTCTGGTTCTGTTTGACAGTTTCTGAATCATGGTATAGAATGTATACAAAATTGAATAGTCAATGCCCCCGTAAGGGGACAGAGTAGAGGAGCGACCTGCAAAAGTACCGGCGATGAGAATGTGCATCGATGAATTGCCGGAAAAGGGGTGGTCGCCGAAGCGTTACGTTTGGGCACACCGGACAACGCTGGTTTTATGTCAAACAGGCATAAAACTGTCACCAAATTACTTGGTGGAGCGCTATCTCATCAGAGACAGTAAGGTAAGACTATGAGGTCATGCCACGCTGTTTGCCGAGGCTTATTCTAGCAGCCGGTGAGATATTGTCTCACTGGCTTTAATTTTTTCTTTCAGGTAAATTTTACTGGAGGTGTTCATTACATGGTCAAAGTATTGGTGTCCGGTGCGAACGGCCGTATGGGAAGAGAAGTGGTTCAAGCCGTATCCAGGGATTCTGAATGTGAAATCGTTGCTACAGTTGACATCAAATCTTCTTGGGAAGATGTCGGCGAAATTCTGGGGCTGGGAAAATCAGTGAGGGTGGAGTCTGATCTTACAGCCGCAATAAAAGCTCATTCGCCGCAGGTTATGGTTGACTTTACCCATCCAAAGTCTGTAGTCGGCAACATCATGACGGCTCTGCGCCATGGAGTGATTCCTGTTGTCGGTACTACCGGGATCTCATCAGAGGATATTGATGCGATTCGCAAATATTGTGAAGAAAACAACGCGACATGTTTTATCTGCCCAAATTTTTCCATCGGTGCAGTGTTGATGATGCAGTTTGCAAAAGAGGCGTCCCGCTACCTGCCTCATTGCGAAATCATTGAAATGCACCATGATCAGAAACTGGACGCGCCCTCGGGAACAGCCATGCTTACAGCGCAAATGGTCGCTTCCCAGCGCAAAGCAGTTCGTCAGGGACATCCTGACGAGGAAGAAAAAATTGCCGGAGCCAGAGGTGCAGAGTATGAGGGAATGCGGATTCACAGCGTCAGGCTCCCTGGTTATGTTGCCCATCAGGAAGTGATTTTCGGCGGTTTGGGGCAAATTCTAACTATTCGGCACGACTCCATTTCGCGTGAATCATTCATGCCTGGTGTCGTGCTTGCCTGTAAAAAGATTGTCGGCCGCAAGGGCTTGGTTATAGGTCTTGATCAGTTATTGGGAGAGTAGAGGAGGAGCTTGGAATGAAAAAGTATAATGTTGCAATCTTAGGTGCAACCGGCGCAGTTGGACAGGAGTTTATCAATCTGATCGAAGAGCGGAATTTTCCGTTTGCGGAAATGAAGTTGCTTGCATCTGCCCGTTCTGCAGGCAAAAAACTTATGGTAGCAGGTAGGGAATACACGGTGGAAGAGGCTACGCCGGCATCTTTTGCGGGTATTGATATTGCATTGTTCGCCGGTGGGGCAGCCAGCAAAGAGTTTGCCCCGCATGCCGTAAAAGCCGGCGCCGTGGTTATCGACAATTCCAGTGCGTTCCGGATGGATCCGGAAGTGCCTCTTGTTGTACCGGAAGTGAATCCGGCGGCCGTCCGCAAGCACAAGGGCATCATTGCCAATCCGAACTGTTCAACGATTATTATGGTTATGGCTTTGAAACCGATTCATGACAAAACTCCCATCAAACGGGTAGTCGTATCGACGTATCAGGCCGTTTCCGGAGCAGGAAAAGAAGGGATTGACGAACTGACGAACCAGGTCAAGGCAATCAGTGAAGGCCGGCCGGTTGAAGCCAACATTCTGCCAAGCGCCAGCTTGCCGAAACATTATCAGATTGCGTTCAATCTATTGCCGCAAATTGACGTGTTCCTGGATGACGGATACACCAAGGAAGAAATGAAAATGGTCCATGAAACCCGGAAAATCATGGATGTGCCCAATATGGCAATTACAGCCACAACAATCCGTGTACCGGTTTTCCGCAGCCACTCCGAATCCGTTAACCTGGAGCTGGAAGCGCCACTTTCCGTAACAGAAGCGAGAGCGTTACTGGCGGGTTTCCCGGGTGTCATCGTGCAGGATAATCCGGCTGAGATGGAATACCCCATGCCACTCTTTACATCGAATCGGAACGAAGTGTTTGTTGGACGCATTCGCGAAGACAACAGCGTGAAGAATGGTCTCAACCTTTGGGTGGTAGGTGATCAGATCCGCAAAGGGGCCGCCTTGAACGCCCTGCAGATAGCAGAACTGATGATTAAAGAAAATTTGCTGTAGTAGGAGATTGAAACCATGCGCATATTGGTGCAAAAATTTGGCGGAACATCGGTAGCCACGGCAGAGAGCCGTCAGTGCGTGGTGGAGAAGATCAGCAATGCGATTGACGAAGGTTTTCAGCCAGTGGTTGTGGTATCGGCAATGGGGCGCAAAGGAGAACCGTATGCGACCGATACCCTGATTGGCGTGGCTCGAGAACCCAATACGCTTGTTGCAAGGCGTGAATTGGACATGATGATGTGCTGCGGTGAGATCATTTCCGCCGCAGTCATGGCGTCCACTTTGCAGGGAGCCGGTTTGGATGCATTATTACTAACAGGCGGGCAGGCTGGCATCATCACGGACGACCAATATGGCAATGCACGGATTCTGAAAGTCGACCCGGCCCGTATCCGGACCACGCTGTCCACAGGACGGATTCCTGTTATATGCGGTTTTCAGGGGATTACGGTGGATGGAGACCTGACTACTCTGGGGCGTGGCGGTAGTGACACTACGGCATCTGCTCTGGGAGCAGCACTACAGGCGGAAGCCATTGAAATTTATACCGATGTCGATGGGATTATGACGGCAGATCCGCGACTGGTGCCACATGCTCACATATTAGACAAGATCAGTTATGCGGAAGTATCGCAGCTGGCGCATCAGGGTGCGAAAGTCATCCACCCGCGTGCCGTGGAATTTGCGATGCAAAAGAACATTCCGCTGATTGTCAAATCGACATTTTCCAATGCACCAGGCACGCTGATCACCTCGCAGACCAATATTGCTGATATTGGTGAGACACAAATATCTGACCGTGTGGCGACAGGTGTTACCTATGTCAGACATATTACACAGATTACTGTTCAATCGTGTGATGCAGGACAGAGGCTGGATAGTTCCCGAATATTTAAAATCCTTGCGGCGTGCGGTATTAATGTCGATTTTATCAATATTCTTCCCGGGCAGGTCCTGTTTACCGTGCAGGATGATGATCGTGCGACTGCACAGCAGCAATTGGCTGCAGCAGGCTATCATCTCGATATTGTGATGAACTGTGCCAAAGTGTCTGTCGTTGGTGGCGGAATGGGAGATGTCCCCGGGGTTATGGCAGGTTTTGTCGATGCACTTGCTGACAGGAATATTCCTCTTTTGCAGACTGTTGATTCGCAGACTTCCATATCCGGGCTGATTG
>CAZXCC010000044.1:0-16048 GCA_964638945.1 uncultured Veillonellaceae bacterium | reverse complement strand
TGCCAGAATTTCACTCCCAAGTAGTTCTCTCCTTCACGTTCCCCTTAAGGGGAAACCCCCTCGGATGAGGGGGTTTCAATCAAGGCGCTTCGATTGCGGATACCGGACAAACCGCCGCACAAGCCCCACACTCAACGCACACGTCTTCAGCTATCACGTATGTGGGAGTGCCTTCCTTGATCGCCCCAACCGGACAGGTTGAAGCACAAGTACCACACGCGACACATTGGTCAGTAATTTTATAAGACAATTAAACCTACACCTCCTTTCCCATCTTTGCCGCGACTACCAAATGGCAAATTCCTTGATCTAGAGTTTGCCGAAGTACGTACTGGCAATCGCCCATTAACACGAACTTAGTGGAACAGGGCCGAGTTTCAACAACATGGAACTGTATTCCAGCTTCCGTCAAAATTCGGGCCGCTGCGGCAAGCGGTACCATCAACACATCCTGCAAGAACTCACACTTCCATGACTTCTTTTTCTTTAGCTGCCATGATTTGGTCGATTTCCTTGATATACTTATCCGTAAGTTTCTGCATATCTTCCTGGGCTTTTTTGACTTCATCTTCAGAAGCGGTTTTTTCTTTTTCAATTTTTTTGAGGTTATCATTGGCATCGCGTCTTAGGTTACGAATTGCCACACGGCTTTCTTCCGCTACCTTATGAACGACCTTCACCAGTTCCTGGCGGCGTTGCTGTGTCAGCTGCGGCAGCACCAAGCGGATGATGGATCCGTCATTGTTCGGCGTCAGGCCGAGATCAGATTTTAATATTGCCTTTTCAATTACTGGAAGCATTTTTTTATCCCATGGCTGAATCACGATCGTCCGTGGCTCCGGCACTGCAACATTCGCCACCTGGTTGATCGGTGACTGCGCTCCATAATATTCAACAACCACTTTATCAAGCAATCCCGTAGTGGCACGTCCGGCACGCAAAGCGCCATATTCGCGCCGCAATACTTCAATCGCCTTCTTCATTTTCTCTTCATGTAAAACATACACATCTTTGATTGGCATAATTAATTCCCTCCTACTACCGTACCGATGGAATGTCCCAGAGCCGCTTTCACAATGTTTCCCGGCTCATCAATACCAAATACAATGATAGGAATATTGTTATCCATACACAAAGAAGTTGCAGTTGTGTCCATGACACCCAAGCCCTTCTGAATCACTTCCAGATATTGCAGTTCTTCGTATTTTACCGCTGTAGGATTGAGTTGCGGATCGCTGTCGTATACTCCATCCACATTTTTCTTTGCCATCAGGATAACATCGGCTTCTATTTCCGCCGCACGCAGGGCTGCAGTGGTATCCGTCGAAAAATAAGGATTGCCGGTTCCTGCTGCAAATATGACAACGCGACCTTTTTCCAGGTGCCTTATCGCACGGCGTCGTATATACGGCTCTGCAATTTGCCGCATTTCAATGGCAGTCTGAACCCTTGTATCCACATCGCACTGTTCCAGAGCATCCTGCAACGCAAGAGAATTTATAACCGTAGCGAGCATTCCCATATAATCCGCCGTAGCCCTGTCCATACCGCCGGAGCTCCCGGAAAGACCGCGCCAGATATTGCCGCCGCCGACAACAACCGCTACCTGCAATCCATGAGCGATTGTTTCCTTAATTTGTTTTGCCACAGAATCCACAATCACCGGATCAATTCCAAAGCCTTTCGATCCAGCCAGTGCTTCACCGCTTAATTTTAGAACAACTCGTTTGAATGCTTTTGGTTCCAATGCACAACCCCCGTTCTTTAATCTATTCTACGAGGTGAATTGAATTCCTTCCTAAAAAGAGAGAACACGCAGGTGTTCTCTCTTTACATTTCTTTGTATTTGGGTTTATTTCTTTACGGCTTCTGCCACTTCAGCAGCAAAATCACTGGATTTTTTCTCGATGCCTTCCCCGAGCTGGTATCTGGTGAAACGTCTGACAACAATATTTTCACCAATCTTGGAAATTTGTGCATTGATAATATCCGTTACTGACTTGTCCGGGTCTTTGATAAAAGCTTGTTCAAGCAGACAATTGTCCTTGTAGAATTTTTCTACCCGACCGTCAACCATTTTCTCAACAATTTTTGCCGGTTTTCCTTCATTGAGAGCCTGTGCTTTCAAAACTTCCCGCTCATGCTCCAGAATCGCCGCCGGTACTTCCTGTCTTGACAGATATGCAGGATTCGAAGCTGCAACCTGCATGGCAAGATCGCGCACAAACCCATGAAATTCCGGAGTCTTAGCTACAAAATCCGTTTCGCAGTTTACCTCGATGAGAACACCGATCCGTCCTGCACCATGGATATAAGACTCAACCAAACCTTCCGCCGCAATACGCCCGGATTTTTTTGCAGCAGCAGCCAATCCTTTTTCACGCAAAAAATCTACAGCTTTGGACATATCTCCACCGGTTTCTGTGAGGGCCTTTTTGCAGTCCATCATGCCAGCACCGGTAGTTTCACGCAATTCCTTAACTTGTTGTGCCGATATCATATTCTATTCCTCCTGCGAAAGCGCAAAACGCTATTATTCAGCGACTTCTTCTTCCGGTTCCATTTGTTCTCCCTGACGTCCTTCCAAAATCGCATCAGCCATCCGTGATGTCAACAGTTTGACTGCACGAATCGCATCGTCATTTGCAGGGATGACATAATCAATCAAATCAGGGTCGCAATTGGTATCGACGATGCCAACAACAGGGATACCCAATTTGCGGGCTTCCTGGACGGCAATATCTTCTTTGCGGGGATCAATGACAAACAAAGCGCCTGGCAACTTATTCATGGTTTTGATACCACCGAGGAATTTTTGCAGACGTTCCATTTCATGACGCAATTGCAGAATTTCTTTTTTCGGCAACCCTGCAAAAGAATCTTGCGCTTCCATCGCTTCCAACTGACGCAGACGGGCCACACGGCGCTGAATGGTCTGGAAATTGGTCAGCATTCCACCCAACCACCGCTCATTGACATAGTACATGTTGCAACGCAACGCTTCGTCACGGACGGCTTCCTGAGCCTGCTTCTTTGTTCCGACGAACAACATGGTCTTCCCTTCCTGGGAAATGCTGCGGACAAAATTGTAGGCATCTTCCACTTTTCTGACAGTTTTCTGCAGATCAATGATATAGATGCCATTGCGCTCCGTGAAAATATACGGAGCCATTTTGGGGTTCCACCTTCTGGTCTGATGGCCGAAATGAACACCGGCCTCCAGAAGCTGTTTCATTGAAATAACGGACATAACGCACCTCCTGTTTTTCCTCCGTAGCGCCCAAAACCCGTTAGCACCGTTGTTTCACGGCACAGGATCAACGGCAGGCAGCTACGTGTGTCATTAACACGTCAGAATGTATTTTAACACACTCTGCAACTAAGAACAAGTCATTATTTTATTCAGGAATTTGCTTTCTTTCGCAATTTTAACAGCAACATGACCTCACCTTTGCCAACGCTCATTTTCTTGGCAATCTCTTCAACAGACATCCCCTGTTCCGCCATTTCCAGAATCAAGGTCCGCTTGTCAACAGCCGGTTCATCTCTATCCGCTACATTTTTGTTCACTTTTTGCAGTCGCTGAACAGCCGGCACAACATTGACCCTGTCAGGTGCTATCCGGCCGGCAGAAGGTTGGGCGACACCGGATACGGTTGTCTGAAATACAGGAGAAAGCTGACTGGCAGAAGGGGATACTTCCATTACAGGAATCGGGTGCGGTACTACCGCTGCAATTTTTTCCTGCATCGCTCTTGCAGACGCAATCTCTTGCTCAAGTTGTTTCCGTTGTTGAACAAACCAAAGAGTCAATTGTTGCTGTTGCTGTTCAAGCTGGTTCTGCGCCACTTGCTGACGTTGACTCTGTTGTGCAAGCAAATTACTGCGCCGGTCAAGTTCAGAAAGCAAAATTTCCATCTGAGCCATTTTGCCATCCAGTCGATCAATTGCGGAATCAGCCGTCAAAAGCAATTGTTCCTTCATCTGCTCCACGGGCCCGGATAACTGCCCTGAAACCTTTTGAAGAACACGCGTGCGGCGGTAGCCGAACCATACAATAACTGATGCCGCCAATAGTGCCAAAATAGTCAACGTAGCAGTGAGCATGGGTCCTCCTGTCAGGTTTTAATGTCAATCGTGTGGCCCCGGATCGGATCTGGAGGCGTTTGGGCACGCTTTTGGGCGGCTTCATCCTCAGGCTGCCCGCCTTTGCCATGCTTTTCATCCGTTTCTCCATATGTTTGCTGTTCCTGCTTATTTTCCTGGTTCAGATCTTCCGTGGTAACCTTTCCGGATGGATTTCCAGGAGATGCGGTCTGAACCTGATGTTGTTTTTCATTTGCCGTTTGTTTGGCATGTTCCGCAATTTGCTGTTGTTGTGTGACAGCCTGACGATCATTCACGGCCGCTACTTTTGCAGCATCTGTTGCACGCGGAATAATAACCTGCAGGTCTATCGGCCGAATGTTCAACACTGCTCACCACGCTTTCTGTGGTTTGGGCCCGAATCCCGAGTACGAATCCAACAGGGTTATTTGAACGGACGAATTTTTATGTCGCCAGCATCGGCATAGTAAGTGATATAGCGCGCTGTTTCCTGAACCGGCTTCACTAAAGAACCAATTACGATTTTTACACCGGGATAAACATAATCGGAAATCCGTACCTGGCCGCCCCGCAATTCCTCGAGGGCGGATTCGAGCTCGCACAGGCGTTTCCGCGCCGTTTCCACCTGTCCCATGGCGCTGAATTGGGCTCGCGTCAGTTTCAGCATCATTTCTTTTTTGTCCGGAGGCAAAAGATTCTGATCAATGGACCGCAACCTTGCCAGGCCTTTCTGCAGCTGATCCAGAGATTCTTCCATAGGTTTGATTTCCTTGCGCAGCCGGAAATATTCTTCCCTCAGTTTGGGATTCACTCCGGCCTGCAGTTCCGTGTCAATCGTTGATGTCGTGCCTGCCGTCTTTGCAATGATCTCATCGCCTGCCGCCGCCACGCCGCCAACAATCTGTCCCCGTTTTCCATCGACGTGGATTTTTCCTCCGGCACTGAGATGGCTATGCAATACCACATCATTGACCAAAATATCGTGATCGGCTTCCACTGTCGCATTTTCGATGAATTTTGCAACCACGTTGCCGGAAGCTGATATTTTGCCTCTATTCATTCCCATTATTCCCAGACGTACTGCAACATTTGTTCCCTGAACGGAACCGCCGCTCACAACACCTGCAATGTCAACATTTCCCCCGGCTTTGACACTAAAACCTTCCTGAACGGACCCTTTGATTACAACATCGCCGGAAAACTCTATATTTCCCGTAGCCAGATCCACATCACTATTGATCTGCAATATCGGGGATACAGACATTTTATTGCCTTGAATGACCAGATTTCCGCCAACTGCCGCAACGAGCCTTACATTTTCCTCCACCAGCAGATTTGCTCCATGTTGAAACAGTAAGTCTTTACCCGGTCGGGGAGGAACAGGATTTCCCAACACATCCGAACCGGGAACACCGCGGGTTGCCGGTATTTTTTCTGCAACGACCTGTCCTTTTGCCACATCGGTAAACATGTTGATATTTTTAAAATCCACGCTGCCATCAGCAAGTTCAGCCGGCTTACCCTGATTTGAAAGATCCACAAGAGCCTGTATTTTTGCGTCAGTTCCATTTTCCGCCGGTGTTCCCCTTGCGCATAGTACCCGCAGACCTGGTTGACGCAGGGCTAAAGCGACCGATTCTGTCAATATGCCGTATGTAACCCCAACTTCACGCATCTTATTCATCACAGTGTCTATATCCGGTTTTGCGGCGCCTTCCGGCAAATCAATCTGAAGAAAAGCCTCCATGCGGTCACGGGAAACAACGACACTGATTTCGGCTTTTATTCTACCACTGGATTTTTCGGCAATTTTCACCGGATTTCCGTTTTTTTGACGAACTGCATCTTCAACAGTCGCACGGTCATAATCCGTCAGCTTGCGCTCTGCCAGCGCATCAAGAACCTGACCGACTTCGATCGGCTTTCCATCGGCGTCCGGCGGAGTAACCACCAAAAAAACGCCATCATCACGAACCTGGATTGAAAAATCACCGTTCATTGATTCCATCTATTGCTCTCCTTTTGCTTATTCAGGTTACAGCAGGCTGGACTTGATCCTTGCCAGTGCCCCTCGCAAACGAAAAATCGCCTTTGTATGCAACTGGGATATCCTCGCCTCGGAGAGTTTCAATACCAGACTTATTTCCTTCAGTGTCAGTCCCTCGTAATAGTAAAGCGCCACTACGATTCTTTCTTTTTCCGGCAGTTTGTCAATCGATGCAGACAGAGTTTCTTTCACTTCGCCAATCTCGACATGTTCACTCGGACTTTCCGCAGAATCAGAAATTGTCTCGCTGCGCGTATAATCTTCAAGCGGCATAATGGTTGTCGCTTGTAATTGTCCAAGAAAATGGCTAAACTCCTGGGAATTCATATTCATGGCTGCGGCAATCTCTTCATCACTTGCCGACCTGCCCAATTGTTGTTCCAATTCAGCCAAAACATGCGTATAACTTCTGGCTTTTTGTCGGACCGACACAGGAATCCAGTCCTGCGCCCTGATTGCATCCAGAATTGCTCCCCGGATTCGCACGACCGCATAGGTTTCAAACTTGAATCCTCTTTTGGGGTCGAAGCGCTCCAAGGCTTCAAGCAAACCGAAATAACCGTTGCTGATCAGATCTTCCCGATCTACGTACTGAGGCATACCCATAGCGATACGACCTGCAACCACTTTAACCAGCGGAAGGTAGTGATTGATCAGTTTTTCCCTTGTCTCCGGCGAACGTTCATTCTGATAAGCTACCCACAATGCATCAATATCCACGGACTGTATCTGCCTCACCTCCAAAGCGCAGTCGCCGTGAACGACTACAGCTTCTTCTCGCCCTTGTCCACTGTTTTTATGACAAAAACTCCTGTATCAAGCATCAACTCTACTGTTCGTCCATAATTTCCTCCAACGTCTTCCGCCAAAAGTTTTATGGACAAATTTTTCAATACTGCTCTCACAGCTTCTGAATTGCGGTCACCGATGCGCATGATGTCAGTAGCCTGAACGAAGCTGAACATCTGGGAACCGCCGGCAATTTTCGCGGTAATCCGGCTTTTTGCCGCTCCCATGCCGATAAGTTGATCGAGAAGAACCGGTAGCGCGGTATCGGCAAATTTGGCCTGATTATCCGTAGCACGCGCCTGGGTGCTGTCCGGAAGCATGATATGGGCGAGACCGCCAATTTTTGTCTGCGCATCATACAATGCAATGCCCACGCAAGAGCCAAGTCCGTATGAAATGATACTGTCCGGACTTTTGCCTGCTTTAAGGTCAGCCATGCCTACCTTAATTAGTTCCGGCATTATTCATTCACCCCTAAAGTACCAAGAATAACGCCGAGTGAACCGGGATCCGGAATCAGGAAGAAGTGCCCCCTCACACCATCGTCTTCCGTAGCAAATTCCGTTTCAATCACCAATGCATAGTCTCCCACTTGCCCCAGTTGAATCAAAATCACACTGAGAATCGCTCCCGCCATATCCATTGCTAAAGCAGGCAAGGACGGCAACATGGTCATTTTTGTAAAATAAGACAACGCGTTCAGAAAAGACCCAGCAAGAATATTGCCGATTTCCATCAATGCAGATTCATCCATCGCATTCAGAACCTGGGTGGTTCCCCGCTCTCTCCCCATCGCCATATCAACAAGCGTGAAAGCGCTATCTCGCGGCAACAAAAACAAAATGCTGCTTGGCGCCGGCCCGAACACCCGCAGATATACACCTGCAACCATGGTGTCAGCTCCCCCGACCACATCAGGGACTTCGCTCAAAGGCAAAATATTGAGCCGCGGCACGGACATATCAATTTTGCGGTTAATAATCTGGGACAACGCAGTTGCTGCGTTCCCAGCCCCAATGTTGCCGATTTCACGCAATGCATCCAGCTGCATGGGCGAAAGCGAGAGAACTTCATCCTTTTCCAAAACTATCACCTCACCCTTGTGCCATATTCACAATGTTCTCCGGGTTCAACAATATGAAAAGCCGGTTCTCGGCCTTGGCTATGCCGCTGAAGTACTCTGCAGAAATACCGCTGGACAGGGAATTGGCTGCCTCAATATTTTCCCTGCTCATCGTGGTGACTTCAACCACTTCATCCACTATAAAGCCGACAATATTTTCGTTGATCAGAACCACGACAATGCGTGCTGCATCTGTAAGTTCATTCTCCGGCAGATTTAAGCGTGTCCGCAAATCTATGACCGGAAGAACGCTGCCGCGCAAATTGATTACGCCCTTGATAAAAGAAGGAGTCGACGGAACCCGCGTGATCTTCATCAAACGCTTGATTTCCTGCACACGAAGTATATCTAAACCGTACTCTTCGCGACCCAGTTTAAAAACGATAAGCTTAAGTTCATCGTTGATTGTCTCAACATCTGCCATAACTAACCCTCCTCATCATCCAAGCGCATTCACATCAAGAATCAGCACAACCTGTCCATCGCCAAGAATCGTGGCGCCGGCAATCTGCTTGATTCCCGTCAGTAGTTTACCCAGTGATTTTATGACAATTTCCTGTTGCCCCACCAATGCATCAACCAGCAAACCGATCCGATGGTCGCCTGACTGCACGATAACCACAAACAGTTCCTGTTCCGGATTCAGCTCCCCGGATCCGATGACGCCCAGTCTGTTTCCAAGACGCACCAAAGGAATGATCTGTCCCCGCAGAAGGATGACTTCCTGCTGCTGAATCGTCCTGATATCTTCCGGCATAATGTTAATCGTGCTATCGATGGAGCCAAGTGGAATGGCATAGGTTTCCTCACAGATTCGAACAAGCAGCGCCTGAATGATTGCCAAGGTCAGCGGCAGACGAATTTTCACCTTGGTACCCTGCCCTGCCTTTGATTCCAGCTCCAATAGTCCACCCAGAGCTTCTATTTTATTGCGAACGGCATCCATGCCGACGCCTCTTCCCGATACGTCCGTTACTGTTTCCGCAGTAGAAAAACCAGGCAGGAAGATCAGCCTCATGATATCATTTTCTTCCATGACATCAAGCTCTGCCTTGGTCACAAGACCCTTTTCCAGGGCTTTCTGCTTGAGCACTTCCGGTTTTAGCCCTTTGCCGTCATCAGAGACCATCAGCATGACATTATTGCCTTCATGTCTGGCAATAAGCCGCAATTCCCCGACAGGGTTCTTCCCTGCCGCCACCCTTTCAGCCGGTTTTTCAATTCCATGGTCAATGGAATTTCGCAGCAAGTGGACCAATGGATCGCCGATTTCGTCGATAACAGTCCGGTCCAGTTCCGTTTCTTCCCCCTGGATGATCAGGTTGATCTCTTTGCCCAGACCATGCGAAAGATCGCGCACCATTCGCGGAAAACGATTGAATACCTGCCCGACTGCAACCATTCGCAGTTTCATTACCACACTCTGCAAATCTGTGGTAACACGGTCCATTTGTTCAATCGCCTCACTGAGTTCGAGCAATTGATTCGATAAACCGATCTGTTGCAGACGTGTTTTGTTGATAACCAATTCGCCGACCAAATTAAGCAACGAATCAAGTTTTTCCGCATCCACACGCAATAATTGCGGGCCTTTCACTTTTTTATCGGCAGCAGACGCCGCAGGTGCACCAGAAACAGCTTTACTCTCGGGAACAGGACCGGCAGAGGCAGCAGCAGTCACAGATTCCTTCTGTTGTTCCACTTCGGGAACAGCAGCAGATGTTGCCGTCTCTCCTCCAGTTGCTGGCGTTACGCCGCATATCTGCGCCGTAACGGTGTCTATTTCTGCAATCGAAAGAATCGTTTCCTGAACCTTCTCCATGTCAAGATCAGTCACGAGCAAAACGTTGAATTCATTGCCAAAATTATCTTTTTCCAGTTCTTCCACCACTGGATCTGTTTTGATCACATCGCCCATTTCATCGAAGGCCTTCATCACCATGTATGCCCGGACTGATTTAAGCAAAGTTCCCGGACGAATAGCTATTTTCAGATCATAAACACGCATTCCCTGTGCTGTTGCCGTCTTCACCAGCTGCGCTTCCGTTTCATTCAAAGCAATCTGATTGACAGCGGCTTCTTCTGTGACAGGAGCCGCTGGCTTGGCTGCGGCTGGCTGCATTTCCCCTTTTGCAATGGCAGCCAGATGTTTGGAAAGCTCCGATACATCGACACCACCACTTCGACCGTTTGCCACATCTTCCACGAGCTGTTCCAAACGATCCACACATTGAAACAAGGTATCAATAATTTCGGCATGTGCCTTCAGAGTCCCTTTGCGCAACAGATCAAGCACATTTTCCATTTCATGCGTCAATTCCGCAATCTCCGCATATCCCATCGTGGCCGACATCCCTTTGATCGTGTGGGCACTGCGAAAAATTTCATCCAGGACATGCAAATCATTCGGATCATGTTCCAAATCCAAAAGGCATCGATTCAATGTCTGCAAATGTTCCCGCGCTTCTTCGAGAAAAATTCCGAGATACTGGTTCACATCCATTTACTTGAGTCCCCCTTTCTTCAGACACTGCATAATGCCATCCGCCACCTGAGGCAATGGCAGAACCGTATCGATGGCTCCCACTTCGATTGCCGCCTTCGGCATACCAAAAACAACGGCGGTTGACTGGTCTTCGGCAATGGTCAGCCCGTTAATTTTCTTGATTGCCTTGATTCCCACTGCTCCATCGTGTCCCATCCCTGTCAAAATGACTCCCACTGTTCGTGACCCATATACTTCAGCGACAGAAACCATCATCGGATCAACTGCAGGGCGAAGTCCACCGATCGCAGGGTCTTTGTTAAGTTTTACAAAGACAGCACCGCCCTCCCTGCGGATGGTGAGGTGAAAATCTCCCGGCGCAACGAAAACCGTTCCAGCGACCAATCTGTCATTATCTTCCGCTTCTTTGACATTCAGAGCACACAATGTGTTCAGGCGTTCCGCAAGCGACCGGGTAAATCCCGGCGGCATATGTTGCACAACAATCGTTGGGCAGGGCAGGTTGCCGGGAAGTTTTGTCAAAACTTCCTGCAGTGCGCGCGGTCCCCCCGTCGAAGTCCCAATCGCCACAATCCAGTCGCTCACGCCGGTTATAGGTGGGATTATGGTTGGAGTCGATGCAATTTTTTCCACTTGGACTGCAGGAGTAGGTTTAACAGGCTGAAAACCCGTTCCTGCCTTCATAACCAAAGGTTTTGGAGCTGATGTCTGCAATCTGATCCCACTAACCTTTGACGCAGCACGACACTTTTGCAACAACTCATTGGAAATCTCATCTATCCGAGAAATTGCGCCTGCTGTTTTTGCCACGAAATCAACCGCCCCCAGACTTAAAGCCCTTATGGTCGCATCCGCACCTGCTTTGGTCAGGCTACTGACCATCACGACAGGTGTCGGTTTGACACTCATTATTTTTTCCAAAGCTGTCAAGCCATCCATCAACGGCATTTCAATATCTAAAGTAACGACATCCGGCGAGTGCTGCACCACTTTTTCCACAGCCTCAACACCGTTTCTCGCCACATCGACTACCACAAAATCAGATTCATTTTTGAACAGATCAGAAAGAACTTTCCGCATAAACGCAGAATCATCAACGACCAGTAACCGAATCAACTGCAACCCCCCCTGTAATTATCAAAGACTCAGCAAACGATTATCTTTGCTCCAGTTGTTTGTGAAATACAAAACTGATGATTTTTTTGCGGTCATGCTCATCAATATCGATAAATTCTATACTGATCCAGTGAATGGAACTTTCAGGCGCAGATGGCTCAGAACGAACTACTTTGCCCTTAGTGTGAACCGTCAGCTTGCCTGGCAATGTCAGCTCTAGCAGCACCTCCGTGCCGGGTTCAAATAGAGTTTTGCTGATGACGCGCACCCCGCCGCCACTGATATCCTTTGTTTGCAGATTCAAAATGACAGCCTGTGCAGCTTCTGCTACCGGTTCCTTCTCAAGCTGCAGGGTAACGGGGAGGTAGGTTTCCAATCGATAAAACGAACGCCTTTGAATTTTTGTAATTTCATAAGCCGGACTTACGACCCAGACTGGAATGGGATCGCGCTGTTTGTCGCGATATACCGATTTAAATTGATATACTGCGCCATCCTGAATAAAGCGCACGAGAATCTCCATCCCCGGAATCAACAGAATCGGCAGGCCACGATAGCTTGGCATAGCCAGCAGCAAATGATCGTCCGCCACTTCTTCAATACGGCTGTGGTACAAATTTGCCGTTTCCTCGTCTTCGACAATTATCTCAATGCGTTGGTTAATCCGAATCATTTTTTGGTAAAGTATAGTGCCTACCCCCTGGCCAGCAAACGCTGGAAGAGTCCACGGATTCCCCGCGCCACCGGCGCTGTCTCGCCATACAACAACGCATGGGCGATCCTGTCGATGCACCTTGCCGCAATACTGTCGGGATAAGCGATCAAAAGAGGAACCTGGCTGGCAACCGCTTTTTGGACCTGTCTGTCTTCAAATATGAAACCGAGACTGGAAACAGAAAGCCCCAAAAACCGTTGAGACACCTTGCCCAGTTTATTAACTACTCCTTCACCGTCCACCATCTCACGCACCCTGTTTACAACAAGCCTGACAGGCGAAGCTCCACGATGCGTGGCATAGGTTTTAATCATCGCATAAGCATCTGTGACGGATGTCGGTTCCGGAGTCGTCATAATGATTACTTCATCAGCCGCCATGACAAAATTTAACACCGTACGATTCAGACCTGCGCCTGTATCAATCAGTATTATATCGGCCCAGGCGTCAAATTGACCAATCTGATTCATAAAATAATGCAATTGGGCATCAGACAGGTTCGACAGGTCATATATGCCGGAACCGCCTGAGATGAACTTGATGCCCAGCGGACCGTCCGCGACCACGTCGTTCAGCGAATAACCGCTTTGCAAAACCTGAAAAAGATTACCGGGAGGCGAACATCCCAACAGCACATCCACGTTCGATAATCCCAGGTCAGCGTCAATTACCATCACTTTCTTATCCATCCGTGCAAAAGCCAGGGCAAGTCCAATCGTAAAATTGGTTTTGCCAACTCCGCCTTTACCGCTGGTCACGGTTATAACCCGCGCTTTGGTCTGCAACGGCTTAAGTACTGCGCTACGCGCCGTACCTGACATTTCATTCAGTTGGCGGAGTTTATCTGCCTGGTCGTTCATATTCCGCCCCTTAACATCAAATTCGTCAATCGCTCGGGATCCGCAAGCTCTATATCATCGGGAACATTCTGACCGGTGGTGATGTAGGATAAGGGTTTGGGATCATGGTGCATAAGACTGAGCAACGTTCCCAGATTACATGCTTCATCAATCTTTGTAAACAGATATCTCTGCGGGTTGGAGGCTTTGAATCGGCGAACCGCATCAAGGCACTCCGTGAACTTGGTTGTTGCACTTAAAACCAGATGTTTTTCAATGGATGAATCCACTGACAACAAATTTTCCAGTTCAACCATCTGTGGCTGATTTGCCGGGCTACGACCGGCTGTATCTATCAAAACAAGTTGTTTGTCCTGATGTCTGTATAGCGCGCTTTTCAGTTCTTGCGGAGTATAAATGACTTCAATGGGAATTCCAATCAGATCCGCGTACGTTTTCAGCTGCTCTACTGCTGCAATGCGGTACGTATCGGCTGTGACGAGCGCAACCCGAAATTTCTCCCGCAGGGCAAAATTTGCTGCCAACTTGGCTACGGTTGTTGTTTTTCCGACTCCCGTCGGACCAACCAATGCAACAGTTTTGCAGTATCCGGGACGGACCACGATCCCTGCCGTATTGCTGAGATAGGACAGGATACGGCCACGCAGCAGGGTATTGCAGTTTTCACGGATAATGGCGCCTGGGTCGGCGATTCCCTTCAGCAGGGCTTCCGCAGTTTCCTGTTCGATATCATTCCGCCTGGCCCATGCCAACAGTTGTAAACCGGTTGTATCAGCTGCTGAAGCAACTGGCTCCTGATGCATTTTCATTGAAGCCAGAGCTGTTTCCAGTGTTTTGCGCATATTGGCCAATTCCCAGTGCACTGCCATCAACTTGGGATCTTCTGCCTGCGTAGGCTTGACAATTTCTTGCTGAACAGGTGCTGGCGGTATTTTAGCCTTCACTGCATCCGGATCAATCGCTGCGGTAACCTCAATAATTTCAGTGGCCATCATACCCAGAAATCCACCCTGGCGCAGGCGACGTGTTTGCAATATCACTGCGTCCAAACCAAGATCATTTTTCACTTCGGCCAAGGCTTCCGCCATCGTAGGCGCCCTGTAAGTCTTGACTTTCAATTATATCTTCACCATCCCCACGGATTGAACATCGATCGTACTTTCCAGCTCGGCAAAAGACAAAATCACGAGATTGGGGGCAATACGTTCAGTAAGTTTTCGAACATAAAGCCTCGAAGCCGGGCTGGTCAAGAGCACCGGATGGAACCCTGCCGAAGTAAGTTTCTGCAATTCATTGGAAAGACTGGCAATGAAAAGTTGCAGAGAGTTGGGGTCCAGCGTTACAAAACTTCCCCGATCAGAGTGCTGCACCGAACCAACAATCAGGTTTTCCGTCTGCGGCTCCAGGGTAATGCAGGTCATGACATTGTTCTGAACATATTGTCTTGAGATGTTTCGCGATAAAGCCCGTCTGACATACTCGCCAAGAATCTCGGGGTCTTTCGTGAAAGCGGCCGAATCAGCCAAGGTTTCCATAATTGTAACAAGGTCCCTGACGGATACTCTTTCCTTGAGCAGACATACCAATACTTTCTGAATGTCCCCAACAGACAGCATCGAAGGTACCAGTTCGGAAACAACTGCCGGATGATCCTGCTTCACTGAGTCAATCAGTGTCTGCACGTCCTGACGACCGAGTAATTCGTCACAGTGGCTCTTGACCACTTCCGTCAAATGCGTGGCCAGAACAGAAATCGGATCAACCACAGTATAACCGGATAGTTCAGCCCGTTCACGGTATGCCTCATGAATCCAGACTGCCGGAAGGCCAAACGCAGGCTCCACCGTATCTTCTCCCGGGATTTCTTCGGTTACTGTACCTGGGTTCATCGCCAAGAAGTGATCAAGCATTAATTCGCCCTTGGCAACCTCAATTCCCTTTATTTTTATGACATACGCATTAGGTTTTAGTTGAATATTATCTCGGATCCGGATTGTCGGCACCACAATTCCCATTTCCAGAGCGCATTGCCGGCGAATCATAACCACGCGATCCAGCAAATTACCGCCTTGAGCGACATCAACCAACGGAATCAGACTATAACCAATTTCCAATTCGATTGGATCAACTTGCAAGAGTGAAATAATATTTTCCGGTTTGCGGACTTCTTCGCGTTCTTTTTCTTCCTGTTCGGTAACCGCGGTCTCCTCGGCGGTTTTTTCCGTTTTCATCAATACATATCCCATACCGCCGATAATCAAAGCCAGTGCGAAAAATGGAATGGTTGGCAACCCTGGGATGAGACCAAGAAAAGACAACACCCCTGAGACAAGAAAAAATACTTTCGGATGAGCCAGAAGTTGTGCAGCCAGATCATGCCCCAGATTCTCTTCAGAGGCAGCCCGGGTCACCACGAGGCCTGTAGCCGTGGAGATAAGCAGTGCCGGAATCTGGTTGACCAATCCTTCGCCGACAGTCAGCAGGGTATATGTCTGTAATGCCTGTAAAACCGACATATCACGCTGCACCATGCCGATGATGAATCCACCGAGAATATTTACTACAATAATGACGATTGCGGCAATCGCATCGCCTTTGACAAATTTACTTGCGCCATCCATGGCTCCGTAAAAATCGGCTTCCCGCTGGATATTCCGGCGTCTGGTCCGGGCTTCCGCATCATTGATCAATCCGGCATTCAGGTCTGCGTCAATCGCCATCTGTTTTCCGGGCATGGCGTCAAGGGTGAACCGGGCCGCCACCTCAGCCACGCGCTCGGCCCCGC
>CAZXCC010000043.1:0-16110 GCA_964638945.1 uncultured Veillonellaceae bacterium | reverse complement strand
CTCTTCCATGTTAATATGAGCCCAGCCCCCCCGGATCGCTTCTTCGAAGCCGAGTTCCGTTCTGTCAAATCCCCCCATGGACAGATTGGTTTGCGTCTGCAGGCTTTCCGGTACACCCTGCGAACATTTGGCGCTGGTTCCGTTCATGGGAGAAAGATACGATTCGGAACGTATCGCCGGATTCTTGACCAGTGCGGTCAACGCTTCCTCAACCTCTGTCATATAGGGTCGTTTGAGACCACGGGTATAACTGTTGATATGTGCAATATGCAGGGAGTTCCCGTTGGCCAGCTCCACAGCATCCAAAAAACCGTCTATATTCGATCCGTTATGCAAAGTTCCGCAGTGAAATGCGATATAGGCTTTATTTCGGTTTGCAAGTTCAATAGCCCGTGCAGTCGCCCCCATCGTCAACGGATAGTGTCCCCCCAACAGCTTGAGGCCGATTGCTCCCTGCTTCAGACAACGGTCCAACAGCAACTGCAGTTCTGCATTTCCCGGATCGGTATCTGCAACAGTATGTTCCGGACGAACAAATTCGATGCTGGCTATGTTCAGGCCCGTTCCGTAATCCCGGGCCAAATCCCATACACCCTCGACCGGCCCCGCCATATCAAGGGCAGTAGTCACTCCTGCCTTCGCCATCATTTTATGGCCATACCTGCCGCCGATCCAATCGGAAAAATGGGTATGAATGTCAATGATTCCAGGTACGACATGCTGCCCGGAAACGTCAAAAACTTCACGCGCAAGCGTCGGGTTCAAATCCGGGGCGATTTCGACAATTTTTCCGCCTTGTATCCCCAAGTCCAGCAGTTCTTCCCGATCAGTTGCATAATCTGCAACGGTTCCGTTTTTCAGCAGAATATCGTATTGATACGACATGCAGATTCCTCCAGTCAGCGCTACCCATTATTTGCCAAAAACCCGTTTGATTAAGGCAACCACTCCATGCCGGTGCTCCGGTTCGCGAACTTCCGCGCCGGTCACTTCATACCCGCATCCCGTCACCAGGGTTTCAATATCCTGCCGCGAAGTTTTTTGCGGACTGTAGTCAGCCAACACCTGTCCCGAGCTCTCGTCCACCTTCACATGCAACACTCCCGGAGCCCCCATCAAGCGGACGTATAGGGATTGCAGCCCATCTTGCACGCCGTCTTTTTTCACATGAAGCTCAAGCTGCATCGTTGCACCTTCGGCGCAACCGCAGGTCCTGCACATAAGTATCGCTCCTTCCTGTTCAGCAAATTCGTGGCAAGGGATCGGAAACCATCATATCAAGAATCCGCCGGCTGCCATACGGAGTCCGCATCACCAGCCTGCCCGAAGTCTGCGGTATGGTCCGGCCGATAATCGCAGCGTCTTTTCCATAAGAATGACGCTGCATTGCCTTCAATACGGCGCCAGCCTCTCCGTCAGGCACAAGGGCGATCAGTTTTCCTTCGTTGGCCAGATACATCGGGTCCAGCCCCAGGATCTCGCATATCCCCCGGACTGCCGGCTTTACCGGGATGCTTTCCTCATCGATTTCAATTCCCAGCCGGCTCTGCATTGCGATTTCATTCAGCGCGGTTGCCGCTCCTCCCCGAGTAGGATCCCTGAGCACGCGGATATCCGGGCATACGGCCAGCATTTCGGCAACCAGTCCGCCGAGCGGAGCGCAGTCGCTCTCCAGCGTGCTTGACAATCCCAGTTGCTCCCGCGCAACCATGATTGCCGCCCCGTGATCACCCAGCGTACCGCTGACGACCACCGCATCCCCCGGTCGCGCATTGCCGCCGAAAATATCGATTCCCGCAGGGATTTCTCCGATTCCGGCAGTATTGATGAACAGTTTGTCGGCAGCTCCCCGGTTGACCACTTTCGTGTCGCCTGTCACGATCATGACCCCGGCTTCTTTCGCGGCGGCCGCCATCGACATCACCACCGTTTCCAGCAGGGAAAACGGCAGGCCGTCTTCGATAATAAAACCGCAGCTGATGTACAGGGGCCGTGCGCCGCTCATAGCCAGGTCGTTCACAGTGCCGCATACCGCCAGTTTCCCGATGTCGCCGCCTGGGAAGAGGAGCGGATTGATTACATAGGAATCGGTAGTGAACGCCAGTTTTCCAGAAACCTGGGGCAGGCGCGCCGCATCATGCGCCTCGTCGAGAAATGCGTTCGCAAAGCGTCTGCGGAACAGATCTTGTATCAAAGCGCCGGTGAGGCTGCCGCCGGACCCATGCGCAAGAGTTACGAAATCCATAAGCCCTCCCTATTCAACATGATACTTGTAGTATGCGGCACAGGTCCCCTCTGTGGAAACCATGCAGGCTCCAACCGGGGTCTGCGGCGTGCAGCTCTTTTTATACAGCAGGCACTCCGGCGGAGTCTTTCTTCCCCGCAGGATTTCGCCGCAAATGCACCCATTCGGGACCGACCGGTCTGTCCCGTCCAGTCCAAAAATCCGTGCAGCATCAAAGCGCTCATATTCCGGGCGTATCTGCAATCCCGAGTCGGAAATGACCCCCAATCCGCGCCAGACACTTGCACACGGAACAAAAACCTGATTCAGGATTTCCAGAGCCTTTGGGTTTCCTGCATCAGCGACCGCACGGGGATATCCGTTTACAACGTCCGGCTTCTCCTGCCGAATCATTTCCGCAAGCATCAGCAGGCCATGCAGAATGTCGGCAACTTCAAATCCGGCAATCACGGCGGGAAGTTTGTGTTTTTCAGCCAAAAACCGATACGGCTGCATCCCGATGACCGTGCTGACATGCCCGGGACAGAGAAACCCATCCAGCTGCAGCTCCACATCGTCAGCCAAAGCCGCCATGGCTGGAGGAACCAGTTTATGGGCGGAAAACACACTGTAGTTTTCAATACCCCTTTTTACTGCGTCCAAAATCGTAAGACCCACAACCGGAGCCGTTGTTTCGAACCCTACGCCCAAAAATACCACTTTTTTCCGCGGATTTGCAGCTGCAATCTCCACTGCATCAAGCGGAGAGTATAGAATCCGGATATCATGTCCCGCTGCCTTTTCCCGCAGCAGCGAAGTGTGATTCCCCGGCACCCGCAGCATATCGCCGAAAGTGCCTATGATCACATCTTTTTGCTGCGCAAGGCGTGCGGCTTCATCGATATAGCCCTGCGGTGTAACGCAGACCGGGCAACCGGGTCCGGAAACCAGACTGATTTCCGCCGGTATCATCTCCCGGATGCCATTATGGAAAATTGACATCGTATGCGTTCCGCAGACTTCCATGATTTTCATCGGGCGCATTGCCGCGTCCCGTAATTTCTGCACAATCGGTTTTGTCAGCGCGACACTGCGAAACTCGTCAATATGTTTCATTTTCAAGAGTCCTTAACAATTCCAGCGTCTCCGCCGCCGCCTGCTCATCAATCACCTGCATCCCGCATCCGGCATGTACCAGGATATAATCACCAATCCGGGCCTCCGGGACCAGGGCGAGGGATATGCGGCGCTGCACGCCTTCAAGTTCCCCGATCCCGCTGTACTCATCCCTTTCCACCAGTCGAACCGGGATTCCTATACACATGGTCCGTTCTCCTTCTGCCTGCTCTTTTTCACAACGGCTTCCCGCTCAATCCATCTTGCCAGTTCAGACAGTCCGACGGAATTTCTGCAGGAAACCTCAAAAATGGTCGTCGATGGATTCAATAGCCTCAGGTCACGATAAAATTCTTCCAGTTTAAAATCGACATATGGTACCAAATCCATTTTATTCAGGACCACAACATCCGCATCCTTGAACATCAGCGGATATTTCGGCACTTTATCCTCCCCTTCGGTCACGCTCAGGAGGCAAATCCGCAAGTCCTCGCCCAGATCGAATTCGGCAGGGCAGACAAGGTTGCCGATATTCTCTATAACCAACAAATCGATGTCTGCAAGAGGCAACTGCTCGATTGCGTTTTCAATCATGCTTCCATCCAGATGACAGGCGCCCCGCGTGTTGATCTGCACTGCAGGCACCCCTTGCGCGGCAATGCGTTCGGCATCTTTGGACGTAAACAAGTCGCCTTCGATGACTGCAACACGCAAAGAAGGACGGATCAAGGGCAGAATCCCCTCAAGAATCGAAGTCTTTCCTGCGCCAGGCGATCCCATGAGATTGATCGTGACAATATTTTTCGAAGCAAGCAGGCGCCTGTTGCGTGCGGTAATTTCTTCATGTGCGCCAAGAATGCGCTGATTGACATCAATTTTCATCAACGGTCTCCTCCTGATCTCCTTCAATCGTCTGCAAATCGAGCGCTCGCCCGGCAATATTCTCAATAATGAATTCCGCGCTTTCGGCAACAGTCCCTGGACTGCACGCTTCAAACGCAAAACGGAGCGAATCGTGACAAATACCGACCTGGTCGCCGATGCGCACAATCACTTTTGTCACCCTGACAAGGCCATATTCTTCACTACAGCGCTGAACCTGGTCCAGCAGGCTTTGTATTACCGATACTTCGTGCATAACAACACCTTGCTCCAAAATATTGGATTGCAAAAGGATCTGGCTGCTTCCTGACAAAAGGGTTTCGGGCAGGGTTCATCGTACTATATGGGTAAGTCAATTGGATGCGGTAGGAGGCAATGTTTTGCGCAACCAACTACGAATCACGGGAATGGTGCAGGGAGTGGGCTTTCGTCCGTTCGTTCACAGGCTGGCAACGAAGCATGCGCTTTCCGGCTGGGTAAAGAACGCGACAGACGGCGTCCATATCGAAGTGGAGGGCGACCCGAACAACCTTGCAGATTTCACGATTGAACTGCAAAAGGAAAAACCGGCTCATGCAGAAATCCATTCCCTTTTCGTCCGGGAAATTCCCGATTTGCACGAAACAGGTTTTACGATCGCCGACAGCGAACTGCCGACCCAATCCGTGCCTCTTTTGTCACCGGATCTTTCCGTATGCCCCGACTGCAGCCGGGAAGCAAAATCACCGGGAAACCGCCGGTTTCAGTATCCGTTCACAAACTGCACCCACTGCGGTCCGCGCTACACAATTATTAAGCAAGCGCCATACGATCGTCAAAACACCACCATGGGAACATTCACCATGTGTCCGGATTGCCAGAGGGAATATGACGATCCCTCCGACAGGCGTTTTCACGCCCAGCCCAACGCCTGTCCCGTTTGCGGCCCTTCTTTCCGTCTCACCGACAACAAAGGAGTTCCTGTCCCCTTCTCCGAAAACGGTAATGTTTTGTCATTGGCCAGAATGCTTGTACAGTCGGGAAAAATTGTCGCAGTCAAAGGCCTCGGCGGATTTCACTTCGCCTGTGACGCAAAAAACGAAGAGGCAGTATCCGCTCTGCGCCGTCGAAAGATAAGGGAAGACAAGCCTTTTGCCATCATGGCCGGTTCGCTGTCCGCAGTCAAAGAAATCTGCGCTCTGTCTTTTGAGGAAGAAGCCGTGCTGACCGGTTCCATCAGGCCGATATTGCTGCTTGACAAGACTTCCGGCTATCATCTTGCCGACAGCGTAGCCCCGTGCAATCCCCGGATCGGTGTGATGCTGCCCTATACACCTGCCCATGAGCAGCTGGTCGGGCCCGGCGATATCTGGGTCATGACCAGTGGAAACAGTAGTGACGAACCGATCGCTTACGTCAATGAAGATGCACTGGCACGCCTCTGTGGCATTGCGGACTATTTTCTGTTCCATGACAGGGATATCTACCGAAGGGCCGATGACTCCGTCGTCCGCATTTTCCAGAGTACTCCGTATCTGTTCCGGCGCAGCAGGGGGTACACTCCCCTGCCGATTTCGCTGGCCCGTTCCACCGTTCCCGTTCTTGCCTGCGGGGGTGAGCTGAAGAACACATTTTGCCTCACCCATGGCAGACAGGCATTTGTCAGCTCACATATCGGCGATCTCGAGAACGATTCCACGTACCAGTACTTTATAGATTCAATCAATTATTACAAAAACCTTTTCCACATCCAACCGGAAGCAATCGCATACGACCTTCATCCTGAATATCTGTCGACGAAATACGCAAAAGCATGTAGCCTTCCCCAGATGGGGATTCAGCATCACCACGCCCATATCGCAAGTGTCATGGCAGAACACGGCCTCTATGAACCGGTGATCGGCGTTGCGTTTGACGGAAGCGGATATGGTGAGGATGGCGCCATATGGGGCGGCGAGTTTCTGATTGCCGACTGCCGCGACTATGCAAGAGCCGCGCACCTCCGTTATCTGCCGCTGCCAGGCGCTGCAATGGCCATCAAACAGCCGTGGCGCATGGCCGCCTGGATCCTGTTCGAACTGTTTGGCGAAAAGTTTATGGAAAAACAAATCCCTTTTGCCTGTTCGCTTCCTCCGGAATGGCCCGTTGTCATAAGCGCAGCCGGGAAGGGAATCAACACCCCTTTGACTTCAAGCGCCGGACGCCTGTTTGATGCAGCTGCAGCCCTGCTGTCGATACGCCGTTCCATCCATTATGAGGGGCAGGCCGCGGTGGAGCTGGAACTGGCGGCAGGAACGCAAAAAGGGGAAATTTTGCCCTACGGGATAAAAGAAGGTTCTCCGCGGCAACTTGATTTTCTCCCTGCATTCGCGGCTCTTGCCAGCCTGCTGCAGCAGGGGAAATCCGCCGGAACCCTGGCGGCTTCCTTTCACACGACTATCGCCCACGCGGTCGTTGACATGCTGATACGCATTCGAAAAGATACTGCAATCCGCAAAGTGGCATTAAGCGGCGGAGTGTTCCAAAATCTGAGACTGCTGTCAGAACTCTCAGAACTGTTGACAGAAAAACAATTTACCGTCTACCGGCACCGCCAGGTTCCCGCCAACGACGGCGGGCTCTCTTTGGGACAGGCTGTGATCGCCGGAGAGCGCTGCAGGTAAAAAGGAGAGATATCGATGAAACACCCATCCTTGCGCCGCGAAATTTATCTGTTATTCTCCGAGGCATTTAAACAGCCCACTGCAGAATACATTGCAGAACAACCCGACATTGTCACGTTTTTACGGCAGGCTTTCGCGGCGATAGACTATGCTCCGCCGTCCATTCTCTACGAAAATTGGCCGGAACTGGTTCCCGATCTGCCTACTGCAGCTGCAGCCTATCGCCGGAGTTTCCTTTTTCCCGTCCTGACGAGGATTGTGCCGGTTGAATCCGTGTATCGCCGCTGGACGGCGGATACCAGCGCCGAAGTCCCTTTTGCAGCCGAAAAAGGGCTGCTGATGAGCGACCATGCCCTGCATATGAAATCGTTATATGATTCGTTCGGCATCACGCTTCCCCCAGAGTATCAGGCCATGCCGGATCACATCTGTCTTGAACTTGAATTCGCTGCGCTTCTGTTGGAAAAAAAGGAGAACGAAAAACACCTTCTTTTTATCAGGGAACATTTGGACTGGCTTGATGAACTGGTGGAAGATGCAGAAAAAAAAGCAATTCCCGACTATTACCGCCAAATTGTAAAATTAACGGCGCAATTCCTCTCTCTGGAACTGCGCCATCAAAGAAGTTCGGAAAGAATCCTGTAACTACACTTTGAACTCCGTCATGGGACGGTTCGGTGTGATCATATGTACTGCACAGGCAAGACAGGGATCGAAGGAGTGAATCACCCGGACGACCGGCAGCGGATTGTCTGCATCCGGCACTTCGAGGCCGAGAAGCGCCGCTTCGATCGGTCCATGCTGCCCAGCTCCGTCCAGCGGAGATGCATTCCATGTTGTGGGGACGACTGCTTCGTAGCGCTCAATCCGGCCGCCGCGAATCTTCACCCAATGTCCGAGTGCGCCACGCGCTGCTTCCGTCAGACCCATGCCTTCCGCTTCAAAGGGCACTTCCACAGCCGCTTCACATTGTCCGTTCGGATCCAGTTCCCCCAGCCAGCGTTCCAACGCGACTGTCATCAGCTTTGCTTCCAACATCCTGGCTACTATGCGGTCCATCGCTGAAATGCCCTGCTGATACATGCCGTTCATCCACATCCGCGCCAACGGCCCCACTTCAAAGACCGCACCGTTGTAGCGCGGCGCCTTGACCCAGCTGTAGCCCCCCGCTTTGTCCGCATCAGGCTGCGTGCTGATTTCCGACGGCAGTCCGCCAGAGGAGGCATGGTACCAGGAATGGGACACATCTTCCGTTATCTTCGACGGATCCACTGCAACGATCTGCCCGTCGGCATATGCACCCCGGGCGAACAAGGTCTTGCGTCCGCCGGCATCCATCGGAAACGCTCCGTATGTCAGCAGATTGCCGACACCTTTTCCTGTCTTGAAATAATCACTGTAGACCGAGGCTATCGTGCGGACATCTTCTTCATAGGTAGTGTTGACGAAGTCACTGATTTCGGCGAGCAGCGACCGGGCGGCATTGATTCGCCCGGTTGTTGCGTTTTGAGAAGTGCCGCCTGCGATGATGGAAGCCTGGTGCGGCATCTTTCCGCCAAACTGGGCAACCAGTTCATGACATTTCCGCCGGATGACCAGGGCCTGGAAATAGTGGCCCGCCATTTTTTCATTCGCGTCCTTGTTAAAGCGAAAGTCACCGGTGTAATGGGGAATAAAAGGTGCTGTCTCCGGAAGCTGCACATAGTCCGGCAAAGACAGGTGGTAAAAGTGGGTTAAGTGGGACTGAAGATAGTTTCCGCCCAATATGAGATTGCGCAGCAATCTGCCATTTTCCGGCACTTCTGCCTTGAAGGCCTCGTCGAGAGCCAGAGCCGAGGCCGTCGCATGATCGGCAGGACAGACTCCGCAGATGCGCTGGGTCAGAAACACTGCATCCCGCGGATCCCTGCCCGCAAGGATTTTTTCAAAGCCGCGGAACATGGTTCCCGTTACTTCCGCTTTTGCAACTTTTCCCGCATCCACCTCGACCATCACCTTGAGATGGCCTTCCAGGCGGGTGACGGGATCAATTACGATTCGCCTCATCATTTACTCCCCCCTGTCAGATTCGTCGCACGCGGCTCTGGAACCGACGTTCCTTCCGGCCCGTACTCAGGCATCCTTACGAAAAATGGTTCCGTCTTGTCAGGGAACTCCGGCTCCACGCAAGCCAGGCATGGGGAGCCTGCAGACACGCACCAGCTGGTTCCGTTGTTGAACCGACGCTCCGGACAATCCGCAAAAGCCATCGGCCCTTTACAGCCCAGTTTGTATAGACAGCCCTTCCCCGAAAGCCGGGTGGCAAAATCCCCGCGGTCAAAAGCCTGGCGTCGTTTGCAAAGATCATGGATGCAGCGCCCGAAAAACATCTTGGGACGGCCGTGTTTGTCCAAATCCGGCATGCCAAATTTGAGCAAATGAACAACGGTTCCCAGAACCCAGTCCGGGTGCGACGGGCAACCCGGTATGTTGATTACCGTTTTTCCGCTTATCACTTTGCTGGCAGGCAAGCTTCCGGTCGGGTTGGGCGCAGCTGCCGGCACCCCGCCAAAAGCAGCACAGCTGCCTACGGCCAGAACGGCCTTTGCACCGGCAGCCATCTCTTTCACCCAGGTGACAAAGGGCACCGGTTTTTCCCCTTTTTCCCCAAGAGTGGCATATTTGCCGTTTGCACCGGTCGGAACAGTCCCTTCCACGATGAGTACATATTCGCCCCGATATTTTTTTTGCACTTCCTGCAACACGTTCATCGCCTGGTCGCCGGCAGCCGACATGAGAGTCTGATGAAAATCCAGGCTGATGATTCCGGTCAGCACTTCGGCAATCTCCGGGGATACTGCGTTCAGCAGCGAAATGGAACATCCGCTGCAGGAACCGCCCTGCAGCCAGACTACCGGAGGTTTGCCGCCTTTCGGGCCGGCAAACGCCGCCGCAATTTCGGGTTTCAACACATCCGTCAGGCAGATTGCGGCGCCACTGGCTCCGCAAAGGCGAAGAAATTCCCGGCGATCCAACTTTCTCATCTTATCCCCTCCTACGCCTGAAAAATATACAGAGTTGTGGGTTGTGTCTTCAAATCAGGTCGCAAAGGTTTTGCCCTGGGCAACAATTTTGCAAAATCGCCTTTGGGATCTTCCAGGTCGCCAAACAGCCTGGCCTTGGTCAGGCAGGTGGAAACACAGGCCGGTTCCCGGCCCTCTTTCAGCAACGATATGCACAGGTTGCATCCCTGCACAACGCCTGAATCCTTCAAGTATTGGCGGGAATTGTACGGACAGGCTATCACGCAGCGACGGCAGCCGATGCATTTTTCCCTGTTCACCAGAGTGAGTCCCGTTTCCTTGTCTTTTGCCGATGCCCCGGTCGGGCATATCGGCACGCACGGCGCCTCACTGCAATGCATGCACTGCAGCGGGGTGATCACATGTTTCACCTTGGGATACTGACCTGTTTCCTGCTCCTCAAACCGGATGTAGCTGCTGTCGTCCGCGAGCTCATTCTGGTTTTGACAGGCCACCAGACAGGCATAGCAGCCGACACATCTCGACGAATCGACGATAAGCGCATATTTCGGCATAATTATTCAACCACCTTCCGGACAGTAATCAGGACTTCCATCATCATGGCATGTCCGCTGATGGGTTCAACCCGGAAAGGTGTAAAATCGTTGGGATTCACACCAAATCCATAAGCAGTTTTCAGCCACGGCGAAGAGTTTCCATAGCCGGCCGGCAGGAATGCGGCTTCCGGATGAACCCGTTCGGTCACCTTCACCCGGATTCGGCGTGTTGCCTGCGGCGAAGAAATTTCCACCAGGTCGCCGTCCCTGATTCCCATTTGTTTTGCCCGTTGCCCGTTGATCCAGATTCGGTCCATATTGTATTTTTTGGCGATGGAAAGCAATTTGGGGATGTTTGCAGTCGCAGTATGGGACATGATTCCCTGTTTGCCGTGAATCAGCACAAAATTGCCGCTGTCGGCCTTGCAGATCGGAGGCTCCCAGATGGGAACCGCGGCGAATCCGTTGTCTGCAAATGCCTGGCAATAGAGTTCGACCTTCTTGGAAGTCGTGCTAAATGTCAGCGGCTGGGGCGAAGCTTTAAACATGATCGTGCCTTTTGCCCGCAATTCTTCCAATGTGACTCCGGTCGGCTTGAGGATGGCATTGCTGACCTCATCACGGCTGAAATTGAAGTATTTTTCATACCCCATCGCCTGGGCAAGGCCGGAAACAATATCCTCAAAAGGCTTTGTTTCCGGATGGATCACATCGATAGCCTGGCAACGCATCATCACTCCAGGCGTTCCGCCCGAGATGCCTGTCGGCAGATCCTCGCGCTCGGCAAAACTGCATTCAGGCAGAACATAATCCGCCGTCATGGCGGTCTCGGACCATTGAATATCGCATGCAACCATCAGGTCCAGTGCCCGGTAGCCTTTGACCATAAACCCCGGGTCCGGAGAATTTCGCACGGGATTAAAACTGTAAAAGAAGCCTGCCCGGGCTTTGCCAAGCATCGCCTGCTTCGGCATCATATGCGGAATCCCCTGGCTTGTCTGGCAAAGCGGAAACTCACCCTTTATACCGACTCCGTCACAACGGGGAACTTTGGGTTTTGGCGGCGAGGGATACAGCTTGCTGTCGAGATTCCCCAACCGGGGTCCTGACGGGAACTTCATGCCGCCGTCTTTTCCATAGTTGCCCAGCAGTGCATTGACACAAGCCAGCGCCCGGAACGTTTGGGTTCCGTTCGCATAGTTCGCTCCATTCGGCGCTTTGTATCCCTGTTCGATGCAGCTCGCCGGCCTGTTCTTCCCCAGCCCTCTGGCAATGGCGAAGATAGTCTCGGCCGGAATGGTCGTTTTTTCCGCCGCCCACTCCGGAGTATATTCTTTCATTGCCTTGCGGAACTCATCAAAACCCACGGTATATTCATCGATGAACTGTTTATCATACAGCTCTTCCCGGATCAGCACATTGGCAACGGCAAGCAGCAAGGCCAAATCGGTTCCCGGGCGGATCGGAACCCATTCGGTCGCAAAAACACAGGACGAGTTCTGCCTCGGGTCGACGACGATGACCGTTGCTCCCTTGTCGCGCGTGTCCGCCAGATTGCCTGTGGCTGACGGTGAAATGCCGTCGGCATAACTGCGCCCCAAAAACACGATGTACTTTGTTTTGCCGACATCCGCCGTAGCCATGGCCCCTGTCGTCCATTTGCACGCCACATCGCGCGCCGTGCTGCAGATGGAATGATGACTCTGAATCGTCGGCGAACCGACCGCATCCATGAACCGCTGCATATAAAAACGGCTGGTTGGTTTTGGATTTTGACTGAAAAATACGGTCTGCGGCCCATGGGTGGCGATGACTTTTTTTAGTTTTTCGCCTATTTCAGAATACGCTTCCTCCCATGTGATCGGCTCAAACCAATTGTCTTTGGTTCGCCGCATCGGGTGAGTAATTCGGTCTTTGTTATACGCCCAAAACGCGCCGGCATGCCCACGCGCGCATAATTTCCCCTTGCTGGCGGGGTTGTCTTTTTGGCCGGCAACCTTCCACACTCTGCCGTTCTTGACATAAATCCACATTCCACACCAGGCGGAACACCCGCCGCATATGGATGCGACAGTTTTTACTTCCGCAGCTTCGGCTTTTTTCATCCAGTCGCCGAAGGAAAAGGTCTCCATGCTACCGGCAGCGGCCACAGTGACTGCGGAAGACTTGAGAAAAGTTCTCCTGGTAAAGCTTTTCGTTAACACGCCAGCACTACCTCCTCTAACAATTCGTTCGAAGATCTTCGAAAATTTTGGCCATGACCGCATCAACAGCCTTCTCAACCGGCGTTGAAAGCCCCATCCTCAGTTCGACCGTCGCCGGTTCAATCCCATAGATGATGACAGGAGGCAACCCCTCCATCTTTTGGGCCAGCCGCAAGGACTCCATGAGGGAAAAGTCGTGCAGGGACAATTGCATCTCGCACGACTGACTGTCGAGCTGCTCCTGCGTCAGGCGATAAATGTCTCCCGGTTCCCCTCCACCTTTCATCGTGTCAATCAGGATAGCCAGCGTGGCTCCCTGCAACGCAGCAAGCGCTGCAAAGGAGTTTACCCCTCCGTCAAGCAGCTCCACCTGCTCAGGCAGCTGACATTCCGACATCTTCTGGATCAGATATATTCCGGCGCCATCGTCGCCCATCAGGATATTGCCAAATCCGGCAATCAAGGTTTTCCCCAATCGGTTATGCCTCCATCAGGCGGAATCAGACTTGTATTATAAAATAATTCTGTATATTCCGCGTATTTCCTTCCGGAAAATGCATATTAACTAGAAAAAATTACCGACTTACCTCCAGACAAAACAGGAGACAAATCGGTGTGATGACCCATATCTATGCAGGCGCGGGAAATTTATACACCGCGAAAACCGCCATCGACGAAGTCTCCGTCGTATTGATTCCCGCTCGTATATATCAGAACGCCTTTTCCGTTCGGCTTACCATCGACAAAATCCCCTTCATAGCGATTCCCGCTGATATAAGTCAGAGTCCCTTTTCCGTTTGGCTTGCCATCGACAAAATCCCCTTCGTACCGCGCGCCGCTTGCATAGATAAATACCCCTTTTCCGGTACGTTTTCCCTCGACAAAATCCCCTTCATAGCGATTGCCGTCTGCATGCGCAAGGATGCCTTTGCCATGGAAATTGCCGCCCAAAAAGTCTCCTTCGTACCGTGCGCCTCCGGCATAGGTCAGGACCCCTCTGCCGCTCGGCTTGCCATCGACAAAATCCCCTTCGTAGCGATCCTTGTTGACGTAGGTCAGGATGCCTTTCCCGGTTTGCTTTTCCTCGACAAAATCGCCTTCATAGCGTGTGCCGTTCGCATAGATAAATACCCCTTTTCCGGTACGTTTCCCCTCGACAAAATCTCCTTCGTATCGCGCACCGCTGGGAAAGGTATATACACCTTTCCCATGGAAATTGCCGTCGACAAATTCTCCTTCGTACCGTGCGCCTCCGGCTTGGGCAGATTCATCTTGGCCTGTTTGTTTTTCCACGGAAAACCCACCTTCCTGTCAAACATTGTTGGGTCCGGCCTGTGCGCCCTTTCCCTTTTCTTAATGCTCAAAGTTGAAATGCAGCATACATTTTCCGTTTTTGCAATCGGAAGTAATCTTGTCTGCGTATCTTTTCAGCAGAAAGCCTGACAGCCTGGCAAAAGCATCCTCGTCATTCAACAGTTCTTCCTCTGTCGGACGTGTATCGGATAACAAGGGCAATACCCCTTCATACTCAATATCCACATTCAGGTTGAATTCTTCAAAACTGGCGTCTACTTTAATGCTACCCCGGGCCAGCTCCAAGTCGGTCAAGGTTTCGATGCACTGGGCAACTGCGGATGTAGCCCGAGACACAACTTCAGGCCGGGCTCCCCATTCACCGCCACATTCGCGAAAAAACAGAAACACCGCTTCATTCGCATCCGTACCCGGAACAACCTCCAAAACCCGATGCGTAGCTATCCCTATGCGGAACAGCAAATGCAGGGATATTGCCAGAATCGTCCCCAATGCCAGCCCATTTTGCGTCAGCGGCTGCAGCCACAGCGGAAAAGATTCGCCAAAACCTGGAACCATGTTGACGCCAAAGCCAAAAGTCAGCGATATGCCGAGCACAAACATGCGCCGTGAGTTCAGCATGCGGGAAGAGCAGATCTGCATGGCCGTCGGCACGACAAATGCGATTTCAACCATCAGAATCACGCCAATGACCGGCTGCGGCATGATGGCAAACAACGCGGCAATCTTGGGTAAAAAAGCAAAGACAAGAAAACAGAAACCGGTACCAAATGCGATCTGACGGCTGGTCGCGCCAGTCGCCACCGAAAGACCGACACTGCCGGAACTGGTGGTTTGTCCCATCGTGCCGAGCAGACCCCCCAGAACGGTTCCGATCCCTTCGGCAAACAGGCCGTTTCCCACCGATTTCACATCCAGACGTTTCCAGCCGTCATCGTTGACTTTCTGACAGGTCGTCAAATTCCCGACTGTCTTGATGCTGGAACAAAAAGCCGCTATGATAAACGGCACTACCAGCGTCGGATCAAAGGCCAGCCCCAGATGCTCGGTGCTGGGCAATGCCAGCCACGGGGCGTTGATAAACTTCTCCACCTTGTCGGCAGGCAACAGGCCAAACACATAGGAGCCCACATAGCCAAAGCCGATGCCGGCAATGATCGAATACTCCCGAGTGCGTTTGCCGCCCCAGATATGCATGACAATGATCACTCCAAGCATGGACACCGACAACAGAGAAACAGGCAAACTTCCTTTGCCCTGGGCATCCAGGCCGATGAAATTGGGCAAAGCATAGGTGATGAAGGTAACCGCCATCAAGGTAACGATGAGCCCTGAAATTTCCACAGGAAATAATATCCGCAAACGATGCATGATCCGGCTGGTCAAAGACTGGAAAATCCCTGCGCACACAGTCATGCCGCACATCAAGGGAAAACCGCCAGCCTGAACCGCCATAATGGATGCCGGAAAATACGGCGTTCCGGTTTCATGCGCGCAAAAATATCCCGAACCGACGGAATTCTTGCGCCATGCCTGCAAAATCGTTCCCATCCCCATCGAAATCATCATCATACTGACCACAGTCTGCGCCATTTCCACCGTTCCACCCACGGCAGCCACGATCAGGACCGGAAAAATCAAGTCGACGGAAAGCATGATGACCTGTTGCGCAACAAGCGGAATCAACGATGCCAAAGGAACGGAATCAGACACTCCATAGATCAGATTGGCCGGCCTATGGGAACCGCTCTGTGCTTCGTCATCTGTTACTTTTTCCGGGTCAGCCTTTTGGTGCACGCGCATCCCTCCATGTGCAAAAAGAAATGGATAGGCACTACTGCATTATTCAACAGGAAAACGGATACTCCTTCCCCCCGCTTCTTCTGCAGTCAGGATTGCGTCACGGTTCATCCGACACCGAATCGAATCTGCCCGGACCCGTTTATGTAATAGTAATTGATGGACGTATACTCCGGTTTGATCCGGATGTTCTGAAATGTTGCAAAGTTGCCGCTGGAATCAACCACTCTTATATCCCACACACATACGCTTCTGTCCAGAAGGAAAGCAACATTTCGCTGCTCGCCGTGACGAAGCTCCTTTGCCTCCAGAACCTCCCGCCATTCTTCAGAATTGGCCGGAGACACAAACAGCGCGGTAACATGGTGG
>CAZXCC010000042.1:8883-16141 GCA_964638945.1 uncultured Veillonellaceae bacterium | reverse complement strand
CTAAAGTTGCAGAATCTGCAGGCAAGCCACAAATGGACCCTTCCACGCAACGCACACCGTCCAGGGACAGAATACGAGCCTTCAGAGTTATTTTTCCCGATTCAAACCGACCGAAAACCCCTACAGGAACCTGGCATCCGCCCTGCACTTCCGCCAGAAATTTCCGTTCCGCGGTCACGCAGGCCCGCGTTGCAGCATCATCCAGTGATGCAACCGCAGCAAGGACATTTTTATCATCCATTCGTGCCTCAATGGCAAGAACACCCTGCCCAACGGCAGGCAGACAAACTTCCGGAGGCAAAATGGCAGTAATCCTGTCACTCCAGCCAAGTCTGCGCAAGCCAGCCGCAGCCAGCACAATGGCGGCAAACTGTCCATCATCCAATTTTTTCAGGCGTGTATCCAGGTTTCCCCGCAGGCTGATAATCTCCAAGTCGGGCCTCTGTCTGAGCAACTGCGCCTTGCGGCGCAGACTGGAAGTGCCGACAACTGCACCCGCAGGCAAGTCAGCCAGGCAGCTGTATTTCACACTGACAAACGCGTCATGCGGATCAACACGTTCCGTAGTTGCCGCCAGCGTCAGTCCCGGCGGCAGTTCAGTCGGCATGTCCTTCAGACTATGAACGGCCAGGTCGATTTCACCCGCCAGCATTGCGGTTTCCAGCTCTTTCGTGAACAGGCCCTTGCCGCCGATTTGCGCCAACGGCACATCCAGAATCTTATCGCCTGTTGTAACAATCAGTTTTATTTCGACAACAAGGCCTGGGTTTGTTTGTCGAAGCAGGCCGGCAATGTGTTCGGCCTGCCAGCGGGCCAGTTTACTGCCGCGCGTGCCGATGACGATTTTTGTTTTCACAACGTTTGGTTACTCCCAATTCATTAAGTTTGAACAATCTGTTGAGGGCCTCAACGCAAAACTCTTCTTCGCCTACTGCTGCCGCTTCATTGGTGCAGAGAACCGGATCGCGTAAAAGTTTTCGCACCAGCATGCGGGACATATTCTCCAGCACTCTGCGGTCTTCCGCCCCCAAATCGGGAAGTTTTGCCATGGCGCGTTTCACTTCACGCTGCCGGATTGTTTCCGCCTTGTCTTTCAACTGACTCAGTACCGGTTGATAGGAAAGGTAACGAAAACGATCCGTCAGTTCCTTTGCTTCCGCTTCAAGGATTTTTTCCGCCTTGTGTGCTTCGCGCTGCCGTTCTCTCTTGTTGGAATCGACGACGGCATTCAGGTTGTCGATATTATATAGGCTCACACCGGCAATGGCCGCCACTTCAGGTTCCACATCCCGCGGAACGGCAATGTCGATAAAAATCAGCGGGCGTCCTGCCCTTTGCGGCATTATGTGTGCCACATCCCAGGCTCTCACGATATAATGCGGCGCGCCTGTGGAAGTGATGATAATGTCCGTTTCCACCGCCCATTTCATGAATTTTTCAAAAGGAACCGCCTGCCCGTGAAATTTCTCGGCCAATTCTTCCGCCCGGCTGTGGTTGCGATTGGAAACAAATACGGTTTTTACGCCATTCTCCACTAAATGCCTGGCGGTAAGCTCGCTCATTTCTCCCGCGCCGAGAATCAGAACGTTGGCCTGCGTCAGATCACCAAGCAGTTGCTTGGCCAGTTCCACAGCAGCGTAGCTGACGGAGACGGCGCTATAGGCAATGCGGGTTTCCGTCCGGATTTTTTTTCCTGCAGCGATTGCACGGTTGAACAGGGTATTGAGCACCGTCGAGGTTGTTCCGCAGTCCCTTGCGATGGAATAGGCTTTTTTTACCTGGCTTAAAATCTGTCCCTCGCCGACAACCAGCGAGTCAATGCTGGCCGCAACCCGAAACAAATGGCGGATACAAGCTTCGCCGGAATGATAAAAGAGATGCTCGGGCGCCACCGATTCGCCGGCCGGGCCGGCAAGGCGCTCCAGAAATTCCAGTATTGCAGCCGATGGATCATCGACATCCTCCAGCACGGCATAGACTTCCATCCGGTTGCAGGTCGAAAGAACGACACATTCCAAAATATCGTCGTGTTCTTCCAAATGACGAAGCGCCTGCTTTACCAGGTCTTCCGGACAGGCATAGCATTCCCTGACTTCGACCGGAGCCGTTTTATGATTGAGTCCCAAGACAGCCAATAACATTCCTGATCCTGACCTCCGCCTCTTTTGGACATCCGTGCCTGAGCAGTTCCAGCGCCTCGCCGTCAAATCCGCCAATTTCCCGCCAACGTTCACAGCGTTCGCTGCTTGATGCACAAGCCTGCTTCCACTCCTCACGTATGCGTCCGACAATATCCAGATATTCACCATACTCAGGGCCATATTGACCTTTTAGCTCATTTCGCAGTTCTCTCGCCAACGCCGGGCTCTGTCCGCCTGTCGAAACAGTGATGGACAAACTGCCGCGCGATAGTTTCGCAGGCAAGGTAAAGTCGCACAACTCCGGGGCATCGGCGACATTGACCAACGCTCCGGCTTTTCGGGCTGCGATCGCAGACTTTTCATTTACTGCAGGTGAATCCGTCGCGCAAATCACGATAAAACATCCTGCGACATCTGCTTCGTCGAAACTTTTTACCTGATGCGTCAAACGGCCGGCCGCGGACCAATCAGCCAATCGCTGCGTGGCAACAGGGCTGACCAGGACCACTTCGGCTCCTGCTTCCAGCAAGGTCGCCACTTTCCGTTCAGCCACCGGGCCGCCGCCAACTACCAGGCACTTTCGTCCAATCAGGCGTAAATTAACCGGATATTCCGGAACAAGCCGCCTGTTCCGGTCAGGCGCCATGATCCTGCCCGATCAAAACCCGCACCGGCACTTCCCGCGTGCTGTCTTCCGCGATGTTCAGAACATAGCGGAAGGGCAGGCTGGTCAGTTTCGACACTACGGAAGGGTTTTGCGTATACGATGTCACAATGGTGACCCGGACTGGAGTTCCGGCTGTTGCAACACCAACGATTTCGAAGCCGCGGCTTTGCATAATATCAGCAATTTTCGTTCCAGCTTCCGGTTCGCCGCTGGCATTGACAAGTTCCGCCGATAATCGCACCGGCGCCAGACTGGTAGTCGTCCCCGGTTTGGGAACAGGTTTTGCCGGTGTTGTTGTCGGAGGTTTAACCGCTGGGTTCGCCGGCGGTTTTGCCGTGGGGACCGCAGGTTTAACGGGCGGCTTAACGGAAGGCTTTTCCCCCGGTTTCAACGGAGCTTTGGTCTTTGCATTGTCCATTCCCGGATAATAGGTTCCGTCATCCAGATGGGCATTCGCAGGCATGTTCTGGCGGTACTCGTCAGCAGTCCGCTGCGCTGCCGCCTTGATGTTTCCGTCAAAGGGAACACCCTGCATTTCCGCCACCATTTGCCTGGTCTTCATCACATCTGGCACCCAGTAACTAATATCATTGATATAGTACGGAAGCCCTTCCACCATATGCGTCTTGAGCCCCGAACTCATGCCGTCCTTCATTTTGCGGGCCAACCCCAGCATCAACCC
This sequence comes from uncultured Veillonellaceae bacterium, assembly GCA_964638945.1. GTDB lineage: Bacteria > Bacillota > Negativicutes > UBA1444 > UBA1444 > CAZXCC01. Next base: position 12,651 of record CAZXCC010000042.1, on the reverse strand, counting down.
CATGGGCATATCCGTATCAAGAGAGGCAAACACTTCCCGGATAATTGCCGGCGCTTTCAGGATGATTGCCGGTGTGTACACTTCCGCCAGCACGGCCCTGAGAAATTTCTGCTGTCTGGCAACTCGTCCGATATCGCCTTCCTCATCGCGATACCTGACATACTGCAATGCGGTACGCCCGTCCAGATGCTGCATTCCCGGCTTGAGATCAATTACATAATGATCCCATGTATCCTCATACTGCATCCGCTTTTCCACATCGATGTTCACTCCGCCAATGGCGTCGACAATTCGGCCGAAGCTCTCCAGATTTACCTTTGCATAATAATCCATGGGAATGCCCAGGAAATTTTCCGTCGTCTGCCGTGTCAATTCGACGCCGCCCACGAGAAAAGCATGATTCACCTTGTCCCATCCGAGTCCCTTGACTCGCACGCGAGTGTCACGGGGTACCGATATGATGGATATTCCCCGTGTTTCCGTATCGATGGTCATGACAAGCAATGTGTCCGAACGACCCGGGTCATCCTCTTTGGGACGGTCATCCACACCCATGATCAGGATATTTAGTTTGTTGGGCGGATTGATAAAGTTCTCCGCCTCTTCGCCCCTCTTAATATTGGGTCGTGTTGTCGGTAAGCTCCCGCCAAACCACCAATAGGAAAGAGCACCTGCCAAAGAGGCAAGCAAAATCAGAACGCCCCCGATAACCCAAAATTTATCGCGGCGTTTTTTACGTTGTTCCGTTAATTTTTCTTCAAGCCGAACCGACATCAGACACCTTCATTCCGCTATTTTGCCAGACATAACCAAACAAGCCCCCCAGCACGGGAGGCTTTAATTTAGTATAACAAAGCCCATCAACAGCGTCAAGGAATCACGTTGCCGTAAAACCGGCATCTTCCACCGCAGCCTTGATTGCTGCGCCACCAATCTTTTCCTCATAATATTCAACCAACAGGCTTTTTGTTGCAAGATCGACCTGTGCTGCGACAACGCCCGACAACGCAAGCACCGCTTTTTCGACTGCCTGCTTGCAATGGTTGCAGCTCATGCCATCCACAATAAAGGTTTCCTTTTTCAAAGTCATAATCGACCTCTCCTTTTATATCACTTTCCGGCAGGTATTCAAAAATCCGTATAGGACTCTTGCTGTCAGGCCCCATATAACATGTCCGCCATATTGATAAAACAACACGGGGTATGTTGTCCGGCGTTTCCAGTCACGAGCATAGGATGCTTCAACCAGATCCAGCGGAAAATCAGGCAAGGGTCGTGTTGCAAGCTCCATATGCGCCGTCAGCGGTTCTTCCGCCAACAAGTACTCCAGTGGAGCAATAAAAATTTCCGACACTTCCTCCTTCTTCGGCTGAATCAGAGAAATATCCCTGATGTAGGCTGCAAAAGGATACAGCATCACCCCGATCGGACTGACCATATAGTTCAGCGGACCGATGACCTCAATATCCGCTGCCGGTACCTGCAGTTCTTCCTGTGTTTCCCGCAATGCCGCCGATAGTGGATCAGGATCATCCAGTTCAATTTTACCGCCCGGAAAACAGATGTCGCCAGGTTGCCAGCTGAGAGCCGCTGAACGTACTTCAAACAAAACTCCCAGGCGCCCATTTTCCCGTACCAGAGGCACCAACACAGCTGAAGCCAGATAATCGGTTTCGTTTTCAATCTCGCATGGTTTGGCCCGCAATACGCTGCCAAGCCGGTTACAGAAGTCCGTCACATTGCCACCCCGTCGCGATACAACTCATTCTCTCCTGTGTGCTTAATTCCATCTGCGCAGTCAAATTCCTGCATAAGAAAAGGATAGCTTTCGTCAACGGCCGTGTATACAGCAATGATATACACAACCGGCGCGCACTAAGCTATCCTTCGGAAAAATGGAATTCTACCGTACATATTATATCAAGACATCTTCTTTTCGTCTACAGCATTTTGTGTTCTGTATACTTATTCGCAATACTTTGTTTCACCACTCTGCGCGACGACACAACAAGCAGCTTTCCCTGTAACATTCACTGTTGTCCGGATCATGTCCAACAGCCTGTCGATCCCGGCAATCAACGCAATTCCTTCCAACGGCAGGCCAACCGACTGAAGCACCATGGAAAGCATGATCAGGCCGGAAAATGGAACGCCGGCAGTGCCGATCGAAGCCAAAGTCCCGACAAGTACGATGATGAAATAATGCCCCATATGCAGATCGACTCCATACACCTGCGCTACAAAAACAGCGCAGATTCCCTGATAAAGTGCGGTTCCATCCATATTGAACGTCGCGCCAAGCGGCAGACAAAGACCGGCAATCTCTTCCTGAACCCCGAGATTTTCCTGAGTGCAGCGCAGGCTGATAGGAACGCTCTCGCTGCTGCTGCAGGTCGAAAATGCCACCAGCATTGCAGGAAAGACTCCTTTAAAAAAACGGGCCGGACTCATGCCGCCCAGAATGGAAACTGCACCGCTGTAGACCACCACCATGTACAAAACACAGCCAAGATAAACCGTAACAATGACGGTTGCAAGCGGCAACAAGGCCTTGAAGCCGTTGACGGCCATCACTGGAGCGATGAGGGCAAAGACGCCAAAAGGCGCCACTTGCATTATCAAGCCAATGATTTTGTACATCACTGCAGCCAGTCCGACGAAAAAATTCTCTACCGGCTTTGCCGCACTCCCTGCAAGCGCGACTCCTATTCCGATAAAAATGGCGAAGATGATTAACTGCAGCATATCTGCGTTGGCCATTGCATGAAAAGGATTCCCCGGCGCCAAATTCAGAAGTCCGACCGTAATTGCATCAGACTTGACCGGTGCTCCGAACGGACTGATCAGTCCCCTGCCCGGATGCATGGCAAGAGCCAGGATAATGCCCAGCGAAACAGCCAGCGCCGTCGTCGTCATATAAAAGGCAACAATCTTCGCGCCGGTTCCGCCCATCTTCTTTACGTCCACAAGCTGTGCAGCACCGCAAATCAAGGATGCCAACACGACCGGCGCCATGACCATCTTAATCAGGTGGACAAACAATTCTCCAACCGGAGTCACCCAGGTCCGCAAAAAAGGAAGGCTGTCCGGGCCCGCAAAGAGGCCGGTCGCGATACCAAGCACCATGCCAACTATTATTTTGTAGGATAAATGCATCCTGCTCTCCTCCTTTCCGGGATTTTCCGCCGGAAACAATCCTTACCAGAAGCTTCGGGGCATGAACCGGTCCAGGGGCCATATCGGATTGCCCATGCAATCGTATTTTCCGATTTTTTCAGCCAGTTCCCGTTCCGCGGAAGAAGCGATTACCGGCAGTTTCAGTATTTTCGCCGCTCGCGTCACTTCCCTCGCACCACGCTCGACAACATCCGCTGTGGTCTCCTCTCCAAGATGGGTATTGTTCAATAACGCATCCACCCGTCCCAGCGATTGCACATAGTCGACAATATCATCCACAGTTGCCGTAAACGGTCGGGAAACATTGATCACGGCAATGATTTTCAGATGCGGGTTTTCCATTGCTCCTTCGATTAAATTGAAAATCCTGGCTCCATGCACTCCATATCCGACGTCCATCACGATATCTCCCGGACGGCGCAATACCCAGCGCACTGCTGCCTGAATCACGCTGCCCGCCTCTCCCAGGCCTACCGTGTCCCTGGTTTCCCATGCCACAACGGTCAACCCCAGCTCTTCAAGCTCTTTTTTTATGGGTCGCAGCGTATAGCATGGCTCGACCGTATCCAAATCAACCAATGTCACAGGCCG
>CAZXCC010000042.1:0-8783 GCA_964638945.1 uncultured Veillonellaceae bacterium | reverse complement strand
GTCGCAGCGTATAGCATGGCTCGACCGTATCCAAATCAACCAATGTCACAGGCCGGCCCTGGCGATGCAACGCCACAGCCCGGTTCACGGCGTTTTCACTCTTTCCGCTTGCATATTCACCCACGTAGGCTTCAATATGCGGTATATTTCCCATTTCCATATCCATTCTCACTATCCTGTCAGATTATCCGGAGATTCATTGCACTATTAAATCACTTTGCCAAAAAAGAGCAGCTGATATGCAACCAGGACCGCAACACCGGCCAGCCCGAAAAAGCCAACCAACAGGGCTGTCCAAACAGTAATAGGCAGAACAAAGCCGAATGGAGCGCCCACTAAATTGATCAGCCAGAGCGCAAGGCCCCCCATCAGACCATTATAAATCAGACGGAATACAATCTTCAGCGGCACTGCCATAAAAAATGCCAGTAGGAGAACCAATAAAATCCCAATGCCATAAGCCCCGATAACAGGTACCGGCATGACCCTTCACCCCCGCCGTTACATTTCCCGCCGGTTTTCCAGTGCTTTGGCCAGCGTCTCTTCGTCCGCATATTCCAGATCGCCGCCTGTCGGAAGACCGCGCGCAATCCGTGTGACCTGGATTCCCAGAGGCTTTAGCAGTCTTGCAACATAAGTGGCAGTGACTTCCCCTTCAAGATTTGGATTTGTAGCCATGATGACTTCACGGATTTCTCCCCGCTGGATTCGCTCTACAAGTTCTTTCAGGCGAAGATTTTCCGGTCCTATGCCGTCCAAAGGGGACAGGACTCCCTGCAAAACATGATAGGTACCCTGATAACCGCGATTTCGCTCATGCCCGCGTGTTCGTTCCATAGCCGCAACATCACGTGCATCCTCCACCACGCAGATCAACCCGTGATCCCGTCTGTCGGAGCGGCAAATATCACAGGGGTCCTGGTCCGTCAAGCTGAAGCAGACGGAACAGTACGCAATCTTGTCTTTTGCCTCGATAATGGAATTCGCCAAAGCCAGTGCCCGGTCCCGGTCCATGCCAAGCACATGATAGGCCAGTCTGGCCGCTGTTTTGGGACCGATGCCGGGCAACCGGCGAAAATGCTCAATCAGCTTAGCAAGCGGGAGTGGCAGCATCGATGCTAAAACATTCCCTTCGGCAAGTTCATGCCACCGGTCAGTTTGCCCATTTCCGTCGTGGTCATTTCATCCACATTTTTGACTGCTTCATTGAATGCTGCAATCAGCAAGTCTTCCAGCATTTCCGTATCTTCCGGGTCCACTGCTTCAGGAGAAATCTTGAGTGATTGAATTTCTTTTTCTCCGGAAATCACGATTTTAACTGCACCGCCTCCTGCAGTAACCTCCAGTGTCCGTTTTTTCAGTTCTTCTTGCAGTTTTGCCATATCCGCCTGCAATTTCTGTACTTTTTTCATCATTCCGGCCATATTGCCCTGGTTCCCACCAAACATTCGTCAATTTCCTCCCTTATTATCCAATTTGGTAATCTTCCCGCCAAACATCTGTTGTAATTTCAGCACTTCCGGCGGAATCGCCTGCTCATCCGGTTTTGCCTGTTCGGTTTGTTTTGCCTTTGGCAGCGGTTTGTCCACCACGCAATGCAAGCGGACCGGTCCCTGCACCAGTTGTGCCAGCAGTTCCTCCAACCATTTTCGGACATCATCGCGTTCAACCCGTTCCCGGATCATGGCTCGCTGAAAAAGCAAAGTAATATTGCCATTTTCATATGATATCATGCGGGCATCTTCAAGCAAAGCTTTGATCGATCGTTTTCCACCCTGTTCGACACGCTTCATCAGATCGGACATCAAGCTTTCCATTTCTGGTTGCTCCACTATTTGCGGAGCTTTTCCTTCAGGCCGCTTTTCATGCGTAATTGCTGCAACCTCCGTCTTGACTGCCGGCTGCGGATCCGGTGCAATTACAGGCTGCGACCTCTGTGTTTTCGGTGCTGCCACAGCCGCAACCGCGGAGTCCGTCGCAGCCGGTGAACCCACTGCATCCATCGCACACGCGCTCAACAACGCCATTTCTGCCGTAATCCGGGGATCCACCGACCATTTTGCGTCGTTGGCAGCCTGATAAAAAAGTTCCACCAATTGCACAAACCGGGCGTGTGGCATTTTTTTGCCGTCATCAGTCAACCGTTCCCGACTGAACGATGCCAGAACAGGGCTGTCCAATGAAGGTGCGGCTTTAAACAGCATCAGGCTGCGGCAGTATCCGGCAAGTTCGATGAGTAATTGCCTGGCATCTTTGCCGTTTCGCATCTGTTGTTCCAGAACCGTCAAAGCGGCTGCACCATCCCGGCCTGCCACCGCTGCAAAAAGGGAATACACGGCTTCCTGTCCCACAAGACCAAGCAAGTCACGCACTTCACTCTCGGTAATCCCCGTATCGTTCATGACACTGCATTGATCAAGAATACTCACGGCGTCCCGTACTCCGCCATCCGACTGCAGCGCGATGAGGCGAAGCGCATCAGGGTCTGCTTCAATACCGGATTCGGCGGCAATATGAGCCAGGTGGTCAGTGAGTTCCTGCAAGCCCACCCGGCGAAAATCATATCGTTGGCAGCGGGACAAAATGGTTGCAGGAATACGGTGCGGTTCTGTGGTTGCAAGAACAAACACGGCATGGGCCGGAGGTTCCTCCAGTGTTTTCAGCAAAGCATTGAAGGCTTCATTCGTCAGCATGTGCACTTCATCAATGATATAAATCTTGTATCTCGACTGCGCGGGAGAAAACTTCACGTTTTCCCGCAACTCCCGGATTTCATCGATACCGCGGTTGGAAGCGGCGTCTATTTCATACACGTCCATGGCCGAGCCTTCATTAACAAGTTCACAAGATTGACAGCTGTTGCAAGGAGTGGCTGTCGGCCCGTTTTCACAATTCAGCGCTTTGGCAAGAACTTTTGCCGTGCTGGTCTTTCCGGTTCCACGTGGTCCCGTAAAAAGATAGGCATGCGAAATACGACCGGATACAATCGCATTCTTCAACGTAACGCTGACATGCTCCTGTCCGATCAGTCCCTCAAAATCTTTCGGCCGCCACTGCCTGTATAGGGCTTTATATGCGATAGCACACACCCCTTTTCCGCATTCGTTAAACTTCTACACGCCTTGTTCAATTCCCTGCGCCAACAAAAAAAGACAGCTCCATGCTGTCATTCTGCTTGTAAGGTCGGACCACGGCACGCCGGAGGAGTCCGGCACCCTCACGGCACATGAAGGGGCTCACTTACCGTTGCTTCCTTCCGGACCTGGCGGGGTTCATAAGTCTCCATTGCGTAAGACCCGACCCACGGCATGCCGTGGTCCGACCCTGCAAACATCTGTATGAAGTTTTCGGAACTTCATCGCGAACATTTTTGTCCGCGGTTAATTCTATCAGGTAGTGGAAAGTGCGTCAAGACAAACCGGACTTCTCTGCCTGCTACCGAAAAAAATGCAGCAATCCCGTGACAGTCAGAGAAATCAGCAGGGAATACCCCAGATTGATACGCACACTGACATCAAAAACATTTTTATCCAATATTCCCGACAAGATCATGGTCATGCTGGAAAACGGCGATGTCAGCAAATACATCATATATCCTGCCATGAGCGACATTGCCACCTGCAACTCCGTCAATCCGATTTTCACATTTGCCAGGCAGATGCCCAGGGACGAGATGGTGATGATCGGATGAACGCCGATCATTGCCAGCAGCCCGATCGTCCAGATAATCAAAAACGGTGCGATATCAGGGTACGGAGCAAATAATCCCAGCAGCTTTGACATTACAGCTCTGCCAAAATCTGTTGTACCCAGGGAAAATCCAAAAAAACCAACGCAGCTGAACAGCATAAATTCATTGGCCATCGATGGCAGCGTAGTGGAAAAGTACTTCTCCAGCCCCTTTTTGAATATGGAAAGCTTTCCTGTTACCACAGCAATCAGCGCAGGAGCAATGAAGGAAACCAGGGATACCGCAACCAGAACATTTTTGCCGATGGAATAGTCCAGAACCAAAACAGCGGACAAGACCAGCACGATCTGCACACCCAAAATGGTTAACAATTTGCGGTAAGAAGCAGGAAAAGCTTCTGTCAGTATTTTATCCGTCCGCCAATTGCCCGGGGTTGTTTTTTTTCGCGACGCAGCAACCTTTCCAACGCCCAAAGTCAAAAGATATACGACCAGGGAAAAGAAAATTCCGACCGGCGCCAGTTCATACCATGACAGATTGACGTACTGCAACGACACTGCCACGGCGATAAGATTGGGCGACCACAGGAGGTTCGCGCCAAAACCCCGCGCTAGCGCTTTGGCAGTGAGTCCCGCGTCAAAGTTTTGCGCAATGTTTTTAATCATGTGGTAACATAGCGGTGCAGCCGCCATGTTCAAAAACGTGCCCAACAAGTTCACAATGGTCACTACTGCGGCATAATAACCGTATTCTGACCGTATGTACCTTGCCGCAACAGCACTGATTGCTTCTTCATACGATGCATAACTCAAAATCATGCCAAGAAGCGGCACTGTCAACAGCAGGGAGATCAGGCCCGAGTTTTCAATGATTGCACGCACCCAGTCCTGGATTCCCGCATCATTTGACAGTAGCAGCACTACTCCTATGCTCACAAGAATACTGCACATTTTTTTATTTATTGGCTTCAATAGAAAAAAACTGCAGCCAAAAAAAACAAGGGCTGTAAAGGCCCGTGCTTCTGGCAAAAACGGTATTTTAATAAAAAAGTTCACCAGATATCCGGCGACAAACACTGTCAGCAGCACGGCTCGAAATGTCTGCACAATTCATCATCACTTTTCAATAAATATCAGGGCAGCGGGATTGCAACCATCACGAGGGAGGAGTCTTTCGGCCTGGTTCTTATTATATAAGGTACTTTTCCGTTAGTCCATATGCAACCATGTCGAAGTCCGATAATCAAAAGGGATTCGCCGTTTTGGGCGAACCCCGTCGAAAAAGCCGGCATCCTCTTTGAATATTGCGTTTTACAGAAAAAGACTCACGGGATTTTCAAGCATGCGCTTGACCTCCGAAAGGAAAAGCACAGCGTCCCTGCCATCGATCAACCGGTGATCCACCGTCACAGTCAGATGCAGCAACGGCCGGACGACGATCCGGTCTTCCCCACCGGAAGCGATAACGACGGGAGTCTTCCGCATGGCCCCGACACTCAGTATCGCTGCTTCCGGAGGATTGATGATCGAAGTGAAGTGTTCGACGTCAAGCATCCCCAGGTTGGATACGGTAAAGGTCCCGCCGCGATAATCCTGCGGAGCCAAAAGCCCCAACCGCGCCTTTTCCGCCAATGACCGGATTTCCGCAGAAATCTCGGCGAGTTTCATTTTCTGCGTATTTTTCACTACCGGCACGATCAGGCCGTCTTCCAGTGCAACGGCCACGCCGATATTGACATCCCTGTAATATATGATCCGGTCCTGTTGCAGCGAAGCATTGACCTGAGGGAATCTCTGCAATGCGAGGGAAGACGCCGCAACGATAAAATCAAGGATTGATAGTTTCTCAGGTTTTGCCGAATTCACCTTGTCCCGAAACACGACCAGTTCCTGGCAGTCGACCGGGGTGGTGAAAGAAACATGCGGTGCCACGGCTTGACTGCGTGACAATCTGTCGCCAATCACTTTGCGTATGCCGGAATACGGAGCGATACGCAAAATCTCACGCTGATCGTCGAATTCCGCCTCGGCGGTTTGCGCAGGCAACACATCCGGTTTCCTGCTGAAAAACGCTTCCAGATCATTTTGTGTGATACCTCCCTGAAACCCTGTTCCCGCAATCGAAGCGCCCTGGATATCCAGTTTGTTCTCTGCCAGGAACTTTCGGGCTCTGGGGCTCAATTTTATGCCAGTCTTCAAAGCACCTGCAGCCGGATTTTTCAATACTTCGGCCGTGGAAGGACTCACTGTCCGGGTCGCGATATTTCCGGACGCAGAAGGTTTATTGGAGGCCACCTCAATCATCGATGCAATATCTTCATGAGTCTGCCCCACGATGGCTATCGGCAGGGTAACCGGAACGTCTTCTCCCTCCCGGGCCAGAATCTTCAATAAAACCGCGTCATTCGTCGCTTCCACTTCCATGGACGTTTTGTCTGTCAGCATCACAAAAAGCACTTCGCCGCGTTTTACCGCTTCGCCTTCCTTTTTGCGCCACGCGACAATTTGCCCTGCGTCCATGTTAAAACCCAGCTTGGGCATCAGCACGTATTCAGCCAAAGCACTTTCCTCCTCGCTCTACTTCGCCATTTCCCGTGCTTTTGCAAGTATCTTTCCCGCATCCGGCAGGATTGGAAATTCAAGAGCCGGGCTGAAAGGAATCGGCACGTTTGCGGTTCCTATCCGCATGATCGGCATATCCAGGTCGTAAAATACGTCTTCCATGATGTTCATCCCGATTTCCGCGCCTGCACCACAATGAAGATGACCTTCGTCCACGATGAGCAGCCGTCCGGTCTTCTTCACCGACGCAATGACGGTTTCACGGTCAAAAGGAACCAGGGTTCTCAAGTCGATCACCTCAACAGACATCCCTTCTTTTTCCAGCTCTGCAGCAGCTTCCAGAGAACGCAGGACCATGCTCGACGTGGCAGCGATGGTGAGCCTCTCGCCCTGACGCACGACATTGGCCTGGCCGAAAGGAATCGTATGTTCACCGACTGGAACCCAATGTTTCTTGTTGTATTCCATCTTTTGCTCCATAAAAACCACCGGGTTGTCATCACGTATCGCAGTTTTCAGGAGCCCCTTGAGTTCGGCAGCCGAAGACGGCAATACGACTTTAAGCCCGGGAATGTGAGCCACCCACGCCTGCAAACTTTGCGAATGCTGCGCGGCGGAGGATCTGCCGGCGCCGATCGTGGTCCGGATGGTCAAGGGCACTTTCACCTGTCCCCCTGACATATACCTTATCTTTGCGGCCTGGTTGGCGATCTGGTCCATGGCGACTCCCATGAAATCGGAAAACATCAGTTCGACCACCGGCCTCATCCCTGTAATCGCCATACCGATAGCCAATCCGACAAAGCCATTTTCAGAAATCGGCGTGTCCCGAACACGCCAGTCGCCATATTTCTCCCGCAGACCCACAGTGGCTTTGAAGTTTCCGCCGATAATCCCGACATCTTCCCCGAGCAGTACGACGTTCTCGTCCCGGGCCATCTCTTCGTCAATGGCTTCGCTTACGGCCTGGGCATAGGTGATTTCCCTCATATTGCTTTCCACCATTGCTACCTCTCCCATCCTCTATGCGAAAATATCCGTGAACGCTTCCCCTGCATCAGGAAAAGGACTCTTCCGGGCAAATTCTGCAGCTTCACCGATTTCAGCCAGCACAGCCGCCTCTATCCCTTCAATCTCATTCTCCTGCACATCCGCCTTTTCCAATAGAAAAGAGCGGAAGCACTTCAGTGGACATTTTTCTTTCCAGTACATCTCCTCCTCACGGGTCCGGTACTGTGTCGCCGGATCTCCGGAGTGGTGGCCTTTCCAGCGGTACGTCTTGCATTCTATCAAAGTTGGGCCGTTGCCGCTCCTCGCCAGTTCGACCGCCGTCTTTACAGTCTCATAGACTGCTATCACGTCATTGCCGTCGATGGTCACACCGGGCATTCCGTATGAGTGGGCGCGGACCGAGAGATCCTGCACGTTTACGACCCGGTTGATGTTGACGGAGATGCCGTACAGATTATTCTCGATAATATACACTATGGGCAGTTTCCAGGCAGAAGCCATATTCAGGCTTTCATGAAAGGCGCCCTGATTCGTGGTCGCATCGCCAAAAAAAGAGAGAGTGACTTGCCCTGTCTCTTTGACCTTCGCCGTGTATGCCGCGCCTGTTGCGATGGGAATGCCGCCGCCGACAATGCCGTTTGCCCCGATGATTCCCTTGGTCATGTCGGAAATATGCATGGAACCGCCTTTGCCGCCGCAATACCCGTCCTTTTTTCCCAGGATTTCGGCCATCATGCGCCGGGTATCAGCGCCACGCGCAATCAGGTGCCCGTGCCCGCGGTGAGTACTGCCGATATAATCCTGAGCGGATAGCGTTGCGCACGCGCCTGTGGCAACCGCTTCTTCCCCGATATAAAGATGGGCCACACCCGGCATTTGACCCAGTTTGTAAAACTCGAACACCTGATTTTCAAATTCCCGGATTCTCAGCATCGTGGCATACAATCCGGTCAGAAATTCCTTGCGATATGCAGTACCCATTCCTTCCACCCTTCCCATGCCTTCATCAGTTCATGAATATGCCGCCGTTGACATCCAGCGTTGATCCCGTGATATACCGCGACCGATCCGATGCCAGAAAAAGGATGACGTCCGCCACTTCTTCCGGCTCTCCCAGTCTTTTGAGCGGAACCATGGCCGGGTCCTGGTTCAGCTCAACAGTCATTGCCGTTTTGATAAGCCCGGGTGCTACGGCATTTACATTGATCTGATAGGGTCCCAGATATTTCGCCACGGATTTTGTCAGACAAATGATGGCGGCCTTGCTCGTGGAATAGTTGGCTGCGACAGCGATTCCTCCGACTTCTGCGGCAAGCGATGAAAGATTGATGATTTTTCCGTACCGTTGCGCCTTGAACATCGGAATCGCTGCCTTGATGCAATTCACCGGGCCTTTGAAATTGACCCCGAACATTTTGTCCCAGTCCGACTGCGGCAGTTCTTCAAAGGGTACCGCCGCCTGGCAAATGCCTGCGTTGTTCACCAAAATGTCCAGCCTCGCATATTTTTTTTGAATCTGC
>CAZXCC010000041.1:0-16494 GCA_964638945.1 uncultured Veillonellaceae bacterium | reverse complement strand
TAAGATTGGAGAATGGAGAATCAACCAGACCGCATACGACCGCGTTTGCAACAGAACCCACTCCTGACTGCAACGGCAGCAGATTTTCCGGCAGTCGGCCTGCTGCAATTTCTTTTTGGAAGAATTTTATCAGATGAGAGCTCATCGCTTTGGCATCGTCGTCGATGGCCGCCAATGGACGGACAAAGTCAGGAATATCACAGGGGACGATTGCCACAATCTTGGACGGATCGCAGGGAATATAGGGTGTGCCGATCCGGTCATCCACCTTGGTCAACGGAACTGGTTGTCGATTGGGTGGATCAAGTGGGATATATACGTCATGCATTCCTTCCAGTTCGAGCGGTTGACTCACATTGACTTCAACAATGACCATTTTCGCGCTCTGAACAAAAGAAGCCGCGTTTCCAAGTGAGGTGGTCGGAACAATATGCCCATCTTCTGTAATAGCACAAGCTTCAACAATGGCTACATCGACATCGCCGCCAAGATACCCGTAACGTGACATCTGGGCTACATGGCTGAGATGAAGGTCAGTGTATTGTATCTGACCGCTGTTGATCTGTTTGCGAACCGAGTCATTTGTCTGATATGGCAAACGTTTCGCAATGCCATTTACCTCAGCCAAAGCTCCATCCAATTCCTTGCCCACGGATGCACCGGTCCACAGGTTGACTTTGAAAGGATTTTCCTTCATGCGAGCTGCCAATGCCATCGGAACGCACTTCGGATAGCCAGCAGGCGTAAAGCCGCTGGTTCCGATATTCATACCCGGTTTGATGAGGGCCGCCGCCGCTTCGGCTGTAGTGATCTTCGCTTGAAGCGCACTGTTCCGAACACGGTCTTTGATTTCGATCATGCAGTCTCTCCTCCTTAAATAATATTAGTTCATTTATAAGTCCTTAGGGGGACATGCCCCTGAGTACCCCAAAAAACACGAATTGTTAGATCAGATAATGAAAAAACATAAAAAGACACCCTGTTGTAATTGCGCCGATGCACAATACAAATCAGGGTGTTGCTTATTTGCTCGCGTTTCGCGCGGGGTAACCCTAAGCGAAAAACCATAAGCGACATCTGTTTGCGTCGGTATTTTCAACCTTGCATCTTCGCCAGGTCGTCCATACAATTCGCTGTTCCGTTTCTTGTCCTTCAGAAAGTTTCAGTTAAACTGATTAGTCTCTCCTTTGGCATGGTTTTCCAGCATTGAATACGCTCACAAGAAAATCGCTATATGTTCCGGAGATTATTCTATACTGATTTCACAAGAAATTCAACAGGTATTTTCCAAAGAATTAATAATTTTTTTATGAATATACTGATTTATTGATTCTGGCGCCGCAAGTGATAAGAAAGAGTGCTCAGACCTACGGAAAGATCTTCGCTTACCAGTTGAATCCTCTCCGGGACTTGGATCCGCACCGGTGCAAAATTCCATATGCCGGAAACGCCGGACCGCACCATCTTATCGGCAACAAATTGGGCCACCTCTGCCGGTACTGCAATAATCCCAATCTGAACCTCGCGCTCGATAACCGTCTTTTCCAAATCCGCTACCGGCAGCACCTGCACACCATTGATCACCTGCCCGATTACGGCAGGGTTTTCGTCAAAAAGAGCCGACAAATGAAAACCCATGGATTTAAAATTCCTGTAATTGGCCAACGCCCATCCCAGGTGGCCCACACCAACAATCGCAATATTCCAGTGTCGATCCAGCCCCAATATTGTTCCGATGTGATTTACCAGTTCCGTTACATGATAGCCGACACCTTTTTTGCCAAAAGCACCAAACCCGGCCAAATCCTTGCGAATCTGCTCCGGCGTCACACCGATGCGACGGCCGAGTTCTTCTGATGACACAATATCCGAGCCCTCCGACTTGATCAGCCGGAGGGTTCGGAAATATAACGGCAGGCGATCTACTGTCGCCCTGGAAATACTAGTCGGACGTGACTTCAGCACCGTACCTGCGCCTTATAATGCGTATGCAGCAAGTGATGCGATTTTTCGCCCAAAGGCTTACCGAGCCAGGTGTCATATAGCTCTTTAATCGCTGGATTTTCATGGGATTTGCGAATCTTTGAATGCTCATCGCATTCATAGATGGCAGCAATCCTGTTCAGACGCGTTTCTTCGCACACAGGCACAGGTTGTCCGCCTCCGCCGATGCAACCGCCGGGACACGCCATGATTTCGATGAAGTGATAATCCGCTTCGCCGGCACGAATTTTTTCCACCATGATCCGGGCATTGGCCAACGTATTGGCCACAGCGATTTTGACCGTCAAATCGCCAACAGGCACCGCTGCTTCCTTGATACCCGTCAAGCCGCGCACTTCTTTGAAATCAATGCATGCCAGCTCTTTGCCTGTGACCACCTCGGCAACCGTACGCAACGCGGCTTCCATAACACCGCCGGAGGAACCGAAAATCACTCCGGCGCCGGAGGTGATGCCAAATGGAGCATCATATTCTTCTGCGGGTATGGCGGCAAAATCAATGCCTGCTTCTTTGATCATGCGGGCCAGTTCACGGGTAGTCAGCACATAATCGACGTCCTGCAGGCCACGGGTAGAAAATTCCGGCCGGACGGCTTCCGCTTTCTTTGCTGTACAGGGCATGATGGAAACCGAAACGATATCCATCGGATCAATGCCCGTCTTCTCAGCATAGTAGGTTTTCGACAAAGCGCCGAACATCTGCTGCGGCGACTTTGCCGTCGACAGATGGGGCAATAAATCCGGATACATCAATTCAATAAAGTTGACCCAACCCGGACTGCAGGAGGTAATCATCGGCAATGTTCCGCCATTTTGCAGACGATGCAGCAATTCATGCCCTTCTTCCAGGATGGTGAGATCCGCCGTGAAGTCGGTGTCAAACACTTTGTTAAAACCGATCCGGCGCAATGATGCCACCATTTTTCCTGTAACAATGGAACCGCTGTTCATGCCGAGGGCTTCGCCGAGCGCCACGCGTGTCGCAGGCGCCGTCTGTACGATGACATGTTTTGTGGGATCGCTGATCGCATCCCAGACAGCCTGCGTGTCGTCTTTTTCGACGATGGCGGCTGTCGGGCACACGCTGGCGCATTGACCGCAAAAAGTGCAGGGCGCCTGATCCAATCCGACTTCAAATGCAGGAGTCACCGTTGTGTCAAAACCGCGTTTTGCAAAACTGTACACATCCACACCTTGACGGTCGCTGCATGCCTTGATGCACCGTCCGCAGAGAATGCACTTGTTCTGGTCGCGCACAAGAGAAGGATTGTTTGCATCCAGCGGCAGGTTTTTCTTCACGCCGTCGAAGCGAACTTTTCGGATACCCAAATCTGCGGCCATGTTCTGCAGTTCACAATTTGTATTGCGCTGGCAGGACAGACAATCCTGCGGATGATTCGCCAGCAGCAATTCCACGATCGCCTTGCGGGCTTCCCGGACTGCCGGAGTATTGGTTCGGACGATCATTCCCTCGTTCACGGGATACACACAGGAAGCGACAAGAGATTTGGCGCCTTCCACTTCGACTATGCAAACACGGCAGGCCCCTTCCGGGCGGAGCTCGGGATGGTAACAGAGACTGGGCACGTTAATGCCACTTTTTTTGGCGGCTTCCAGCACTGTAGCGCTTTTTGGCGCCTGCAGCGCACGCCCGTCAATCGTTATATTGACCATATCCACGGTATCATGCTCTCCTTTCGATGCCTTAGCCCTTGATGATCGCTTTGAACGGGCATTTTTCCATGCAGGCTCCACACTTGATGCATTTCGCCTGGTTAATCACATGCAATCCCTTGATGTCGCCATTGATGGCTTCCACCGGACAGGACCTCTTGCACAGACCGCAGCCTTTACACAGTTCGGTGATATGGTAGCCTGCCAGTTTGCTGCAAGCTCCCGCAGGACATTTTTTGTCCCGGATATGCGCTTCATATTCATGCCTGAAATAGCGCAGGGTGCTGAGCACCGGATTCGGCGCCGTCTGTCCCAGGCCGCACAAAGAGGCAGCCTTGATGGTTTTCGCCAGGCTTTCGAGCAGTTCGATGTCGCCTTCCCGTCCCTCACCCTCCGTGATACGGGTCAGGATTTCCAGCATGCGCATGGTGCCTTCACGACAGGGAGTACATTTGCCGCAGGATTCCTTCTGCGTAAAGTTCAGGAAGAATCGGGCCACGTCCACCATACAGGTCGTTTCATCCATGACCACCAGGCCGCCGGAACCCATCATGGCTCCCGCCGCAGTCAAAGATTCATAATCGATCTGCAGGTCCAGCATGCTTTCCGGCAGACAGCCGCCGGATGGTCCGCCGATCTGGACTGCCTTGAATTTTTTGCCGTTCGGAATTCCGCCGCCGATTTCATAGATGATTTCGCGCATCGTAATTCCCATCGGAACTTCGGCCAGGCCGGTATTATTGATTTTCCCTGTCAAAGCAAAAACTTTTGTCCCTTTGCTTTTGGCTGTACCCACCGCCGCATAGGCATCTGCGCCGCCGACAATAATGTTGGGTACGTTGGCAAAGGTCTCCACGTTGTTGATATTGGTCGGTTTCCCCCACAGACCCGATACTGCAGGGAATGGAGGACGCGGACGCGGAGTCCCCCGCTTGCCTTCAATCGATGCAAGCAGCGCGGTTTCTTCCCCGCAGACAAAAGCTCCGGCCCCTTCCTTGACCTTGATATGAAACCCAAAACCGGACCCGAAGATATTATCCCCCAGAAGCCCCATGTCCATGGCTTGTGTGATGGCGATGTGAAGCCGTTTGATCGCCAGCGGATACTCGGCACGGCAATAGATATATCCTTCGCTCGCCCCCATGGCATATCCGCAGATGGCCATTCCTTCCAACACCCTGTGCGGATCTCCCTCCAGGACGCTGCGGTCCATGAATGCCCCGGGATCTCCTTCGTCTGCGTTACAGACAACATATTTTTGCGTTCCGGGAGCATTCCGGGCAAACTCCCACTTTAAGCCTGTAGGGAATCCCGCGCCGCCGCGGCCCCGCAGACCTGATTTTTTCATCTCGGCCACAACCTGCTCCGGCTTCATCTGGGTCAATGCCTTGCCGAGCGCTTCATAGCCTCCGACGGCAATATACTCTTCGATGATTTCCGGGTTAATGTGTCCACAGTTTGTCAGAATCCTGCGCATCTGCTTCTTGTAAAACTGCATGTTTTCAAAACTGGGAATCGTCTCATGGGTAAGAGGCTCTTTGAAAAGCAGGCGGTTGACGGTGCGCCCCTTATAGAGATGCACTTCCACAATTTCAGATACGTCTTCCGGTTGGACGCGGCAATAGAAGGTTCCCTCCGGGTAGATGATCATGATGGGACCCATCTCACAGAAGCCGTGGCACCCTGTCTCAATGACCTGAACTTCGGAATCAAGCCCTTTGGCCTTCAGTTCCTGTTCCATGACCTCGATTACCTTCTTGGAACCGGAGGAAGCACAACCCGTGCCACCGCAAATAAGCACGTGCGATCTTACATGTTTCATTATCCTTAATTCCCTCCCGCGGTCTCTATTCGATTACTTTGTAACCTTGCCAATTACACGTTCATCTACGATATGCCCATTGACTACATGTTCCGTGATCAGCGTAGGAATAAAATCGGGGGTCACCTTGCCATAGCTGATGCGCGGCTGCCCTTCCCGGACAATGTCAACAAGAACTTCCTTTTCACACATGCCAATACAGCCGGTCTGCGTCACATTGACATCCTGAATATTGCGTTTGGCAATTTCATCCAGAATTGCTGCCAATACTTCGCGAGCTCCTGCCGCAATACCGCATGTACCCATGCCGACAATGATCTGCGTACCGGTTGCATGTCTGATTTGAGTGCTTGCCTGCAGCTGCTCGCGTAACCGTTTGAGATCTTCCACCGTTTTCATGCTTACCTACCTCCGTACAAAATACTCAGGTTATCCTTGAGATATCCATCCAGCCATTCCAGTACTTCCGGGCACGTCATGGGCAAGTCTCCCAATGCGTTCTTTATTTCCTGGGAATCCAGCGAGAAAGTATTCCCGTCCACCCGGTGGCAATAGGTAAAGTGTATGTCTGGATTCATCACCAGGATGGTTTTCAATGTAAAATAAATGTTTCCAAGCGGCGGACGGTCAAGGTGACTGAGTTGCCAGGAAGCATCAACCACTGTACCGGCGCCGGGTTCGGACTCTACCTTCAGATGCCCTCCACACATGCTGGTTGTCATTTCCATAAGCGGCAATCCCAGCCCCACTTTGCGCGTGGTCCGGGAAGTCACAAATGGATCAAGTACGCTGGCCACCATGGTCGCATCCATGCCCCGGCCATTGTCCGCAACACAAATCCGCAAACAATCCCTCTCTGAATCCTCCTCTACCGTCACCATGACCGTGTCAGCGCCGGCGCCAGTCGAGTTTTCCACAATATCAAGGATATGCAGCGAAAGTTCGTGCATGGCAGATGATGTTACTGGTAACGTTCAAGGATTTTACAGACATTTTCCGGTGTCAGACGACCATGAGTGTCTTCATTGATCATCATGACGGGAGCCAGGCCACAGGCACCAAGACAGGCCACCGTCTCCAGCGTGAACCGTTCATCGGTGCCGGTTTGACCAGGAGTAAGGTGCAATTCGTCTTCCAGCGCTTTGAGAACCGCTTTGGCTCCGCGAACGTGACAGGCCGTGCCCTGACAAACCCTGATAATGTTCCTCCCCCGGGGCTTCATATGAAACTGGGAATAGAAAGTCACGACACCATACACCTGACTCACCGGGATCTTGAGAGTTTCCGCAATACGACCGATCACATCCTTGGGAAGAAAGCCGTATGCATGTTGGGCTTCCTGAAGAACCGGAATTAACGCGCCCTTTGTCCCTTCAAAGCGTTCCAGTATCGCGTCGAGCTTGGCAAACCGGTCCTTGTCGCCACCGCAGCAGCATCCTTGGGTTTCTTTGGTTTCCATTCTTCATCCTCCTTGGTAATATGTTCCCGCTTTGATTTACCGATGAACACGCCGACCATTTTCCGCAACCAACGCCTGCCTGATCTCAGATAGTGTCGGCGCCTCAATAAGGAACATCGTTTTGGGTCCGGAAATAAAATCTTCTATCGTATGAGCGTCCGAGGAAGTCACAATAGGTAACTGGCCAATTTTGGGATATCGTTGCCGAGCCTGGTCTACAGAAGTATGTCGCGACACCTCCACTCCCGCCAAAATTGCATCGGCTGGAATAAAGCCGAGCTGGGAAAACAGGCTGAAAGCCGGACGGTCAACATGTGCAGCAATAGAGATCCCTCCCATGGCCGCAACCTGAAGGGTCACATCCTGCACGCCAAGATCAGTAGATGCCAGCAGCATGCAGTTTTCCGTCCGCACCAGCTCATCAGCTTCATCCACCACAAACTGGGCTCCAAATCTCTTTTCATCGTTTACCAGTTTGCTGCGATGCGGCTGAAGAAATTCACACCATTTGACATAATCACGCATTTTTTCAAACAATGTCAATAGATGAACTTCTTCGCTTGTCTGAACTTCCATTCCCGGCACTATCACAACACCGGTTCCCGCTGCAGCCCGAATGGCGGCAGCTACATTGTCACCTGCATTGTGATCGGTAATCGCAACAATGTCAATCCCGGACGCACATGCATTGCGAACAATATTTCGAGGAGTCATTTCCACGGCGGCACAGGGCGACAACAATGTATGCACGTGAAGATCCGCCCTGAACCAACGCATCACGCACCCTTAATACCCAATTGATAAAGCCGTCCGGCAATTTCATACACAGGCAGATTGGTTTTACAAAGAATCACTTCCTGATCCTGCGCTTTTTGAATCGCCTTTTCTTCCGCTTCAATCCCGTCAGCAACGACAACAGCAGCCAGCCCTATTAAAGAGGCAACTGCCACAATATTTTGATGTCCCTGCATGGTAATCCATATCTGACCGCTTTTTGCCTTCCCCATGACATGACTGAGCAGATCCGAAACATAGCCGCCTGTCACTTCGACATCCATTGCGCCTCTGTCGGATACCACTTCGAGTTCCAGTTCCTTAATGACTTCACTGAGCACCATCATGCATCATCCTCATTCTTTTTTCTTGGTTTGGTTTCACCTTTTTCAAGCGCCTCCCTGCTCAATGAGGGAGGCAATTGCGCTGCAAGCTCCACCATCTCCTGGGCCAGAATGCGCACCAGTTCACGCAACCGGAACACACAGTCCCCTTCGGTGGCAGTTCCCTGCACAATATCTTCGGCCAACGCACGGCACGTGGGGGATCCGCACGATCCACAGTCCAGACCCGGCAAACGTTTCAGGGTTTCATCAATCAGTTCAATTTTCTGCATCGCTTTCATTATGTCATTATCCAGTTTCATCACAGCCACCGGTTCAATAATACGGCCCGGATGCAGGGCTCGCTGAACCTCCCCAGAGTCAGCCGGTTCGGTATCCGATGCTTTCTCCTCTTTTGCCAGTTGTTTCAAGCGCTGCTTCAACGAATTTTCTGCCACAAACCTGTTAATCGCAGTCAAAGGTCCGCCTACGCATCCGCCGACACAGGAAAGGCACTCAACAAAATCCACATCGCTCAATTTTCCGACCGCAATTTGTTCCAGAAGGGTGGAAACATTATGAATGCCTTGCGCAACCAGCACTTTGGCATCACCAAGCCCGGCGGCCTCGCCGCCGGCAATGGCCCAACCGATTCCCTCCGCAGAGGCCATTTTTTCCGAGCTTTTCGTTTCTTCCGCCGAAATCAGCTTCAGCAATTCTCCATAAACCGAGGCCATGGAAATGGTCCCGGTGATGCTGGATTCCTCCACTCCGATCGGCTCGCGCACCGCTGTCATTTTTGCCGGGCAGGGGGTAATGAACCACACTCCGATTGATTCCATCGGTAGTCCGGTGTCCTTCATCGCTTCTTCCCGGGCCATTCTTGCTGTTATTTCCACAGGTGCATCAACCGGGCAAATATTATCGATCAGTTCGGGAAATTTCACCAAAATGAGCCGGACCGCCGCGGGACAAGCTGCAGAAATTACCGGCCGTTTGATTTTTTTGTCCTTCAGATATTCATATGTTGCTGCCGTAGCAATCTCTGCACCGCGCGCCACTTCCGCCACTTTATCAAAGCCCAGCTTTTTCAGCCCCGCCAGAATCGCGCCGACGGATACTTTTTTGTCAAACTGGGCATAAAGAGACGGTGCCGTCAATGCAATATTGTACTGATACAGCTTTAATTCCACCAAGGTGTCTGTTATAGCCGTTTTGGCATGATTGGGACAGTGTCGGATGCATTCGCCACAGTCAATACAGCGGGATTCCAAAATTTTCGCTTTGCCGCCGCGGATACGGATGGCTTCCGTAGGGCAGTGGCGGGCGCAACTGACGCAACCAATACAACGTTCACTTAGCAAGCATACCGAATGGTACTGTTTCTCCATCGATTCACCTACTTTCAATGCCGCACCACCATGTGAATTTTTGTGCCTTTTTCAGAGGAAGACTCGATCGTAAATACATCTGCAGAGCGCGACATATTCGGCAGGCCCATGCCGGCGCCAAATCCAAGTTCGCGAATTTTGTCCGGAGCTGTAGAAAAGCCTTCCGTCATTGCTGCTGCAATATCAGGAATCCCCGGCCCTTCATCCGTGACTTCCATTTCCGTCCGGTCGGAATAAACCATCACTTTCATCTTGCCGCCATAAGCGTGGATGATCGCATTGAGTTCCGCCTCGTATGCGCATACCGAAATGCGTCTGACTGTCTGCGCATCGACACCCAGCTGCCTGACCACCTGTTTGATTTTGCTGGAAGCTTCGCCAGCCGTTTCAAACCGATAATGTTCCAGAGGAAATTCCAATATCAGAGACTGTCCTTCAGGCTTCAAGATTATTCCCCACAGGCGGACATGGTTTCAGCCCCTTGCTGAAAAGAATGCCGCAAGCTTCAAACAAAGTGCACTTTGTCGAAAACAAAGGGATATTCAAAGTTTTCGCCATCGCCACCGCTTCCGGCGAAGGAAGCTTTCCCCGCACAAAAACAATGGCAACAAGCCCACCAACATCGGCAGTCCGAACGACTTGCGGGTTGGTAAGCCCAGTCAAAAGCAATGCGCCATCTTTTGTAAAAGCCAGCACATCACTCATCAGGTCCGCTCCACAGCCGGTAAAAACCTCAAGGTCCTTCCAGTTTTCGCCATAGAGCTGTGTAGCAGAAATCAATTGCTGCATTTCGTAAAGTTTCAATCCACACCTCCCTGATGCAATCGAAGCAGACTACGTGTACTATTTCACAATCAACGAAAAAAATATTGGGCTGGCACCAGCCCGATACAAAAAAACTATTTTACTATTCGTTATATTCTATCATGGAGAAAAAAATCCTGCCAGTCCTCGCATTTTTTTCCGTATCCAGAAACGGGGAACTGCCTCCGCGCCTATGTCCGGCATGCCGGCGGCAATCGCCAGCAAAGCCCAAAACACAGCTGCCACCTGAATATTGAACAGCACGTGATCTGTCATGGAAAAAGCTGCCAAACCTGTCATGGCCAAAACAACACCGAATTGCAGGCCGTTGTCCTTTGCTTTGTTCTTGCGCAACTGTATAATCATTTTTATCCACGCCAGAGCACAGGCAATCACAAAGCACAGCATCCCGGGGATTCCGACTTCCGCCGCAATATTCAGCAGGCTGTTATGGGCATGATGAATGGTCACGGATTCGTTCCGGACAAAAAAATCATAGTACGGATAAACATAAGGGTATGTTCCCCAGCCGATTCCCAGCCAGGGGTGTTCCTGAATCATTGCCATCGTGCTTTCCCACAATGCCCATCGCAAAGCAACAGAAGAATCAGCGGAATTAAACATGTCAAGAATGGACAACAACCTGATTTTCAAAGTGTCATAGGCCAGCAAACCCAATACGGCCAATATGGCCGCTCCTCCCAGGAAAAAGCGGCGGTTCAGCTTCTTCCCGACAACAGCCGCAACAATCACCATCACACCGACTGCAAGCCAGGCTCCACGCGAATAGGTCAGTACCAGGCAAACTATCTCCAGCATGGTTAAGGCCATGAGAAAACGTCTTCCCGGCAGCTTTCCCGTTTCCGCACTCCATCCGCAGGAAATTCCTGAAGTCATTACCAAAAAAGCCGCAAGCACATTTGGATTGCCGAGCGTCGAAAAAATCCTTGTTTTCAGCTGCGGGAACTGTTCTCCGTCAATCCAGCGTTCTGCCGTCACATCGACACCCATGGTATATTGAAACAGACCGTACAAGCACACCACAGCTGCTGAAGCCAGTATGGCAACGACTGTCCATTTTCGCAATTTCTCAGTGATGACCGTTTGGGTGACAAGCAAATATACAAGCACAAACAAGCTGATCAGATGATAAAAATTGTACCAGCTTTCATACGCAAAAATCGATCCCGGAGTGGAGGCAGCTGCCAAAATTACAAAACCGAGCAGCCAGGGGTCCAGCTTGGTTCGCCGGAGGCAATACTCTCCTGTCCAGGTCATCTGTCCGACCCAAAAAGCCAGCGCTCCAATCAACAAAACAATTGCCAGGTCCAGGGAAAGCGGTAATAAAAAGATTCCACCAAGCATACAAAGAGTCGTTCCGTGACGAAACACCATCAAACAACCACCAGGCGCCTGGCTTCGCCAATCATGTACAAGGAACCGGCCGCGCAGACAATACCCTCCCGGCCGGCCAACCGTCTCGCCGTTTCAAGTCCTGCGGCGATCGTTGGGGCGGCCTCCGAAGAAGCGGCATGACAGGCAATTTCTGCTGCAATATCTTCGGCCTCTGCAGCCCTTGGAGAATTCGGTTTTACTACCACTGCCCTGTCGGTTGAATGAAACAGGGTTTGGATCATTTCAGCATGGTCTTTGTCCGCCAATACCCCAAAAAGGAAAACCACGGACCGACCGGGATAGACTTCATCCAGAGTCTGACGCAATGTACGGATTCCATCCGGATTGTGCGCTCCATCCAAAACAATCAAAGGTTCGCCGGCCACTATTTCAAAACGCCCCGGCCAAGTCGCCCTTTTCAAACCTTTTATTATAACATCCTGCGTCAGCCGTTTTTCACCTGCAGACAAACTTTGGCAGGCGACAGCGGCAAGCGCCGCATTCTCCACTTGATGCCTTCCCAAAAGCCCGATCTCGCAATCCAGTTTTTCCGACAGGGAGTGGAGGATAAATCTTTGGCATCCCTCATGATAAACAGCATCCGAAACATGAAAATCCCGATTCAACACAGTACATCGCGAACCATTTGCCTGGGCCGTTTCCTCTATGATTCGCAAAGCGGCTCCTGCGGCTCCGGTCACGACCGGTCTTCCAGTTTTGATGATACCTGCTTTATGTGCGGCGATCGCTTCGACCGTATCGCCGCACTTATCGGTATGTTCCAGCGTGACATTGGTAATTACGGATATTTCCGGCAAAATGACGTTTGTTGAATCCAGCAGGCCTCCAAGACCTACTTCCACGACCACGTACTCGGCCTGTTCCTGGGAAAACCACAAAAATGCCGCTGCCGTAAGCACTTCAAATTCGGTGGGACTTTCGCCGCCTTCCTCTTTCATCTTTTCCGCGGCATTCCGGGTTTCGGCAATGACTGCGGCAAAAGACTCCCTAGTTATATCCCTGCCGTTGATCCGCATCCGCTCCGGATAATCCACGAGATGTGGCGAAGTGTAAAGACCTGTTCGGATTCCCGCTTCCGCCAGTATGGAAGCAATGAAGCTCGAAGTCGAGCCTTTGCCGTTCGTCCCGGTAACGTGAACAGAACGGAAATTGCGTTCCGGATGGTTCAGCTTTGCCAGCAGACGTTCGATGCGCGCCAGGCCCAGCTGAATCCCGAAAGTGCCCAACGATTCAAGATAGGCCAACGCCCCGTCATAATTCATCAGTTGTTACTCCTGTTGTTATAGTTTGGCAAAATACTCGATCTGGCCACGAATTGCCGTCATTTTTTCAGCCACTTCACCTCTGCGGGCTTTTTGCTGTTCCAATACGGCTGCCGGAGCTTTGGCCAAAAAGCCTTCATTCGAAAGCTTGCCGTCAATACGGGAAAGTTCATTTTCCAGCCCTTGCAGTTCTTTATTCATTCGGGCAATTTCCTTTTCCACATCGATCAGCCCTTTTAACGGCAGATAAATTTCTACACCGCTGATAACGCGCGATACCGAATTCTCCGGTTTTTCAGCTCCAGCCGCAATAAAAAGGACAGGTTCGGCTGTTGCCATCGTCTTGATGAAGGGCAGGTTTTCCGAGAGGATGTCTGTCAGTTCCGCATTCGCAGGCTGCAGAATGACTTCTCCCTTGCGGCCCAGCGGCACATTCATTTCCGCCCGCATGTTGCGCACCGCCTTGATCGTCTCCATCACTGCGTTCATCTGATTTTCAGACGTTTCATCAATCCGGTCCGGTTCGGCAACAGGCCAGGCCGAACGAACGATGCCGCCGCCTTCGTGCGGCAGGTGCTCGCGTATTTCTTCGCTGATGAAGGGCATGAACGGATGGAGCAGCCGCAAGGTCCGTTCCAGCACATACCACAATACATATTGTGCGGTGTGGCGTCCTGTTGCGCCTTCCTTGCTGTATAACCGGGGCTTGGCCAGTTCGATGTACCAGTCGCAGAATTCACCCCATATGAAATCGTAAAGCATCCGGGCCGCTTCGCCGAGTTCGAACTTTTCCATATTTTCCGTTACGCCGGCTACGGACTGGGCGTACCTCGACAAAATCCAGCGGTCGGCCAACGTCAGTTCGCCGCAGGGCACGGATGAATCGAAATCTTCCAGGTTCATCAGCACAAAACGTGACGCATTCCAGATCTTGTTGGCAAAATTTCGGCTGGATTCCACACGCTCCCAATAGAAGCGCATGTCATTGCCCGGTGTATTGCCTGTCACGAGTGTGAAGCGGAGAGTATCCGCACCGAACTTTTCTATGACCTCCAAAGGATCGATGCCATTTCCCAACGATTTAGACATCTTGCGCCCCTGAGAGTCGCGAACCAAACCATGGATAAATACATGCCGGAACGGAACTTCCTGCATAAACTCCATGCCGGTGAACATCATGCGGGCCACCCAGAAGAAGATAATATCGTACCCGGTAACCAAGACACTCGTCGGATAATAGCGTGCCAGTTCCTCTGTTTTTTCAGGCCATCCCATCGTGGAAAAAGGCCATAGCGCGGAACTGAACCACGTATCAAGCACATCCGGATCCTGTTCGACCTGACCGCCGCAATGCGGGCAGAGGTTCAGGTCCTGCCGCGAGACGATCGTCTCACCGCAGGAGCTGCAATACCAGGCCGGTATCCGGTGCCCCCACCAGATCTGACGGGAAATACACCAGTCACGGATATTTTCCAGCCAGTTCATATAAATCTTGGTAAAACGTTCCGGCACGAATTCGGTTCTTCCTGCCTGAACCACTTCCATTGCCGGGGCAGCCAGGGGTTGCATGCGCACAAACCACTGTTTGGAAACAAGCGGCTCCACTACCGTGTTACATCGTTGGCAATGCCCTACGGCATGCGCGTGCTCCTCAATCTTCACTAAAAATCCGGCCGCTTCCAGATCCGCCACCAGTTTTTTCCGGCATTCGTAGCGGTCCAGTCCTGCGTAGGCTTCTCCCGCCTCTGCGGTCATGGTTCCGGCATTGCCGATGACCCGGATCAGGGGAAGGTCGTGTCGTTGACCCATATCGAAGTCGTTGGGGTCATGCGCCGGAGTGACTTTCACAGCACCTGTGCCAAAAGCAGGATCAACATACTCGTCGGAAATTATCGGGATGACCCGTCCCACAATCGGCAAAACAAGCTTTTTCCCCACTACGGCGGTATATCGTTCATCCTCCGGATTCACCGCCACGCCGGTATCTCCCAGAATCGTTTCCGGCCGGGTGGTTGCCACAGTCACATACTCATCCGGACTATCCTGCAAGGGATAACGCACATGATACAGTTTGCCTTGCGAATCTTCATGTTCCACTTCGATATCCGACAGAGCCGTATTACATCGAGGGCACCAGTTCGTAATCCTGTCGCCGCGATAAATAAGGCCTTTCTCATACAGGGAAACAAAAACTTCCCGCACAGCCTTTGAACAGCCTTCATCCATGGTAAAACGCTCGCGCTCCCAGTCACAGGAAGCCCCCAGCCTTTTCAGCTGATTGGTGATCCGGTCTCCATACTGATGCTTCCATTCCCAGACACGTTCGATAAATTTGTCCCGCCCCAAATCGTAACGGGAAGTGCCTTCCTTCGACAACACTTCCTCCACCTTGATCTGCGTGGCAATGCCTGCATGATCGCAACCCGGCATCCACAGGGTATTGTAGCCCTGCATCCGCCTCCAGCGTATCAGAATATCCTGCAGCGTGTTGTCCAGCGCATGTCCCATGTGCAGCTGACCCGTCACATTGGGCGGCGGTATCACGATGCTGTAGGGTTCGCCTGCTTCACCCGGTTCAGCATGAAACACACGGTCCTCTTCCCATTTCTGATACCATTTTGTTTCAACTGACGCCGGATCATATACCGTAGAAATGTTTTCTTTTGCCATAATCGTATCCTCCCTGTCTTTTCCACTAAAAAAGCCCTCTCATCCCAAAATAAAGGACGAAAGGACATGCTTCCGCGGTACCACCCATAGTTCCTGCCAATTGCAGGCTCTCAATCTGTCGTAACGGGACAAACCGGACGGGCTTACTCACCTTTCAGCCCGACAGTTCCAGGATGACTTTCCGCCGGCAGTACTACCGGGAACCTTACAGCCACGGGGTTCCCTCTCTGTGGGTGATACTGCTGGGTACTCTTCCCTTCATCACATTTATGCATGAAGTTGTATCCTCAATATATCCACCGGCAGCCACTTTGTCAAGTTGCACCGGTATTTTTCAGTCTCTTCTCTGTTATTTGCGCAGCAAAATTCTCACGGCCCAGATGCTGGCCTCATACAGAATGATAATCGGAATGGCCATCATGGTCTGCGAAAAAACATCCGGGGTCGGTGTTATGATCCCACCGGCAATAAAAGCCACCAAAATCATGATCCGCCGTTTTTTGGCCAGGAAATCAGAACTGATGATACCCATTTTCGCCAGGATGAGCAAGGCCAGCGGTAAGTTAAAAATGATACCGAAAGGAAGTACAAAACCTAACAAAAAAGATAGATATTGCCCCAAGGAAAGCATTGGCTGCAGTGACTCATTGCCAAAACCAAGAAAAAATTTAACTGCCGGCGGCCAAACCACCAGGTAGCCAAATATTACACCGCAAAAAAACAGCACCACCGCGCCCGGAACCATGATGAGCGCCCATTTGCTTTCCGACTGCGTCAATGCAGGGGCCACAAAAGCCCATACCTGCCATAGCACAACAGGCAGCGCCAGCATAAGACCGGCAAAAACTGCCAGTTTCAGATAGGCAAAAAATCCTTCGGCCGGACTCATGAAGTAT
>CAZXCC010000040.1:0-16531 GCA_964638945.1 uncultured Veillonellaceae bacterium | reverse complement strand
AATTCACTCATCCTGATCCTACTGCCGCTCGCCGCTTTTGCGGCATATATATTCTGGTACATATTCAGCGTCAGTCCGGATGATTTTTCCCATCTGCTTTTCATTTTATCAGGCGCCTTTCTTGTCACGTCATTACTCGCCATCATCCTGAGCATAAACCTGGCGGAAAAATTCACCGCACCTCTGGAAACGATCACGACGGCTGCGCGCCGGATAGCGGCAGGCCGTCTCACCGAGCGCGTCCATGTCCGAACCGGAAATGAAATCGATATTCTCGCACTGGCCCTGAACAACCTCGCGTCCCGCCTGGAAGACAAGCTGGATGAAATCTCTGCGGAAAAGAAAAAATTGCAGCTTATCCTGGAGCATATGGATAATGCCGTCATGCTTTTTGACAGTTACGGCTGCCTCGTGGATGCGAACCGCAGCGCCTTTCTCTGGTTCAATCTTTCCCCGGCCATGTTCGGCCAGCATGATTTGAATGTGCTCGGCAGCAGCCAGATCGACAATTTTCTCCGAAATCCCCAAAGAGATGAACGGGTCCAGCAACATACCCTGCGCGTCAATTTTCAGGGAACCAAAAAAATATTTCAGGCATCTCTTATCGGACTTCCGGCAAAAACCGGCGAAACCGGCGGAGTACTCGCCGTATTTCACGACATCACCAGCCTGACAATCCTGCAGGAACGACAGGCCGATTTTGTCGCCAATGCCTCCCATGAATTATCCACGCCGTTGACAGCAATTCGTGGGTTTGCTGAAACTCTGGTCGATGGCGCTGCCGAAAATGCAGCTGACAGTCGTCATTTTGCCGGAATCATCCTTTCCGAAGCGGAGCGTATGCAGCGTTTAGTAACGGACCTGCTCCAGCTTGCCAAAGTGGAATCGACGGAGTATCGCCAGAATATTTCCCTTGTCCCTGTTCCTGTGCAGCCTGTGATGGATGCGGTTGTCAGAGAACTGACCCCGACCTGGCAGGGGAAAAAACTGTCCCTGTCCATAAACACGCCGCCTGAACCCTTATTCGTAAAAGCTTCTCCCGATTGGTTCAAACAAGTTCTTGTCAACCTGGTCGATAATGCCATCAAATACACCCCGAACGGAGGTATTATTTCGATTACCGTAATCAGTCAGGAGGATTCTCTGGTTTTTACGGTCAAAGATTCCGGCATCGGTATTCCCGCAGAAGATCTGCCACGGATCTTTGACCGCTTTTTCCGCATTGACAAAGCCCGTTCCCGGTCTGTCAGCGGAACCGGCCTGGGCCTGGCCATCGTAAAATATATCCTTGATGCACTTGGCGGCACCATTGAAGTGCAAAGCACCCCCGATACAGGCACAGTTTTCCAATTCACATTGCCAAAAGCCATGCCGAACTCATTGCCTGAATAGGATAAACCTGATTTCTTGCCATCCCTGCATATTGCAGGGATTTTTTATTGTATCCTGAACAAAATCAGAAAATATATTATCGCAATTTTCAACAACGGAAAAGGATTTTCCATACCATTTGCCTAAAATATACCATACTCAACTGAAAGGATGTGGCATTGTGGAACTTGCACTGGCTCGCCTGCAATTCGCCATCACCGTAGGGTTTCATTTTCTTTTTGTCCCCCTGACTCTGGGGCTTTCCCTGTTCATTGCAGTGCTTGAAACGCTGTATGTAAGAACAGGGCGGGATATTTACCTGCGAATGGCAAAGTTCTGGGGCCGCCTGTTTGTCATCAATTTTGCCATGGGGATCGTTACAGGCATCGTGCTGGAATTTCAATTCGGCATGAACTGGTCGGAATATGCCCGCTTCATGGGGGATATTTTTGGGGTTCCTTTGGCTTTTGAAGCACTGACTGCATTTTTCTTGGAATCAACATTCCTCGGGCTCTGGATCTTTGGCTGGCATAAGCTGTCCAAGCCGATGCACGCCTTCTGTATGTGGGTTGTGGCTTTTGCCGGCAACCTTTCGGCAGTCTGGATCATCGCCGCCAATGCGTTCATGCAGGCCCCCACAGGATATGTACTTCGCAACGGAAGGGCGGAACTGGTCGATTTCGGCGCTTTCTTCACCAATCCGTATTTCTTGCACCAACTGCCTCATATGTTGCTGGCCGGTATGACCACTGCCACTGTTGTTGTCGTTGGGATCAGCGCCTGGCATCTGCAGCGCGGCAATCCTTCCGAAACCTTCCGAGCATCTATGAAACTCGGTTTGTCCTGGGGCCTGGCTGCGGCATTTTTGGTCATCGTACTTGGACACGCCCAGGGATTGTATGTGGCGAAAGATAAACCCATGAAGCTTGCAGCCATGGAAGCTCATTGGGAAACCGAACAACCTGCAGCGTTTTCTGTCGTCGCCATTATTGACGAATCAGCGAAAAAAAACCGGTTGTCTCTCGATATCCCTTATGTACTGGGCATTCTTGCATATAATTCACCATTTGCCGAAGTCCGCGGAATCAACGATCTGCAAAAAGAAGCGGAAAAAACCTACGGCCCTGGGAATTATATTCCTCCCGTCACCATCGTATATTGGAGCTTCCGTCTGATGGTAGGAATCGGCACATTGCTGCTGCTGGCACTGGGACTGGCCTGGTGGCTTGATCGCAGCAACAGACTGGTTGAGCAAAAGAAGCTGCTACGCTTTTTGTTCTGGTTGCTTCCGCTTCCTTATATCGCCAATATTGCCGGATGGACGGTGGCGGAAGTCGGTCGGCAGCCCTGGATCGTCTTCGGCCTGCAAAAAGTTGACAAGGCCTTTTCTCCCGTTGTTACCACCGGTCATCTTTTCTTCTCCTTGTCCGGTTATATTCTGATTTATACTTTCCTGACCTTTGTTTGGATCTATCTGATGAAAAAAAATGCCCGGTTGAACCCGGATGAGGAGGTGGCGTAATGGACTGGGCAGTGATTTGGTTTGCCCTCATCGCCGTGATTTTCGCCGTGTTTTTTATCCTGGAAGGATTCGACTACGGCATCGGAATCATCTCCCCTATGCTGGCACGCAACGATTTTGAGCGCCGTGCCCTGATCAATACGATCGGGCCTGTCTGGGACGGCAACGAAGTTTGGATGGTTACTGCCGGCGGTGCTCTCTTTGCAGCCTTTCCGCATGTATACGCCACATTGTTCAGCGGTTTCTATCCTGCCCTGTTTATCCTTCTGGCGGCGCTGATTTTCCGCGGCGTATCGTTTGAATTCCGATCCAAAGACGAAGCACCGGCCTGGCGTCAGCTTTGGGACACCTGCATTTTTTGGGGAAGCCTGCTTCCCGCGCTCTTATGGGGTGTTGCCGTCGCCAACCTTCTCCGTGGCGTTCCAATCAATGCCAATATGCATTACACAGGCGGCTTCTTTGATTTGCTCAACCCCTATGCGTTGTCCGTCGGATTGCTTTTCCCAGTGCTTTTTGCGTACCATGGCGCTCTGTACGCTTCTCTAAAAACCTCGGATGACCTGTCAAAAAAATCAGGGCATCTCGCGCAGCGTTTCGTGCCTGCCACACTGCTTCTCTGCCTTTCTGTGGCGGTGATGACCTGGATGCAAACCGATCTTTTCACTCGTCCGGCTGCGGTAATCACCTTGTTGGCCACGGCTGCAGTTCTGTTCCTGTCCGCCTATTTTTCCATGCGCGCCAGATTCGGCTGGGCCTTTGTCTGCAGCTCTTCCTCCATTGGACTGTTTACTGTCTCCCTTTTTCTCGGCCTGTTTCCGAGACTGATGGTGTCCAGCCTAAACCCAGACTGGAGCCTGACCATACAAAACGCCTCCTCCAGCCCTTACACACTGAAACTGATGACTTTTGCCGCCCTGGTTTTTGTTCCGATCGTCATCGCCTATCAAGCCTGGGCTCACTGGATGATGCGCGGCAGAGTAACTGCCAAGGACCTGGAATACTAAGCATTTTCACGCAAAGGCGAAAGCGGGGTTTTTATTCTGTTGCAAAATTGGTGGGGAGTTTTCCGGCCCTGGTCTTACACCGCAACCTTTATCCCCGTTTCCCTCGGGGCGGCACTGGCCTGGAACGAGGGCACGTTCAACCTTTGGCTTTTCCTGTTGACTCTGGCCGGCGGCATTTGCGTCCATGCCGGCACCAACCTCATGAACACCTATGGAGACTTCATCACAGGAGTCGACACCATGGAATCCGCTTCCCATCTGCAAGTGGTGAGCGGGCTCATTTCTCCGGAAAAAGTGAAAGCCGCCGGCTGGATTTGTTTCAGCCTGGCGGCATTATTGGGAATCTGGCTCACCCAGCTGTGTGGATGGCCTGTCATGGCGGTCGGAATCACGGGCCTGTGTTTCGGATACTTTTATACTCTGGGTCCCCATCCCTACAAATATTGCGGTCTCGGCCCGATTGTCATCTTTTTTCTCATGGGACCCTGCATGGTCTGGCCTTCATATTATATTCAGACCGGACAATATTCCTGGCTTCCTGTCTGGGCCTCCCTGCCTGTTTGTTTTCTCATTTCAGGATTCCATCTCTCCAACGATATGCGGGACATGAAATATGATGCGGCTGCCGGTATAAAAACATTGGCTCTGATTCTGGGAGGAAAAATCAGCATCAAGCTTTTTCACGCTTTATTTATCGGGGCCTTTCTTTCCACTGTCGCGTTGCTGCTCACGGAAATACTGCCCTGGACTGCCGTTTTGCCGCTGTTGTTGTGGCCGCAGGCTCTAAAAATGTTTTCTGATGCCCGAAACGCGTTCTGGCGACAGCCCGATAAACTTAAGGGATTGGAAGCCATGGCCGCCGGATTTCATTTCAAATTCGGCTCTCTTTTGGTTTTGGGCACAACGCTTCATCCCTGGATCAGCCGCTTCATCCCGGCAGTATGGCATCCATGAGTTTGGAACCTATACGCCCCAGATAAGTATTGCAGACAAGACATCCCGCAGAAAGTGCCAGCATCACCGGCAGACTTTCATATCGGTTTGTCAGTCCGATCACTGAAAGCGTCACTGATAAAATAAGGCAGACTACTCCCGCAATCATTTTTTTGCGCAGTACCGGAGTCGTGGCTTTCTTGAAACGCAGCTTGCCGTCAATGAATCCGCTGACCAGTGCTGCCAGGACTGTGAACGGCATCAACAGAAGGCTGATCTCAACCGTCCCAAGAAAATAGGACCGCCATGGGTCTCCCACAAGTTGTGCCGCCAATAAGCCGAAGAAAACACCAATGGCAGACACTGGAGGAAAGTGCACCACAACCGGATGAATATGCAGATCAATCCATTTGCGGCGTTGCTCCGACACTTTGTCCTTGTACGGTTCAAACACGGTTTTGGGCAGCCCGCAGGCCGGACACAGGTCTTCCACATCGCCTTCCGCCATTATGTAACCGCATGCCCGACACCGAACCAGATTTTTCACCCCTTCAGCCCCCTTTTTCTCTTATTCTGCTTCCATCAGACGGTATCCAAAGCCGCGCACGGTTTCCAGCCTTTCGGCAGTTGCAGGATCGACGGCCATCTTGGCGCGCAGATGCCGCACATGAACATCTACAGTGCGTGTGTCGCCAAAATAGTCATAGCCCCAAACCTTCTCCAACAGCTGTTCCCGGGTAAACACCTTGCCCAGATTTGTTGCAAGCATTTTTAACAGCTCATACTCTTTGGGGGTCAGTTCCAGTTTCTCGGAACCCAGAAACACTTCATACCGGAGGAAATTTATACGCAAACGTCCCACCGACATTTCGCCGGGCAGGGACGTTTCCTTTTTACTTCGGCGCAGCACCGCCTTGACACGCGCAACCAGCTCCCGTGGACTGAATGGTTTGGTCATATAATCATCGGCGCCGAGTTCCAGCCCGATTACTTTGTCGATTTCCTCGCTGCGCGCAGTCAGCATGATAATTGGCAATGCAGAAGTCATCGCATTCCCCTTCAGTGTCCGGCAGACTTCCAACCCATCCATTCCCGGCAGCATCAAATCCAAAATCACCAGGTCCGGCTTTTCCTCTTTGGCCAGCTTGATTCCCAGCAAGCCATCCTCTGCTTCCAGAATCAGAAAATGCTCCTTTTCCAGGTTGTATCGAATCAGCTGCCGGATATTCTCTTCATCTTCAACCAAGAGCACCTTTCCCATCGTTTCTCCTTCATCAGCTCTTTGTATTCCTTAATGACTATACTATTGTATTTCCCCGGTTCAATTTCCTGCCGGCAGATAAAATAAACCCCCGTCCAAAATGGAACGGGAGCTGTCATCGCAAATATCGTTTTTGCGAACGGATCAATCTATTCCTTTTCTGCAGCTTTGGCAGCTTCCCATAACGCATCCATTTCCGTCAGGCTCATTTCTTTCCACTTCAGTCCTTTTCCCTTAGCTTCCTGCTCCATCTGATGAAATCGGCGGACAAATTTGTTGTTGGTTCCGTTCAGAGCCACTTCGGCTTCCACACCCAGGAATCGGCCCAGGTTCACTACTGCAAAAAGCACATCCCCCAGTTCCCCTTCGATTTTGGCCTTGTCACCGGTTTCTGCGGCTTCCTGCAGCTCGGCTATTTCTTCGGCCACCTTATCCCACACCGGTGTGATTTCCGGCCAGTCAAATCCGACTTTGGCAGCCTTCAGCTGCAATTTGTTCGCCCGCATCAACGCCGGCAGTCCTTTGGGAACTCCATCGAGAACCGATGCAGGTTTCACCGTTTTTTCCCGTTTTTTGATTGCATCCCAGTTCAAAAGAACCTCGGCTGCGTCACGAACAGAAATATCGCCAAAAACATGGGGATGACGGCGAATCAGCTTTTCTGACACAGTGTCCACCACATCCTGCATGCTGAACATGCCGCTCTCCTCCGCCATGCGGGCATGAAAAACGATCTGGAGCAACAAATCTCCCAGCTCTTCGCACAGATGCCCCGCATCCTGTTCGTCGATCGCCTCCAGAACCTCGTAGACCTCCTCCACGATATATCGTCGCAATGTCGCATGCGTCTGTTCAATATCCCAGGGACAGCCGCCCGGGGAGCGAAGGCGGGCCATGATATCCACTACCGGCGCAAGAGAAAAAGGTTGCTGCCTCAACTCGCAGGGCGGAACGTAGACACTTGTCAAGTGATCGAACCCACTCTGCCGGTCCAGTTCGAACAATTGCAAAGAAGTCACCGTCTCGTCCGGCAACCCCAAATGCCTGGCCAACACCACTTCCTGTTCGTCCTCGAATCGCTCCATAAGACTGAGTTTTAGTTCAGAGGCAATAAAAGGGCTGAATACTTGTGTAACGACCAGCCCGGTTGCCAAATCCGGCGGCAACCCTCCTACCTCCTGCGCATCTACCATTGTCAGTCCTTGTTGCGGATCCACGCCAAGACGGTTGCATAGCAGCTCAAAAAAACTCATCCCCGGCAATATTGCTAGCGGTATCTGCCGTTCGCCGGCTGCTTTTCGGATCAGTCCCACCGTTTTTTCCGCCACCATCGGGCTGCCGGGTACTGCAAATACAACATCTTCCCCCTGTGCCGCCCGTCGAAGCACATCCGCGGAAATCGCGGCATAAATGGCGTCGAAATCCTCACCTTGTTCGTATAATGCGTCATAACTCTCGAAAACAACGCCGCGTGCCCGCAATTCATCCACCGTCGGGTGAATTTCAGTCCGCAACAACAGCACGGGGGTTTTCCTGATCAAATCCCATGTTTCCAGACTCATACAGCCAAACGAACCGGGACCCAGTCCGACGATAGTAATACTGCCCATGGCTTACCGCCTCAACAAATGAATTTTTTTCAGAAATGCTGCCGCAGGAGCCCCCACGACAGGCACTTTAGCCATTTCACGCTCGCCGATGCTGCCAAGGAGCAACAATAAGACTGCATATATTCCACCGCCGGCAACAATCGCAGTCAGTGTTGCAAGAGTATTCCCCATACCATGGGCAAAAAGCAGTTCATACGCACCCAGACAGACAATACCCATGATTGCGGCAGCGGTGCTGGTTTTCAGCGTATCCTTGACATCAAGGGCGAATCCGACGTAACGATAAACAAAAAACATATTTAACAATGCGCCCACACCAAAGTCGGCAATCGTAGCCCAGGAGGCGCCCACAATCCCCAACGAGGGCATGGCGGTAAGCGTCCAGCTCAATACCACTTTGACTCCTGCCGCAATGACCATGTTTACAACCGGTATCGCCGTTCTTCCCAATCCCTGCAGTACTCCGGTCGTTACCTGGTGAATACCGAGAAGAAAAATTCCCAGGGCGGAAATGGCGATGGGGATGCCTGCCTTTGGTGTCGCATAAAGCATTGTCGATATCGGCGTGGCCAATAGCCACATGCCGACAAAGGCAGGAATGGTGATCAGGTTTGCGATCCGTATCGCCGTAGCAGTCCGATCGCGAATCGCCGCACGGTCGCCCAGCGTCCAGGCTTCGGAAATGGACGGCACAAGGCTGGCGGCCAAAGATGCTGTTAGAATCGTCGCCATGTTGACAAGAGGGATCGCCATGCCTGTGAGATAGCCGAACAGCTCGGTAGCCTGCTCGACCGTATAACCTGCCACCTCAAGACGCGGCGGCACAATCAGCAGATCAATGTTGGAAACGACCGGCAGCATGATGTTTGCCAGAGATACCGGCAGCGCCAGTCTGACGATGCGGGTAATGATGGATGTTCCGGATTCCTGTTTCAGGAGGGGCTGGTTTTCCACCTTGTTGCGGAATTCACCCCGATACTTCCAGTAAAAATAAATCAACACCGAAAGGCCGGCCATAGCACCGGGACCTGCCCCGAAGCTGGCTCCGGCTGCTGCATATTCAAGACCGTACGGCAGAAGGAAATAAGCAAAAGCAACCATTGTGACCACACGGATCAGTTGCTCCGCAATCTGCGAAATGCCTGTCGGCATCATCATCTGCATTCCCTGAAAATATCCCCGGTAACTGGATAGAATGGTCACGAAAAAGATGGCAGGCGCCAATGCCGCAATCGCATAATATGCCCTGGGGTCGCGGACATACTGTTGCTCGATCAGCCATCCGGCTCCAAAATATAACAATGCAGAAAAAAGAAGTCCCGTAAAAGTCAATACCGACAGGGAAATCCTGAACACCCTGTTGGCTCCGCGATAATCCTGCAACGCAACTTTTTCCGCCACCAGAATGGAAATCGCAACCGGAATTCCGGCTGAAGAGACACTCAACGCCAGCAGATATATCGGGTAAGCCATCTGGTATAACCCGATGCCTTCCCCTCCCAGCAAACGCGACAGAAAAATCCGGTTAACCGACCCGATCAGCTTGACGATGATCCCGGCAACCGTAAGAATTAGAGCTCCTTTAAGAAACTTTTCTTTACTCAAGTTATGGCCTTTCCTTCCTAAATAGCGGCACCAGACAGAAAGTCAGCGCCCTGCTTGTCCTGCAAGCCTGATTGTACTGAAAGACTGTACAGAACCCTCAATTTTCATGTTATGAAATTAACATCATTATTCTACTAAAAAAGTCGTGATATAGCAAAGTTTTCAATACAGCCCCCACGCTTCCAGCCGCTCATCAGCCAACAAATATCCCCATGGATACCGACTCTGCGGCAGAGGATATTATCGTCAAAAAGGGGAATATTACTGACAGAAAAAATCGCAGGGAGTGTGTGAAATGAGTCAGGAATACAAAGTATCCGATACGGTTCGGGATGTCTATGCCAAACTGCACCTTTCCGAACAGGTTCAGCAGGGTATCCGTTTTTTGGCTGCCGACCACCAGAATACCCTCAAAGAGCAGATTGCAATCAACGAAGTTCCTTCCCCGCCGTTCCAGGAACAGGAAAGGGCGCAGTACTATAAAACCTGCCTTGCAGCGCTGGGTCTTTCCGATATACGCCAGGACAATGAAGGCAATGTTTTTGGCGTGTTCAAGGGAACCGGCTCCGGTCCGCGGCTTTTTGTTTCTGCGCATCTGGACACGGTCTTTGCCGCAGGAACCGATGTGACGGTCCGGGAAATCGACGGGCGGTTGTGTGCGCCAGGCATTGCCGATAATGCCAGAGGTCTCGCCGCAATCCTTTCTGTCATTCGAGGCCTCAAGGAAAGCGGTATCCAGACAGTCGGCGACATCCTGTTCGGTGGAAACGTCGGTGAAGAGGGGCTGGGCGATCTGCGGGGCATCAAAGCCTTTTTCCGCGATAATACGGATGTGGACGGATATATTGCCATAGATGGAGTCAAGGAGCAGATTATTACCTTCCTGGCTACCGGCAGTCGCCGCTATGAAATCAAATATTGCGGACCCGGCGGACACAGCTGGAATGCCTTCGGCCTGCCAAGCGCCACTCATGCTTTGGGACGCGCCATTGCCAAAATTGCGGATGTGCGGACTCCGTCCGATCCAAAAACCACTTTCACGGTGGGCGAGATTTCCGGTGGGACATCGGTAAATTCCATTGCCGCAGAAGCTTCGATGCTTCTTGATATGCGGTCTGCCTCCGCAGAAGAGCTCGCCGTACTGGAAAAAACCATCATGGAATTGCTTCCTGCAGCTGCTGCGGAAGAAAATGCCCGCTGGAATTCCGATGCGATCCGGGTCGAGATCAAACTGGTTGGCGACAGACCGGCAGGACAGCAGCCTTCTGACGCCAATATCGTCCAGGCTGCCTGGGCTGCAACCGAAGAAGTCGGCATGATTCCCGAATTTGGCCCGGCCAGCAGCACGGACGCAAATCTGCCGATCAGCCTGGGGATTCCTGCAATCCGCCTGTGTGGCGGCGGCGCGGAGGCAAACAATCATTCCCTGAATGAATCCTATGATCCGACGGATGGATTCCGGGGCCCGCAAAAAATCTTTCTGACACTGCTCGGGCTCGTTGGCGTATCGGGACTCACGGAACCTTTGCTGGCAAAACGCTGAGCAGAATATTACGGAATGGTACCGTTGTGAATTTCCTTAATGGAGGATATAGCATGATGAAAAGCAAAACCATGGTGTTCGCAGCTTTTATGCTGATTTGCCTAAGTATCATGAATCCACTTTGCGGTGGTCAGAGAGTTTTTGCCGAAGAAAAAAAAGATTATTTAAAGATTGGATTTCGTCTGATGCGCGAAGAAGCCCTTGGCAATTTGGCGGTAGGTATTTCCGACAGTGCGGTTAACCAACAGATGGGAGAAGCGGAGAAAAAATCTGAACCAAAAGTCTGGGCCGCCGACGGCTATGTGCACCAGTCGTGGTACTATCCCGCGAAAGGAATAGAACTGGATATGAATAACCGACCGGAGGGCAAACCGGTTGTCGGCAGAATAACGATCACAGCTCCCTGCGATTTGAAAACCAGACGGGGAATTGGGATCGGCAGTACCGTGCAAGATGTAAAAACCGCTTACGCCAACGAACTCAACCCGAATTTCAGTCCAGAAAGCTCTTCGTTGCTCGCAGGCACCGTATATGGCGGAATTCTATTTTCCCTGCAGGACGGTGCCGTCTCACGGATCTTCATCGGCGCTGCCGCGGAATAAGGCCGACTCTGTATATAGAAACCGACAGGAACAGCTTCCAGAGATACTTTTCGTCAGGAAGCCGACTGCGGCTCCAGTTTGCGGAAGACATCCAACAACCAAGCAGCTACTGCTTCATCCTCGCCTGTATTCTGTCTAATGCAGATCATTTGCGGCGGACCTGCCACCATTTTGATCCTGCCTGGTGATTTTGTCCGCAGTTTCATAATCCCCTGCACGTTGACATCCGGTTTATCCGTAAAGCTGATTTCCAGCCAGTCATTTTTTTGCAATACCGCTTTCACGCCCATTTTTCTTGCGATATTCTTGATCTTGGCGACCGCCATCAGATTGTTGAACGGTGCCGGCGGATCGCCAAACCGGTCGATGATTTCATCCAGCAGTTCGGCCGCCTCCTCCTCTGTCCGAATTGCGGCAATTTGCTGGTACATTTCAATTTTGTGCATGGCATCTTCCACATATTCGCTCGGTATATAGGCATCAAAGCTGATTTCAATTACCGGATCCGGCGTAGGTTCAGGCACAGAGCCGTCGCGTAATGCCTGGACCGCTTCATCAAGCAGGCGG
Organism: uncultured Veillonellaceae bacterium; assembly: GCA_964638945.1. GTDB lineage: Bacteria > Bacillota > Negativicutes > UBA1444 > UBA1444 > CAZXCC01. The sequence continues at coordinate 4,513 of CAZXCC010000040.1, read as the reverse complement.
CAATACATCTCAAAACCTACTCCGGCGATATGGCCATGCTGTTGAGCACCCAAAAGATTCCCGGCTCCCCGGATTTCCAGGTCACGCATGGCAATTTTAAACCCGGCTCCCAGTTCAGTAAATTCGGTAATGGCCCTCAGGCGTTTTTCCGCAATCTCGCTGACCACCTTCTGCGGCCGATATGTCAGATAGGCATGGGCCAACCGATCCGAACGCCCTACTCGTCCCCTCATCTGATACAACTGGGAAAGGCCGAAACGATCCGAATCGTATACGATGATCGTATTGGCGTTGGATACGTCCAGTCCGTTTTCGATGATGCTGGTGCAGAGCAAAATGTTGTAGTGCCCTTCGTAAAAATCAAACATCACGTCTTCCAGGCTGTCTTCCGGCATTTTACCGTGCGCAACGCCGATCTTCGCTTCCGGCACCAGATCCTGCAGCTCCCTGTACATCTTTTCTATGCTTTCAATGCGATTGTACACAAAATATGCCTGCCCGCCGCGATTTATTTCCTGTCTGATCGCCTGGGCAATCAAGTCGGGCAGATACTCGACAACATAGGTCTGAACAGGAAGACGGTCCTCCGGTGCGCTTTCAATGGTGCTCATATCACGCAGCCCGGCAAGCGACATGTGCAATGTGCGGGGGATGGGCGTAGCTGTCAGGGTCAATATATCCAGTCCTACACTCCACTTTTTCAGCCGTTCTTTTTGCGCCACGCCGAAACGTTGTTCCTCATCCACAATCAGCAGTCCGAGATCCTTAAAAGTCACATCCGGCTGCAGGAGACGATGTGTGCCGATAAGCACATCCACTTTACCGGCAGCCGCTTCGCGCAAAGTATTCCTCTGCTCTGCAGCAGAGCGAAACCGGCTCATCACATCGACCGCAAGCCCAAACGCTGCAAACCGGCTCGAGAAGGTCTGGAAATGCTGTTGCGCCAAAACCGTTGTCGGCACAAGCACAGCCACCTGTTTTCCGCTCATGACAGCCTTAAATGCTGCTCGCAGAGCTACCTCCGTCTTGCCGAACCCAACATCGCCGCATAAAAGACGATCCATGGCCTGCGGTTTTTCCATATCCGCCTTGATTTCCGCCACCGCAGCCAACTGGTCAGGCGTTTCTTCGAAAGGAAAAGCATCCTCAAATTCCGCTTGCCAAGGTGTGTCAGGCAAAAAAGCAAATCCGGGAGCCATGCTGCGGCGCGCATATAATTCGATCAATTCCCCCGCAAGGTCGGCGACTGCCGCTTTGGCCCTTGCCTTCGCCTTTGCCCAGTCCGTCCCGCCCAGGCGCGACAGTTTCGGTGCGTCCCCTTCCGAGCCGATGTATTTCTGCAGCATCTGCACCTGGTCTGTCGGAACATACAATTGGTCGTCCCCTGCATAACGGATATGGAAATAGTCCCGATGAACCCCGTTGGTAACCATCGTTTCCACGCCCACATACTTGCCGATGCCATGTCCGACATGGACCACATAATCCCCAACCTTTAGGTCGGTATAGTCAGTAATGCGGCGTGCCTGACCTGTTTTGCCGCGTCTCGAAAGCTTCAGGCGGCCTTTGATCTCTTTTTCTGTAATCACAGCCAGCTTTTCTTCGGGAAGCTCAAACCCTGCAGACAGCCCTCCCGTTACGACGTAGATTCCTTCCGCGTCCAGTTCATCCTCTGTCGTAGCCGCCTGCGCCTTGATGCCCTGTTGCGCAAGATTTTCCCGCAATACCACCGCCGACTGCAAGTTTGACATCATCAGAATAATCCGATACTGCCTGTTCTGCCATGACAAAATATCATTCACCAGAAAATCCGTTTTGCGGTGATACGGTGGAATGCCTCGGGTTGTTACTCCTATGGAACGCGTTATCCCCGCAGAATCGGCCTGTGCAAGCAATGAAAAGAAACAGCTCTGCCATTCCCCCTTCAGAGCCTGATTTCTCAATTCAGCCCACTGCACGCTGCGGGCGGCAACAGCCGCATCAGACTTGAAAAGCATTCCTACTGTTTCCTCACAGCGGGCCGCTTCATCAAAAATCACGGCGCCTTCTTCCGGCAGATAAGCAAGCACTGTACTGTCCGTCTCTAAGTCCATCGTGTCAATCGAAGGAAGCAAAGTAACCTGTTCCAGCATTTTTACGGAACGCTGCGTCACCGGATGAAATTCGCGCAGCGAATCAATCACATCGCCAAACAGTTCAATCCTGACCGGAGTTTCCATATTGACGGCAAAGATGTCGATGATTCCGCCACGGCTGCTGAAATGCCCCACAGAGTCGACCGGGTCAATCCGTTCATACCCAAAATCGACCAGTCTGGCTAACAGCTGCTCCTTCTGAATTGTCTCGCCTGTTTTCAGAATGATTCGGCGGTCATAAAATTTTTGCGGCGCCGGCACCCGCATCACTGCCGCCTCCGCCATGGCAAGCACAACAACCGGTTCGCAGGCAGCCATGCGTGACAGCGCCTCCGTACGTTGTCTGGCAAGTTCCAGACTATGAGCAACGGCACGGGTCGGAGTCGCATCACCGACTGGCAATTCGATTATAATGTGCGACGGGCATAGGTAAGAAAGATCGTTGCGATACATTTCCAGACTTTCCCGCGTAGCCGCAACAATCAGTACCGGCCCTTTTTTCCCCATTGCAGATTTCGCCGCCATAACGCTGCGGACTGCGCCGGTTGCGCCATGCACCGCAACCGGTTCCTTGCCTTCGGCCTGGAGCAGAGCAGATACTTTTGCCAGATTTCCTTCTCTTGTGTTGTTGCGAATCAGTGTATGCATAGGTTCCTTTCCACGCCGACAAGGGCCTCGGCATTGCCGAAGCCCTGTGGCAAATCCATTCGTGCCTGAAATACGGATGCTGATCAGATCTCCAACTATACCCGTTTGATCAGCAAAGGTTTTCGGTCCAGTTTGTGGACCGCATCAATAAAGCGTACGGTTCCGCTGATATAGCGCATTACCATGGAATGTGTCCGGACACCGCCGGGGAAATATTTTACTCCATTCAGCAGATCTCCCTGGGTCACGGCCGTACAGGCAAAAATCACGTCATCCGCTGCTACGAGGTCATCGAGGGTCAACACTTTTGTCACATCACTGATTCCCATCGCTTTTGCCCGGATCACTTCTGCTTCCGATTCCGGCCATAACCGGCCCTGCATGTCTCCGCCCAGACATTTTAACGCTGCAGCCGCCAGAACGCCCTCCGGCGCACCGCCGATACCCAGCAGCATATGCACCGCAGTGCCTTCAACCGCCGCATTGATGGCTGGCGAAATATCACCGTCGGAAATGAGTTTGATTCGGGCGCCCGCGGAGCGAACTTCCTCGATAATCCCTTTGTGCCGCTCCCGGTCCAGTATGACGACTGTGAGTTCTTCCACCCGGCGCTCCATCGCTTTGGCCACGGCTTTCAGATTCACCTTCACCGGGGCGGTAATATCGATAAACCCGGCCGCCCGGGGTCCGACCGCGATTTTCTCCATATACATGTCCGGAGCATTGAGCAAGCCGCCTTTTGGTGCAATAGCCAACACCGCAATCGCACCGGGCAGACCTTTTGCAACAAGATTCGTTCCCTCGAGCGGATCTACCGCGATATCCACCGCAAAGCCGCCCGCACCGACTTTTTCGCCTATGTAAAGCATCGGCGCTTCATCCATTTCGCCTTCCCCGATTACAATGGTCCCGGAAATATTCACTGTGTCGAACAAGGTGCGCATTGCATCGACTGCAGCCTGATCCGCAGCGATTTTATCGCCTTTTCCCATCCAGCGACCGCAAGCAATGGCGGCGGCTTCTGTCACACGGACAAATTCCAGTGCCAGTTCCCTGTCCATGGCAGCCCCTCCCTTACATATTCGCGTTTTTCCAATCTTCCAGGAACCGTTTTATTCCTGCATCGGTAAGCGGGTGATTAACCAGGGAAAGCAATACCTTGTAAGGCACTGTTGCAATATCTGCACCGGCAAGTGCCGCCTGCGTCACGTGCATGGGGTGGCGGATGCTGGCAGCGATGATTTCCGTGCCGATATCATGAATGGCAAATAAATCGGCAATGGTCTTTACCAACTGAATGCCTTCCTCGTTGATATCATCCAGTCTCCCTACAAAAGGACTGACGAACACCGCTCCGGCTCGTGCCGCCATCAAAGCCTGGTTTGCAGAAAAAACCAATGTGACATTGGTTGGGATATCCTCCTCGTTCAAGACTTTGACCGCCTTCAGGCCTTCTAGTGTCATCGGCACCTTGATGACAACATTCTCCGCCAGTTTCGACAGCACCCGTCCTTCCTCGATCATTTCCGGTGCGGTGGTGGCAATGACTTCGGCGCTGACAGGCCCCTCCACGATACTGCAGATTTCGCGGATGACAGAATGGATATTCTGTTTCTCTTTGGCGATCAGGGACGGATTGGTGGTTACACCATCAAGCAGACCCCATTGCGCCACTTCCCTGATTTCCTGGATATTGGCTGTGTCTAGAAAAAAACGCATGTCAACTCCCC
>CAZXCC010000039.1:0-16845 GCA_964638945.1 uncultured Veillonellaceae bacterium | reverse complement strand
AAAAAATGTGATATTTTCCAAGGCGGCCGGTATTAGAATTCCGGCCGCTTCTTATTTTGCAGCGAATAAAAGCAGGAACTTTATTGCTAGAAGCGAAAATGAAATACCAGCCTGAGTCCCAACTTCAAATCAGTCGAATAAGTGCAAATGGAGAATTTATGGAGGTTTCTGTGGGCGAAAAAGATATTCAACGCATTCGTATCCGAACCATTGACAGGATTCATATGACCGCTGATATATTACGGGTTTTTTCGAAGCACCATGTAAATATCATCTGGATGGAAGTATACACTCATGTTGTATATGTAAAATTTGAACGTGTCGAAAAAACAACGTGGAAGAAGATACGAAATGAAATTACAGCAATTTCCGGGGTCCGCGCTTTGGAAAACATTGATCTGATTGCATTTGAGGAACGGGAACAGCTGATAGAAACCATATTAAAATCGAGTAGTGACGGATTTATCGTCATTAACAAGGAAAAAATTATTGAGCTTGTAAATCCAACTGCTGTTCGAATACTCCATGAAGATGGATTTTTGGAAGGAAGACCATTAGAGGGAGTTATTCCGTCGCTGGATCTCATCGACAAGGCAATAGAAACAGGTCTGAATTTTAACAATCATCCTTTGTTTTTTGAAACGAAAGGGAAAATATGTCATTGTCTAGTCAGCTCCAGTACGATCACGAACGAAGTCGGCACGGTTCAGGGTGTCATCTTGACTCTTCGGGACATGCAGGATGTCCGGGAGATGGTTCATTCCATCACCCAGTCGCGGCAGATTACATTCAGTGACATTATTACCCACAATGCAGAGATGCTGGCCGTTGTCAAAGTGGCAAACAACGTGGCCCGCAACAAGTCGACGGTCCTGATTCTGGGAGAGAGCGGAACAGGAAAAGAACTGTTTGCCAGGGCCATCCATTCACAGGGTATTCATCGCAACAATCCCTTTGTTCCGCTAAATTGCGCTGCGATTCCTGACACCCTGATTGAAAGTGAATTATTCGGCTATGAAGAAGGTACTTTTACCGGCGGCAAAAAGGGAGGCAAGCAGGGGCTTTTTGAGCTAGCGCATGGGGGCACCCTGTTCCTTGATGAAGTTGGCGAGCTATCTCCTCATGTTCAGGCCAAATTGCTGCGAGTGCTTCAGGAAGGAAGGATTCGCCGGATCGGTGGACAGAAGGAAATTCCTGTGGAAGTGAGAATAATAACCGCAACAAATCGCGATTTGGAAAGCTTGGTAAAAAGTGGCCAGTTTCGGGAAGATTTATTTTACCGCCTGCATGTCATTCCCTTGCGAATTCCACCGTTGCGTGAACACAGAGATGATATTCCCCTGCTGGTACGCCATTTTATGATGATTTTGGAACCGCAGCTGGAGAAAAGGAACCTTACCGTGGAAGACTCTGCTATGGGAAAACTGATGCAGTATGATTGGCCGGGTAATATCCGTGAACTTTCCAATGTAATCGAGCGGGCGATCTGTCTCTGCGAAGGGAATGTGATTACTGCGGATGATATATTTGTTGGTGCAATGCCGGCGACGAACCCGTCGGAAAGTATATCCGTGCAAAGTTTGCCGGAGGCTGTGGCAGCTACAGAGCGAAAGTTGATTGAGACAGCGATTGCAAAGCACAGCAGCATTCGTCAGGCTGCCAAAGCTTTAGGGGTTACGCATACGCTGCTTTTGAACAGAATGAAAAAATTGCACATAAAACTTGTGGTTTAAAATTGATCCAATGGTTTGATATTAATCCACTGCAATACCATGAATGGAATGAAAACGTTCCGAAGTTGCTTGCGCAATTGAAAAAATAAGGCTTTTGCCTTGGCACAGAATTTGCATTAAGTTGCAAAAGAGGAGTGTGATAACTATGTCAAAAAAAATTGATACGTTAGCTGTTCATGCCGGGGCAAAAGCCTGCCCGTCCGATACCTGTTCGAAAATTTCTCCGATATTTGCGTCTTCGGTGTGGTCGTTTGATTCTTTGGAGCAGGTTGATGATGTTTATGAGCACAGGGTTCCCGGTTATGTGTATTCCCGTATCAGCAACCCTGGTGTGGAACAGTTGGAGCAGGCGTTATCTTTGCTTGAGGGGGCAGAAGCCGCTGCTGCTTACTCTTCCGGAATGGCGGCGATTGCGATGTCCCTCCTGGCAGAACTTCAGGCGGGTGACCATGTTTTAGCACACCAGGTTTTATACGGAGGGACCTATACACTTTTCAAAAGTGAACTGGGACGGTTTGGGGTCGAAACTACTTTTGTGGATTTTACTGATATGGATGCAGTGCGTCAGGCTGTGCGACCGAATACCAAGGTGATGTACGTGGAGACTATCTGCAATCCGCTGATGGAAGTGGTGGATATTCCTGCTGTGGTTGAATTGGCGGGAAAGAGTGGTGCAAAAGTTTTTGTTGACAATACTTTTGCCTCGCCGATTCATTTTCAACCTCTGGCAGCTGGGGCCGACGTTGTGATTCACAGCGCAACCAAATATCTGAACGGGCATAGTGACATCACCGGTGGTGTAGTTGCATCCAAGCAGGATTTTATTGACAAAGTGAAAAAAGTTGGAACCACTTTCGGCCCGACCCTGAGTCCTTTTGATGCATGGCTGGTGCTGCGGGGCCTAAAAACCCTTGCCGTACGTATGGAAAGGCATTCGGCGAACGCCATGAAACTTGCGGAGTATCTGTCTGGGCATCCCAAAGTGACAGTTGTGCATTATCCGGGAATGGATAATTCCAAAACCTATCATGTGGCAAAAAAACTGCTCCGCGGCGGTTGTGGCGGCATGCTGAGTTTTGCAGTATCCGGCGGACTCAAGGTGGCAAGAAGCGTGATCGACGGGTTGCAAATGGCGGAATTGGTTCCCAGTCTGGCAGGACCATCCACTACCGTTTCTCATCCTGGAAAAACTTCGCACAGAGCGATTCCGCTGTCTGAGAGACAGGCATATGGTGTGGGAGATGACCTGATTCGGGTTTCGGTAGGCATTGAAAACAGCGGGGATATTGTTGAGGATTTTGCCAAAGTCTTGGATAAGGTGTCGGAGGGATAAATGATGGATATTGCCAAACTGAGAAGATTGGCAGAAGAAGAAATAGACCTGGCAGTCAATATGGCGCAGGCGATGATCCGTGTTCCCAGCGTTTCCGGTTCGGAAGCGGAGATGGCTGCATTGACCCAAAAGTATATGCGTGAACTGGGATATGATGAAGTAACCGTCGACGAAGCAGGGAATGTACTTGGTTTGATGCGTGGGAACGGCAAGGGACGTTCCATCATGTTCAACTGTCATTTGGATACCGTGGCGGCCGGTGATGAATCGATGTGGAAGTATCCCCCTTTTTCTGGAGCTGTGGCTGATGGGCGTATCTGGGGACTGGGCGCAAGTGATACCAAGGGGGCTTTTGCCTGTCAAATAGTTGCAGTGGCTGCGTTGAAAAAAAATGGATTATTGCCGGCAGGCAACGTCTGGGTGGTAGGCGTAGTACATGAAGAAACCGCAGGCTTTGGCAGTATTCATCTTTCGCAGGGATTGCAGGCGGATGTCGTCATTTTGGGTGAAGCTTCGAACAACCAGCTGAATATAGGGCACAGGGGGCGTATTCAATACAATATAAACTACACTGGAAAATCAACTCATGCCAGTGTGCCTGAACGTGGCAGCAATCCCCATTTTGCTGCAGCTCGCATGATATTGGCGGTTGAAAATCTGAAAATGGGAAGTGATCCGTTATTTGGCAGAACCTCCTTTGCTCCGACCCTGTATGTGACGGACCAGACTAGCAGCAATGTCACGCCTGGCAAAGTCACTGTGGCAATTGATTGCCGTAATATTCCCGATGAATCGGAAGAATTTATACTGGAGGAATTGAATAAGCTGGTTTACAAGCATCTGATTCCCGGAGTGACAGCAAAAATCAACATTCAAATGAGAGATGTCGTCTGTTACAACGGCTTTACAGGGAAAGCTCCGGCTGGTGAACCCAGTTTTGTGACTCCTGCTGAAGAAGAGATCGTGAAATTGGCGCAAAAAACATTGGAAAAATCCCTGGGTCATGAGGTGGAGGTCGGCATGTGCGGTTTTGCCACGGATGGAGGACACTTTCGTGCGGCAGGAAGCAAGGTAATGGTTTTTGCACCATCGGAAGAACGTCATTGTCACACGAAGGAAGACAGTGTCAGTATTTCAAAAATGCAGGAAGCAATACTGGGCAACATGGCTTTGGCGATTGAACTGGGGTGCTAGGTGATGCATGCTGTTTCCGATTCAAGGAAGCGGGTACTGGCAACACTCTGCCTGGCACAATTTGCCGCGATGTTGATATGGTACAATTTTGCCGCGGTTTTGCCGGTGTTGCGCCAGGAATGGCAACTGAGCAACGATCAGACCGGGACAATTTTGAGCGCTTTTCAACTTGGGTATGTTGCTTCTGTATTATTCTCGGGCTGGTTGACCGATAAGGTCGGCGGAAGACTCGTCTTTTCCCTGTGTGCCATCGAGACTGGGCTAGCCAGCATTGGGTTTGCTTTGTTTGCGTCTGATTATTCTTCTGCGCTCTATTGGCGAATTTTGGCAGGAATCGGACAAGGCGGACTTTATGTGCCCGGCATCCAGATATTAAGCAAATGGTACCCTGCAGAAGAACGAGGTATGGCGATAGGCGTATATACCTGTTCCTTGATGGCTTCGTATGCGGGGGCTTATTTTGCCGCAGCCCCGCTAGCAGCGGCTTTTTCCTGGCAGACGGCACTCCTATGTACCAGCGTGTGGGCTTTGCCGGCGGCGGCTTTGGTATTTTGGGCCGTTCCGGATCATAAGGAATGGCTGCATCGAGTGAAGAGTCCTCAAGAGAGGCATTCCGTCGCTCCTGTCTGGAAAATGAGGGCCGTATGGCTGATTATTTTCGGTTATGCGGGACATATGTGGGAAATGTATGCTTTTAACGGATGGATCGGAGTCTATGCCACCCAGGTATTTTCCGGCAATGGATATGTCGGAGAAGCGTCCATGGCCTATGGTGGAATCGTTGCAGCCGCTTGCATGCTCATGGGTGCTGTTTCCCCTTTTCTGGGAGGGTGGTATTCCGATGCCCGGGGACGTTGTTTTTCAGCCACGCTGATTCTGGTTTTGGGAGGATTCGGCTCTTTGGCTTTTGGCTGGCTGTCGGAGGGGTCGCAATGGATCTTTATTCCATCCGGTCTTTTCTACAGTTTTCTGCTCGTTGCGGACTCGGCCATTTATAAAGCCGGGTTGACAGAACTGGTTCCGCAGGAACAATTGGGCAACGCCCTGAGTTTGCAATCGGTCGTGGGTTTTGGTGTGACCGCTCTTTCTCCAAAACTGTTCGGCATGATGTTGGATTCTTCTGGCTGGGGATGGGCTTTCTGTCTTTTGGCGCTGGGACCGTTCGCCGGTGTTTTTGCCATGCAGGCTTTGCGCAGGATGCCGGAAAGCGTATGCATGGCTGGGGGAAGAAGATGAGAGAAAGAATAATATCCGGGGGGAAATGCAGTCAATGGGAAAATACTCGACAATTTTGTTTGATCTGGATGGAACGCTGACTGATCCGCAGATAGGGATCACAAAGTCTGTGCAATATGCGCTCCATCGCATGGGGATCATCGAAGAGGACCTGAAAAAGTTGATTCCATTTATCGGTCCCCCGTTAACCGCTTCATTCCGACTCTTTTATCATATGGATGAAAAACAGGCCTGGGAATCCGTACAGTATTACCGTGAATATTTCAGTGAAACCGGGATTTTTGAAAATGCGGTGTATCCGGGAATCCCCGAACTGTTGTCAAAACTGCGGCAAGAGGGCAGGATGCTGGGGGTGGCGACTTCAAAGCCCGAGGTTTTTGCCAGACGGATACTGGAACACTTTTCTCTTGCAGCTTTTTTTCATGAAGTTGTCGGTAGCAATCTGGATGGCAGTATGGTCGAGAAGGAGGAAGTTGTTGCCTGTGCATTGAAAAATATGCGACCAATGGACCTGAAATCTGTCGTAATGGTGGGCGATCGAGAACACGACATTTTTGGCGCCCGGAAAAATGCAATCGATTCCATAGCAGTGGGCTATGGCTACGGTTCGGAGGAAGAGCTGAACAGAGCCAAACCGACATTTTTCGCAAGAACAATGGATGACTTATTTGCTGTTTTGCTCTCGATGTGAAGGAATTGGGAGAGGAATTGTAGAATTATAATTTTCAGATAAATATGTTCAATGTGATTGCATATAGCAAAACACGAGAGGAGCGGGTGAGGATGGTTTAACCGAGTGTTTTACCAGAGCAGCCTGCTTTATTTATAGACGGGGAACAAAAAGAATGGAGGTGGGAGGGCGACTGCTTCATGTAAATCAGGTATATTCCTGAGCTGTTCAACATAAGAGAGCAATAGAAAAAGTGAGGCGACAGAGATGAAGTTGAGAGTCGGCGCAAAGATTGCTCTGGGTTTTGGTATTGTTTTGGTCATTCTGTTTGTGATGGGCGGATACTCTTATTATCAGGCGTCACAGACACGAACGGATGTAGCTGACTTGCAACGGGCCAGTGTGCGGAGCGATGCAGCTGCCCAGGTGCAGGACAACTTCACCAATGCGGTGTTGGCTGCGCGCGGGTATATGCTGTATGGGGATGAAGTATTTGCGAAACAGACTGCAGATCGCTTTGCTGCGGCGCTGAAAGCGGCCGAGGATGTGAAGAAAGCCACGATTCGGGTCGAAATCAAGGCGGAAGCGGATAAACTCATCGATAATATCAAAAAATATCAAGACGGAGTGCAAAATCGTTTGTTTCCGGTGGTTAAGACCTATCATCAGGAAAAACGGATGCCGAATGTGAATGTGGAGTCTCTACGGGTTCGGGAAGCTTCCTTTATTGCGCTGGGCGGTGAACTTCGACCATTCAGCGAAGGCATCGCCAAAGGAGTCGAAGGTATACTTGCAGATGCCAGTAAATTGAACGATGAGAGAATTGCCACCCTTCTCTCCAATGCAACTGCATTGGAACGCGTGATGCTGATTCTGACCATTCTTTCGCTGGCTATCGGCATCCTGGTGAGCATCGTGCTGACTCGCAGCATAAAGAAACCATTGTTTGCAGCTGTAGGAAAACTGGATGAAATGGCGGAAGGCCGTTTTGACAAGGATATTTCACAGAATTTCTTGGTGCGAAGCGATGAATTCGGCGATATGGCAAAGGCTTTTGACAGGATGAACCGCAATATGCGCGACTTGATACGCCGGGTTTCGCAGTCGGCTGAACAACTTGCGGCATCGAGCGAGGAACTCACTGCCAGTGCGCACCAATCAGCGGATGCCGCCAATCAGGTCGCCGGCTCGATTGTTCAGATGGCGAATGGCGCGGAGAATCAGGTAACGGCAGTGAACGATACTTCTGCAGTAATCGAAGAGATCTCCGCAACGATTGAGGAAGTCGCATCCACCGCCAATGAGATGTCCGGAGTGGCAGGCAGAACTTCTTCGGCTACTTCCGCCGGGCAGTCGGCCGTGGATTCAGCTGTGACGCAAATGGGCAATGTGGGTACGGGAGCAAAGAAAGCGCAGGCAGCAGCAGCTGACTTGGAGACAGGATCACGCCAGATTGCGGAAATCGTTGGGCTTATTTCCAGCATTGCGGGCCAGACAAATTTGCTGGCTCTGAATGCAGCCATTGAAGCGGCGCGTGCTGGCGAAGCCGGGCGGGGGTTTGCCGTGGTGGCGGAAGAAGTGCGCAAGTTGGCAGAGCAGTCTGAACAGGCTGCGACGCAGATCACTGCGTTGATCGGCAAGAACAATGACAACATCCGAAACGTGGTCGGAGCAGTTGGGTCGGCAATTTCCGACATTGAGCAAGGAATCACGTTGGTTAATAATGCCGGAACCGGTTTCGGAGAGATTGGCAAACTGGTATTGGATCTGTCAAGGCAGGTGCAGCAAATTTCCCACGCGCTGGATGAGGTGGCAAAAGGCAGCGAGCGGATTGTCCATTCGATACGAGACGTGGAAAAAGTAAGCAAGGATACGTCGCTTGAAGCACAGACCGTCTCGGCGGCAACGGAAGAACAGTCGGCTTCGATGCAGGAAATCGCTTCTTCCAGCCAATCTCTCGCAAAACTGGCCGGTGATCTGCAGCAGGCTATGACAAAATTCCGGATATAAATACTCTGAAGTATGTTTTCATAACAATCACAGCATTAACGAAGCGGTCTGAAAGAAGACCGCTTTTTTTTTACCTAATTTAGAAAGATTTGGTTCAGATTATTGGGGAAATATTCGATAATAAAAATGAGAATTGGATTCGGTCGTATTCAAGGGCAAGCAGCAGGACATATGCGATGGGTCGGCGAATTTCTATCAACGGCGATATTTCTGTGATTTTCACAGCTTTATAGGGGGAATAAGTTTGGAGATTTCAACAGCTGCGGGGATGGTTGTCGGCTTGGTGGCAGTTGTGGTTGGGATGGCGCTGAAAGGCGCGCCGGTTGCTGTTCTTATCAATCCGGCTGCCTTTTTGATTATTTTTGTTGGTACGTTCGGTGCACTGTTGAACGCTTTTCCCATGGCAATTATCAAAAATATGCCTACGTACTTCAAGCTGCTGCTAAAAAAACCTCAGTTGATGCATGCGGAAGACCTGGTGAAACTGATGGTGGGGTTTGCACAGACTGCGCGGCGTGAAGGCCTGCTGGCTTTGGAGAACAGCCTGGAGGGTGTGAATGACACATTTCTCAAGGGTGGGCTGACAATGGTTATCGATGGTCTGGACGGAGCATTCGTCCGTGATGTTCTGGAACTGGATATTGCTTTGATGGAAGAACGACATCGCACAGGCGCCCTGATCTTTTCCCAGGCGGGCATGTATGCACCGACTTTGGGCGTGCTTGGAGCAGTTATCGGGTTGATCGCGGCACTCGGCAATATGGCTGATATCGATGCTCTCGGCCATGCTATTGCTGCTGCTTTTGTTGCGACGATGTTCGGTATTTTTACTGGATATGTTATGTGGCATCCATTTTCAAACAAACTGAAACTCATGTCAAAGGAAGAAGTGGAACTGAAGCGGATGATGGTGGAAGGAATCCTTTCCCTGCAGGCAGGCGACTCACCGGTGGCTATCGAAGCCAAATTGGTCGTATTCCTGCCGCAGAGTGTGCGAAAAACAATGAAAAAGGAAGGAGGTTGAGGCTGATTGGGGCGCAAACATGCGGAACACCATGAAGAGCATGCCGATGAGACTTGGCTGGTTCCCTATGCGGATCTCCTGACGCTTCTTCTTGCGCTGTTCATTGTATTATTCGCCATGGGCAAGACGGATGAAAAAAAACTGGGTGAGTTGGGACGTTCTTTCAATGTGGCATTCGGTGGAGGCGCTGCCACCATGTTTTCTTTTTCCCAGGGCGTTCCACAAGTTATGCCGGTCGATAGTCCTCCACCTCCTGATACGCATATAAAAACACAAGTGAACAACCCCAATGAGTTTACTCAGTCCAACGCCGAAAAACAGGCTGCATTGCGTGAAACCATCCAGTTGCTCCAAGTGAAGGAGTCCGTGGATCGGTATATCCGCATGCAGGGGCTCGGTGGCGAACTGGAAGCGCAACTGACAGAAGACGGATTGCGGCTTCGCATCAAAGATTCGGCTTTGTTTCGCTCCGGACAGGCCGATGTTTTGCCGGAAGCGCGAAAATTGGCGAGCGATATTGCAAAATTGCTGGCTGGATTGCCGCAACAGTTCATTGTTGCCGGACACACAGACAATGTCCCCATCAACACCGCGCAATTTCCATCTAACTGGGAATTGAGCGGTATGCGTGCTGTTAATTTCATGAAAGTGCTGTTCGCATCGGAACCGACGTTGAAGCCGGTAAACTTCAGTGCGGTCGGATACAGCGAATATCATCCGGTGGGACCCAATACAACGGACGAAGGGAGGGCAAAAAACAGGCGTGTGGAAGTCTGGATATTGCGTTCACAGAAACAGACGCGTTAGATTGTTATTTGCAGAAAATTGGAGTATTTTTTAGCCGCGGCTTATAAACTGCGGCTTTTCTACTTGAGAAATCTTGTAAAACCTTATATAATAAATAATACAGGTCCATTTATGGATCAGTTTTTCCTAATATTATGGAGGTGTTAAATCAGAGTGAATACCCTAAAAACGACCGTATTGCTGGCCGCGTTGACTGGCCTGTTGATCGCGGCCGGGAGCTTCTTCGGCGGGACACGGGGCATGACTGTCATGTTTGTTGTGTCCATGCTGATGAACTTTTTCAGCTATTGGTACAGCGATAAAATTGTTCTCAATATGTATGGCGCTACAGAAGTTACGCCTCAGACTGCACCCGACCTGGTGCGGATGGTGGCGAATCTGGCCCGGAAAGACGGGCTCCCCATGCCCCGGGTGTATGTGATCGATACGGATACTCCAAATGCCTTTGCAACCGGAAGGAATCCGGAGCATGCCGCAGTGGCGGTGACCACTTCGATCATGCGGGCATTGAACGAGCAGGAATTGGAAGGCGTCTTGGCGCATGAACTGAGTCATGTGAAACATCGTGACACCCTCATCAGCACATTGGTCGCTTCGATCGCCGGTGCAATCACCATGGTGGCGCATATGGCCCAGTGGGCTGCGATGTTTGGATTCGGACGCAGTGACGATGAAGAAGGCTCCGGAGGAATTGTCGGATACCTCTTCATGATCATCTTGGCGCCGCTGGCAGCTACGTTAATTCAGCTTGGAATTTCCAGGTCGCGGGAATATATGGCAGACGAGTCTGCCGCAAAATTAACGGCACAGCCGATGGCTCTTGCTTCTGCGCTGAAAAAAATCGAGTATTATGCGCAGCATCGGGTCATGCCTGAAGCAACTCCGGCAACGTCCCACATGTTTATTGTGAACCCTTTTGCCGGTTCCGGTTCTTGGATTATGAGCCTGTTCAGCACCCATCCGGCAACTGATGACCGGGTGAAACGCCTGCAGGAGCTGGCACGGACGATTCGGTAAGTTTGACAGACAATTCGACGGCCCTCTGAGTTTTCAGGGGGCCGTCTTTGTTGAAAAGAATCATCGAGAAGAGATATAACGCTGGAGGAAAAGAAAATGGACAAGGTAACAAGCTGGTTGAAAGAAATCTCGGAAATTCCGGGACCTTCGGGTTTTGAACGCAGAGTTCGCGAGTTGATGACGCAGCGATTGGGTGGAACGTGTGAAATACTGGAAGACCGCATCGGCAGTGTTATTTTCAAAAAGCAAGGGCATGTCGACGGTCCTGCTGTGATGATTGCGGCTCATATGGATGAAATAGGTTTTCTAGTCAAGACGGTGACAAAGGAAGGTTTTCTGAAATTTGTCACACTGGGCGGCTGGTGGGAACAAGTCATGCTGGGACAACGTGTAACGGTGATGTCGCCCAAAGGAGATATTCCGGGAATCATCGGTTCAAAACCGCCGCATGTTTTATCCGCGGAAGAACGGAAAAAAATGGTGACCAAAAAGGAAATGTATATCGATATCGGTGCTGTAGATAAAAAGGATGCGGAAGAGCGACTGGGGGTGACACCGGGGGTGCCGGTCGTGCCGTTTGCTCCTTTTACGGTAATGGCCAATCCTGACTTTTTGGTCGGCAAAGCCTGGGATGACCGGGTCGGTTGCGCCGTGTTGACAGAAGTGCTTTCAAGGCTTGACAAAATGAATCACCCCAATACGGTATTTGGAGTCGGGACCGTTCAGGAGGAGGTCGGCTGCCGCGGCGCCAAAACCAGTGCGGATGTGATTCAACCCCAGGTGGCTTTTGCTGTAGATACATGTATCGCCGGCGATACTCCCGGTATGAGCGAGGATCAGGCAGTGGCGAAGCTTGGTGAAGGTGTCGCAATCTGTATTTATGACGCCTCTTTGATTCCACATGTCAAATTGCGTGATTTTGTGCTGGAAACTGCCCGGAAAGCGAAAATCCCCTTTCAGCTGGAATTTTCTGAAGGAGGAGGAACAGACGGCGGACGGATTCACTTGCATGCACAGGGAGTACCCAGTATTGTTTTGTCTGTACCGACACGCTACATTCATTCGCACAATGGTATTATCAGCCGCAAGGACTACGACTCTGCAGTGAAATTATTACTGCAGCTGATTCAAAATCTTGACACAAAAAAAATGCAGGAATTGCTTGGCTGAACATCATAAAGAATTAAAGGCGGTGACGATTGTGGAGACTACGTTGGTACTCGTGAAACCGGATGGTGTGAAACGGGCCTTGAGCGGAGAAATTATCAAAAGGTTTGAAAAACGAGGATTGCGGCTGGCGGCATTGAAAATGTGCCGTCTATCGAAAGAGATGGCAGAAAATCATTATGCCGAACATGTTGGAAAAGCCTTCTTTCCAGAGTTGGTTGAATTTATAACCTCCGGACCGGTTGTTGCCATGGCAGTGCAGGGAGAAAATGCAATCCGTGTGGTGCGGGCAATGATGGGAGCAACCAATCCGCTGGAGGCAGCGCCTGGAACAATCCGCGGTGACTTGGCATTGAGAATGGCAAATAATGTGATTCATGGTTCGGATGGCCAGGAAAGCGCAATACGGGAACTTGCCATGTTTTTCAGAACGGATGAGATTTTTTGATAAACGGGGAGGGAAATACTCATGAAGATTTATACAAAGACGGGTGATAAAGGCACTACAGGCTTGTATACGGGCCAAAGAGTGGATAAAGACAGCTTGCGGGTTGAAGCATATGGAAACATCGATGAAATCAATTCTGCGCTGGGAATGGCACGTGCTTTGTCAAAAAATGAGGAAATCAAGTCGACTGTCCTGTTGCTGCAGAAAATGCTTATGCGGGTAATGGCAGATGTGGCCAGTGTCGGCTCAGGGAACAATAACGTTTCGCAGGAGGATATTCATAAACTGGAAGGGTTGATCGATGAATTCGACAAAAAGTTGCAACCGCTGAATCATTTCATTATTCCTGGAGATAATGCCGGCGCAGCAGCTCTGGATATAGCGCGAACAACAACCAGGCGAGCGGAACGACAGCTGTGGCGACTTTCCCGATCAGAAAGCGTTGACGAAGCACTGATTGTAGCACTGAATCGTTTATCTGACCTGTGTTTTACAATGTCGCGTATCGAATCCGAGTTACCTTCAGACAACGTATAAGGATTAGAAGAAGCATGCAAAAATAACCGATTGGGCCAATATTGCCTGACGGTTTTTTTTCTGCTTTTATTCGCTGAAATTTCTATTGTGTGAATCGTCAGAATCAGCAGGAAAAAACGTTATTAGACGAGAAGATATAATACCATTCGTGAACTGAACTGATGAGAAAATTGATTAAATTAGGAGGGGCCCGATTTGAAAGAGTATAAGAGTGACAGGATCAAAAATGTGGGCATTGTAGCTCACGGTGGCGCTGGAAAGACTTCGCTGACCGAAGCAATGCTGTTCAACGCTGGGGCGGTTACTCGCCTGGGGCGCGTGGATGACGGCTCGGCGACCACCGATTTCGAACCGGAAGAAGTCAAACGTAAGGTCAGTATCAGCGCAGCTCTGGCTCCCTGCGAGTGGAAAGACCATAAAATCAATGTGATCGACACCCCTGGTTATTCCGATTTCGTGGCAGAAGTAAAAGGTGCTCTTCGTGCCGTTGATGCTGCAGTTGTTGTATTATGCGCAGCATCCGGTGTAGAAGTGGAGACCGAAAAAGTTTGGAAGTATGCTCTGGATGTAAAATTACCCCGTATTGCGTTTGTGAATAAGATGGATCGTGAAAATGCTGATTTTGATGCAGTTGTAGAAGGAATGAAGGCCGCGTTTGGTCCCAATATTGTTCCGATGCAGCTTCCAATCGGTTCACAGGAATCGTTCACAGGAATTGTTGATATTGTCAAGATGAAGGCAATCACATATAAAGCAGGAAAAGGCACAGAGTCCGATATTCCGGCCGATATGCAAGACGCAGCGGAATTGGCGCGTCAGACCATGATTGAAGCTGCGGCCGAAGCGGATGATGATGTTCTGGCGAAATACCTCGAGGGCGAAGAACTGACAGAAGAAGAGATTTTCGCCGGATTGGTCAAAGGAATTTCAGAAGGAAGATTCTGTCCGGTCTTCTGCGGATCTTCCATGAAAAATATTGCAATTCCGGAACTGCTTGACGCAATCGTTCAGTATGCTCCGAAAGCTGGCAACGTGGTTGCTGAAGGATGCAAACCAAAGACGGATGAAGTGGTAAAGCGGGCCGCCACGGATCCGTTTTCCGCTCTTGTATTCAAGACTACAGCAGACCCGTTTGTTGGCAGGTTGAGTTTCATCCGAGTCTTTTCCGGTGTGTTAAAACCGGATGGCATGCTGTATAATTCCACAAAAGATAAAACAGAACGGATCGGTCATATATTTACCATGCGCGGCAAAACGCAGGACGCCCTTACTGTTGCAAATGCCGGAGATATTGTTGTCGTGGCCAAGATGGCGGAAACGGGTACAGGCGATACTCTTTGCGATAAAGACAAGCCTGTGGTTTACCCCGCTATCTCCTATCCGGGCCAGATGTTCACCATGTCACTCGAACCCAAGAACAAGGGTGATGAGGATAAAATCGGCGCGTCGCTGGTACGACTGGCGGATGAGGACCCAACGCTGAAATTTAAAAAGCATCCGGAAACCAGCCAGCTATTGGTAAGCGGTCTTGGCGACCTGCATTTGGCGATCATGGGTGAGCGGCTGAAACGCAAATTTGGTGTGGATGTAAAGCTGAATGACCCCAAAATCGCGTACCGTGAGTCGATTCGTTCCAGTGTGAAGGTGGAAGGAAAACACAAGAAACAGACAGGTGGCCACGGTCAATACGGTCATGTCTGGTTGCAACTCGACCCGTTGCCGTCCGGCTCTCCGTTTGAATTTGTGGATTCAATCTTTGGCGGTTCAGTACCGCGTCAGTTTATCCCTGCCGTTGAAAAAGGTGTGAGGGAAGCGCTGGCTAAAGGTGTTATTGCCGGATATCCTCTGGTGGATATCAAGGTGACTCTGACTGACGGCTCCTATCATGATGTTGATTCTTCGGAAATGTCTTTCAAAGTGGCAAGTGCCCTGGCCATTCGGAAAGGGGTTGTGCAGGCAAAACCGATTCTGCTTGAACCGATATACAGTGTGGAAGTCACGGTGCCCGAGTCCTATATGGGAGACATTATTGGTGATCTTAACGGAAAACGCGGACGTATACTTGGTATGGAGCCTATCGGCGGTGGTTTGGGCATTGTTCGTGCAATGGCGCCCATGTCGGAAATGTTCCGCTATGCGATTGATTTGCGTTCCATAACGCAGGGACGCGGCAATTTTACCATGACGTTCGATCATTATGCTGAAGTTCCGCAGCGCCAGGCTGATGCCATCATAGAGGCGTACAAGAAAGAAAAACAGGAAGAAGAAGACTAGGCACGAGGTGGCGAGATCCCTTAGCGGTGCGGGGATCTCGTTTTTTCTTTCGCACTCTTTTTCATGACCCTACAGTTTGACGCAAGGACGGGTTTTGGTATAATGGAAAAACAAAAGACATGTCATCGATGCGGAACCTTTATCACGGACAGCCACTTTTGGATGGGAAAACACTGGTGTGCGAACTGTTTTGAACGCCAAACAGGACTGTCTGCTGATCCGGATATGCTGCCTCGCTGCGCACTGTGCGGCGAAGAGTTGCTTACGGCAACACAGCACGTCCTGCAGGATGAACCGGTTTGTCTACAGTGCCTGCTTCATGTTGGACCGGAACGTGCACAACTCCTGGTGAAGATAAAAAAACTGGATTCTGGTGAAGTTGCGACTGCTGTAATGTTTTTGCGAAAATTATTGAACCGTAATCAGACATTACGTTTGCGGGATGCAATTGAAAGCGGTGGACGCAATTGGTGGGTGAAGCTTCCCGAATTTGGAGAATATGTTTGCCGTTTTCTGGCTGAACAGGGTATTAACTGGGACAATGAAGTGCTGGATGAAGTATGGGACCGATTGGTGGAAGAAGCAGTGGAGGAAATAAGCAATGAATGAAAAAAAAGTTCCGGAACTGGACTTTATCTATCGCCGGCGCAGTGTGCGCAAATTTCAGGATACTCCTGTCGCGGATGCCGTTATTGAACAGCTGATTGATGCCGCCGTACACGCGCCATCTGGAAAGAATCTGCAGACATGGCACTTTGTTGTTGTGCGAAATAAAGCAATGATAGAGGGTATGGTCAAAGTCGTGGAAGAAAAGCACGCAGCATTATTGCCATTTTTCGCCGATGAAGAAAAAAAACAGGCATTTAAAGGATCTGTCGGCTATCATACAATTTTCAAGAATGCTCCCGCTGTCGTGTTGGTGTACGCTGGCCCCTATCCAACCGCAGCTGATGATTTGACCGCAGGCAAAGGATTGACTGAGAAACAGATTGATGAATTGCGACAGGCAAAACCTGGGATTCAAAACATTGCTGCAGCATTGCAAAATTTCCATCTTGCGGCAGCTGCCATCGGGTACGGAACATGCTGGATGACTGGACCAACCTATGCCGGACCGGAGATTTCGGAACTGATAGGCTTTCAAAAGGACGGATACTTTCTGGCCGCAATTACGCCGTTGGGAATCCCTGCCGGCGGTGGAGCTTCGCCAGCCCGCAAACCATTGGCAGAGGTATTGACGGTCATTGACTGAAGATACTTTGTTTTATCTACGGCTGACGGGCATTACCCATTTTTGTGCATGAAAAATAGGGAATCCGCTTGCGGATTCCCTGAATTTATTGGTCGGGGCGACAGGACTTGAACCTGCGGCCTCCTGGTCCCGAACCAGGCGCG
>CAZXCC010000038.1:0-16887 GCA_964638945.1 uncultured Veillonellaceae bacterium | reverse complement strand
AGGTAAATCCGGGAAGAGTTCATTTCGTTCTCCTTGCAGCAACATCCAGAACAATTCCAGCGACACGGCGCACTGCACCGGGTTCACCCAGTTTCACTTTTACTTCCTCCAGATCCTTCCTTGCCTGCATGCGCACTGCCTCGTTCGCCACAAGCGATATGGCAGCCTGGCTGACATTGTCCGAGGTTGCTTCGTCCTGGATAAGCTCCGGCAAAACGCGCCGGCCGATCACGATATTCGGCAGTCCCACATGGGATACATTGGCGACAATCCGTATCAGCCAATAAGTCGCTGTCTGCACACGATAGACGATGACAGACGGCAGTCCCATCAAAGCCGCTTCCAGGGTCACCGTGCCGGAGGCCGCAATAGCACAGTCTGCAATCTGCATCAGGTTGTACGTGCTGTTACGGGTAAATGTTACAGGTACGCCGGAAGCCTTCACCACCGATTCGATCCGCTCCAGGGGGATGGTCGGTGCCACCGGCATGTAAAATTGACAAGTCGGCACTTTTTCCAGCACTTTTCGGGCCGAATCCAGCATCAGTTCCAGAAGGCTTTCCACTTCCTGATACCGGCTGCCGGGAAGCAAAAGCAAGATAGGCCGATTGGGGTCGGCTTTGAAATAGCTGTAAGCTGCTTCACGGTCCATCGAAGGCTTGACGATATCCACCAACGGATGACCGACAAAACTGACGGAAGCGCCTGCCTCCCGATAAATATCCGCTTCGAAGGGGAAGATCGCCGCGACTTTCTCAACCCAGCCGGCAATCGATTTGGCACGCCATTTTCCCCAAACCCAGGCTTTGGGACAGATGTAGTAGACAACCGGAATATTTTTCTTCTTGGCCACGGCGGCCATAAACATGTGAAAGCCGCCGTAATCAATCAATACCAAAACATCCGGCCGCCGTTCATCCATAATGCTGGACAGATAGGAACGCAGACGGTAAAACTTCGGCAAATTCCAAAGAATCTCGACAAAGCCCATGACGCCGATATCGGCAATATCGTAAACAATATCCACGCCGGTATCCCGCATATGAGATCCGCCCATACCGAACAATTCAATGTCAGGCATCATATCCCGCAAAGCTCCGGCTACACTTGCCCCGTGCAGATCGCCGGATGCTTCACCGGTACAGATCATGACTTTAGTCATGGTTTACCGCTTCATCTCCCGCCATCGCCACAATCGTCATGCCATTTTGATCCGCTTTTTCCAGCACCGCTTCGCGATCAACCACCAGGGTTCGCCCGGCTTCGATCACCAAGGCAACCGCACCGGCTGCCGCCATGGATTCGATCGTGTCCGGACCTACGCCAGGCACATCAAACCGCATATCCTGCTTCGGTTTCGCCGATTTGGCGACTGTGACGCCGCCCCGGCCCAGCTGCCCGCCCCTGCGGATACAGGCATCCGTGCCTTCAATCGCTTCCACGGCCAGGACTGCACGATTTTTCACCACGACAGTCTGCCCGATATCCAGATCGCCAATTTTTTTTGCCATACGCAAGCCAAATCGCATGTCTGCCATCTCAGCATCCGTTGGCTGGCGTTTTGTCATTACACCCGGCGCAGGCATGAGCGGACGAAGCAGCTCCGTCTGATCCAGCACCGAAATGCCTTCGGAAGCCAATTCATTCACCAGCGCAAGCGTCAGCGTGTCGTCACTGAAGTTTTTCAGTCCGGCAAAAATTTTGAGCACGCGAAAATCAGGCAACTCCTTATGGGCATAGAGAAGTTCTTTGGTCACTTTGCCAAGCAAGGTGACTTCCTTCACTTTTTCCCTCTTGAGCACCTTGAAAATCCGGTCCAGTTTTGCAATATTGATTTGTTCGTAAGTTGCCGTCACGCTGGCCAGTTCGGGGTCCACCTCCGGCAGAACCCCGATCCCAATCACGTGAACGCCCATGCCGCGAGCGGCACGGGCGAATTCAACCGGCAAGCGGCCAACGCCGGCTAGCAGTCCAATCTTTTTCATCAGTCACCCCGACCTATTGTTCTGTTAAATCTTCATCTCTGCGGCTTCGACAAATCCCCCGGTCCACATTGCGGAGAAAACGGAGAAGGTGATCCATCGCTTCACTGGAATCCAGTTCCTGTTCCATCATGGTGATCGCATCTGAGAGTTTCATGCCGGACCGATACAAGATACGGTATGCTTTTTTCAGGTTCCGACGCACTTCTTCACTCATGCCCGCCCGGGCTATACCGACACTATTGAGTCCGCATACGCGGGCCGGACGGCCATCCGCAATGACAAACGGCGGTACATCCTGCACCACTTTCGAGGCGCCGCCGATCATCGCATTGCGGCCGATTTTGACAAACTGGTGCACTCCGGACATCCCGCTGATGATGGCTCTGTCTTCGATGACCACATGACCGGCGATTCCTCCGCCATTGGCAATGATGACATTGCTGCCGATCTGGCAGTTGTGCGCGATGTGTGCGGTCGCCATGATCAGGCAATTGCTGCCGATGCGGGTTTCTTCGCCTTCCCCGGTCGCCCTGTTGATGGTGACGAATTCACGGATGATCGTATTGTCGCCGATATACACGAAAGTCTTTTCGCCCTTGAATTTCAAGTCTTGCGGAGCCCCACCGATACAGGCTCCATGATGGATCTGGCATTCTTTGCCGATCGTCGTCCAACCCTCTATGACAGCGTGCGCCCCGATTTTTGTTCCGTCCCCGACAAAGACATTTTCGCCGATTACTGAATATGGCCCTATTTCTACGTCTCGACCCAAGCGGGCCCCAGGGTACACAACTGCAGTTTCATGAATCTTGCGCAGAGGTACCACGTTATTTTCTGTTTTCATCTGTGAATCAACTCCTCGTAGGGTATAATCCCGCCCCACCACAATATATGGGCAACGCTAAAATCGTCAAAAGTGATCGATTTTAGCAATAAATCGCCCAATATATCGTTTTTTCATTATTATGCAACCATTTTTCACGTTTTTTCTATATTTAGGTCAAGGCAAAGGTGAATTCTGCCTCTGCAACCAATTCGTCGTCCACAAAAGCTTGTGTCCAGACTTTCCCTATATTGCCCCGATATTTGATCATCTCGGCCACCATGCGCAGCTGATCGCCAGGGACTACAGGACGGCGGAACTTTGCTCTCTCCATGCCGGCAAAATACGCAATACGCCCCTTATGTTCAGGTACGCACAATACCATCACTCCACCGACTTGCCCCATCGCTTCCAATAGGATGACGCCAGGCATCACCGGCCGTTCCGGAAAATGCCCCAGAAAAAAGTGTTCGTTCATCGTCACGCATTTGATGCCGACAGCCCTCTTCATAGGCTCCAGTTCGATAATACGATCCACAAACAACATCGGATATCGGTGCGGTAAAATTTTTTGGATTTCTGTCACATCCAGCATAGTTTTCCACCCCTTCTTCTTATTGCCATGCTGCAAATCCCAAAGTTTTACAGCCAATGCAGTGTTCAAGCTGTGACCCGACTGTACAGCCACTACGTGCCCACGAAGCGGACAGCCCAACAGCGCGAGATCCCCCAAAACGTCCAGGATTTTATGACGGACCAGCTCATCCGGGAACCGGAGGGGATTCAGGTTGGTTTCCGAGTCATACACCAGAGTGTTCTCCAGGCTGCCGCCAAGTCCCAGGCCTTTTTCCTTCAGCATGGCCACTTCATCCATGAAACCGATGGTTCGCGCCGGCGCAATCTCCCGGATGAAAATTTCCGGTGAAATCTCATACTCTGCGCACTGAACTCCCAGCATCGGATGCGGATTGGAGGAGGTGAACGTTACGCGAAATCCTTCATAGGGCAAAATTGTGATGGACCGGTTTTTCTCCACGATGGACACCGGTTCACTGACTTTGAAAAACCGCCTTCGAACAGGGTACTCCATTATCCCCGCCGTTTCGATCATCTGGACGAACGGAAGCGCGCTCCCGTCTCCCACAGGCGCTTCTGCAGCCGACATGGACACGACGCAGTTGTCGACACCAATGACATACAAGGCTGCCATCAGGTGTTCCACGGTAAATACCTTGGTTTCCCCGTTCTCCAGTGTTGTCGCCCGCAGCGTTGAAGTGACCTGTCGAACGTCTGCCTGCACGCCCGGTGCATCCGGCAGATCCGTACGGAAAAATACGATACCGCTGTCGGCGGCAGCCGGTTTTAATTCCAGAGATACCGCTTTTCCCGAATGAAGCCCTATCCCCGTGAAGGAAACCGCACTGGCCAGGGTCGTCTGATTTGCCAAAAGAATTTCCTCCTGTCGCTGATGATTACTGCGTGAAAGTCAACCCCAGATACATTTTTTCATCCTGTCCCAGCCAGCCGCCGTCCAGCCGCAATCCCCGGGCAAGCCGCATCCGGATTCCATAGTTCATTTTCTTGCCGTCCATTTCCACAATCAGGGATGTGACAGGAAAACCGGAACCCTGCTTCTTGAGAGAGGTGGGGTTCAGTACTTTTTCCACAGCGCCAAACATGCCTTCAAACCTTCCCGTGCCTGTACCGACATGAACCCGGAATCCATACGGCAGCGCTTTGGAGACCACACCATAGACGGAGCGGCGGCTGCGGCCGTCCACATCTTCACACCCGACGGCGATGGCCGGAGTGAGCAGCGTCTCCTGGCTCACGTTCCATTTCGCATTGACGTTCCATGCCTGCGGCGTTCCGTTGTTCCAGGGAGCTGCAGCGCTTACTTCAATGTCCTTTGCCACGCCGAAAACCAGCACGCCGTTGCCGTTGTCCTGCCAATAATAATAGCCGGCTCCCGTGTGCCCCGAACGAACGACATCGGCTGTCGGCGTTCTGATCATGCCGGTTGTGCCTGACATGGACGGAGCCGCCTGCACAGGGGAAGAAACGATATTACTTACAAGAAAAACTGTCAGAAAAATGAAGCCAATCCATCGTCCCATTTTTCGGCCTTTCCCCATGGTTCTATTTTTGAGACTCCAACAGAGCCAAGCGTTTTTCCATCTCCCGAAATTTTTTGATCATATCCGGCAGTTTGCGCAAAGCCACTTGCTCTCTTGTCCATTCCTGATGCGGTCTGGCCGGCACACCGGCGTAAAACGAGTTTACGGGAATATCCTTGGTAACACCTGCTCTGCCGATAAACACGGAATTGTCGCCGATGCTGATATGTCCGGCCGTTCCGGTCTGGCCCGCCATGATCACATGGTTTCCCACCGTAACGCTGCCGGAAATTCCTGTCATCGCCGCAATGAGACAATGCTCGCCGATTATGTCATTGTGCGCAATATGAACGAAATTGTCGATTTTCGTGCCGCGTTTGACGATCGTACTAAAGATCGTTGCCCTGTCGACGGCGGAACAGGCGCCAATTTCCACATCGTCTTCAATCACCACGTTGCCGACCTGCGGCACTTTCAGATGCTCTCCGTCGACTGTGATAAAACCAAACCCGTCGCCGCCCAACACCACGCCGCTCTGAATGATCACGCGGTTGCCCACCATCGACCGTTCCCGTATCGTAACATGCGGGTAGATGAGGCATTCTGCGCCGATGGTAGAGTTCTCGCCGATATACACATGTGGATAGACGATGGTTCCTGCACCGATTTCGACTCCGTCGCCAATCACGGCATAAGCCATAATGGCTGTATCCGGACCGATTTTCACATTTTTCCCCAATATTGCGGTTGGGTGCACAGTCCGTTCCACAGCGGGAGGCGGATTGAAAAGAGTCAACAAACGACTGAAGGCCAATCGGGGATTGCTCACCCGAATGGCCGGTTTTGCGAATTCAGTAACTTCAGAAGAGATCAGAACCGCTCCTGCATTGGAAACCGCCGCTTTGGCCATATGCTCCCGAACGGCAAAAGTGATATGTTCCGGTCCGGCTTCGTCAATACCGGCAATCCCTGAAATCACCCTGTCTTCGCCGAGTACGGTTCCGCCAATCAGTTCCGCCAGTTCATACAATGTTTTGTTCACGCAATCGTCCTCTTTACTGAAGTTTTTTCAGTACGTCTTCCGTCACATCGACGCCGCCCCAGGCCATGCCATTTTTATAGATGACCGCACCCAGTTTCTTCTCTTTTGCGACTTCTTCCAGAACTTTTTTGGTCTGCGTTTCGATTTGTACTTCGAATTCTTGTTTTACCTTCATAAATTCAGCATATGCTGCCTGCTCTTTTACCTGAAACTCTTCGGGTTTCAGAGTTGCACGCTCTTTTTCCAGGCCTTCCGTCAATTCTTTGGCCTTGTTATTGAGCTGTTCCTGCATCTGCTTGATTTTCGGATTTTCCGACATGACTTTCTGCATGTCCACAATGCCGATGGCCGAAGGTTTTTCAGCTCCACAACCGGCAAGCACAAGGGCTGCAGTCATCACGACAATCAAAAGCAGCGCAATTCGGGATAGACGATTCATTTCCAGTTCCTCCACTCATTCCTCATTTTTTTAATTCACGTACCACGGCATCCGTAATATCCGTTGCCTGTTGGCGCACTACCGGGTATACCCACACCATGTCGATCTTTTCACGTTCCGCGACAACAGTCACCGCCTGCTTTATATCGCGCATCACACGTCCTGAAAGCTCGAGCATTTCCTTGCGCTGTGCTTCTGAGGCCGGTGAAGCGGCTGACGCGGCAGCTTCCGTTTGCATACGGGTCATCCGTTCATTCATCCACTGATCGGCGTATGCTTTTGAGCTCCGCGCGAGTTCATCCACAAAATTTGAAGATTCTTTTTTAAAAACAGCTGCGAGCTCCGCATCTTTCGCTGCAATTTTTCCTTGCCGCTCTGCTTCGACCCTGTCCCGCTCCTGTTGCACCTTCTGTTTTTCCGCCGGTGCGTATTGAAGTGTTGCCAGTTTCAGGTCGAGATTGACCAGCAACGGTCTATATTCCGCTTCCAGGCTCTCCAGAAAAACACGCCGTTCTTCATTCAATTTTTCTTTCAGCTGTGCTTCTTTTTTGTCTATCGCCTGAAGATCCTGATTGCGTCGCACTTCCATCGCCGCATCAAACTCATGTTTTGCCTCATTCATCGCTTCCGCAGAGGGCCGCTGGCTTTGTTCCGCAGCAGCAGCAACGGACTGTTCCAACTGGCGCAGTTTTTCCTGCTGGGGATGCGCCTCCAGCAACTGCTGCATTTTCACCATAGCGTGTTTTACTACGACCGGCTTTTCCGGGGCAGGCTGCGGAGCAGGCGCACATCCGGCCAAGCTGCTCAGAAGTACGGTTATTATCAACAGGACGCCTGCCTGGCGCCGATATTTTGTCCACACAGGCTTTCCTCCCCGTTAACTTTCTTGTAGACTAAAAAAGGACCGAGCGCTGGAAATCCCCGCCCGGCCGCTCTTTACCCTTTAGTATGCGATTATTTCCCGGTGATTTTCTTCACACAATCTTCGGTGATGTCCTGGCCGCCGTAAATTACAGCGCCCTTGTCGACAACAACACCCAGTCCCTTGGCTTCAGATACTTCCTTGATGACTGCATCCACTTTTGTGAAGATAGGAACCATCAGTTCCTGGTTTTTTAACTGGAGACGCTGTTGCAGCTGCATGAAGTATTCCTGTTTCTCTTTGTCTGCAAGAGTTGCAGCTTTGGCGTCAAATTCTTTTTTTGCAGTTTCTGATTCGGCCTGCATGGTGGCTTGTACTTTCGCCATGTCGGGATGCTGCTGTACGAGCATTTGATAATTGACTACGCCGACATTGGATGCCGGAGCCGCAGATGCGACATGCGTCGTCTGTGAAACCGCCAGACCGACCACGCCCAGCAGGAACGAAGCCGCAATGGCGATAGCAATGTTTTTGACACTCTTCTTGTTTTTAAACACTTATGGAAGACCCCTCTCAAAATTTTTCGTAATGTGTGGTTAATTTTTCACCTTTCTCATTATAACAGGCAGTCCACCGATACACAAGACTACAGATGCCCTACCAGACGAAGCCAGTTTGTTGTATTGGTGATAACAAATTCCGCACTCAGAAAATCATGCAGTTTGTATCGCAGTCTCGTTTCGGTCCATGCCAGATGCGGCCAGTGCTCCGCCCGAATGGACCATCGTCCTCCCAGACCCTGCTGCAGCCAGCCCACCCATTCCTTGTCATTGGTCCGGAAACGGGCGCCGGCCCAGGTCTCGGAACCGAATTGGTGCCCCCAGCCCGGCATGATTTCCCAGGACATCGGTCCCGGCACGACTTTCAACTCGAGAAAGAGTTCATCATATTTCCCCAGCGATCGCCCGATATGCGCCTGTCCGGAAATATTATCCGTGTTGCGCCCCACGTCCAGGTACGCTTCCGCCGTAATCCGCCAGGTTTCGGCCTCTGCCGTCACGACGGCTTCCGTATCGACGCCGGGTTTGATTACGGAGGCCACTTTCAGGTCAAATTGTTTGATCACATGATCTGTCTGGGCTGCCCTGGCAATTTCCGTCTTGAAATGGTTCATATGTCTTGCCACATAGGCAACAGGAAGTCCCCGCATGCTGCGCGCCTGTGTTTCCACAGCCGGCCTTGCGCTGACCAGCAGCAGGTTTGGAATCGTATTGGAACGCATGGATACGGAGACATTCTTGACCAACTCACCGACAGGGAATAAAGATAACCGGACCTTTGCCTGGCGGCCCGCTTCCACATCCAGACTAAAATGAAACTCCGGCAATTTCTGCTTCAACATCTCCCGGATCAGGTCCCGCGCAATGCCGGAAGCCCAGTCCACCGAATCTACAGGCAATCCCACCAAAGCGCCCTGGATCGCTTCCGTAAGACGCCCCATATCCGCCTGCACCAAAGGAACCGCCTCGGAAGCAATGCCGCTGTAATCGACTCGTACATCCACTTCCCGCACGGTGTCGCCCCACGGCAAAAGCGTAATTTGTATCTTCGCAGTCGCCCCAGGTTCAATCTGAACACCATCAATGGTATACCCCACAAGAACGCGGTCAAAGATGTCCCGGACCAGTTTCTCATAAACATCGCGCCGTTCGGCTACCTCTATCACTTTGCGGCCGAGCAGTATATGCTCGCCGATTACTTTCACACTTTCGGACATACGCTTTACAACACGTGACGAAGGAGGGTCCTGGGTCACGACGTGGACCTGCACCTGTTCCACAGCTTCTTCCGGAGCGCCATCCAATGCCGCTGAAGCGCAAGGCATCCCGACTGCGATCAGGTATCCCAGTAAAACTGCAGTAATAACTGCGTTTCTCATTTTTGCCCATTGATGAAAAATGTTGTTCAACTCCGTCAAATCCACCCATACCCTATATATTTCACTGGGTTTGTTACACGAAGAGTCAGGCTGTCGCCTGACTCTTCGCACCGTATGAAGTTAGAACTTGCCGCCGAAGCCGAAGTGCGTTCTTCCGCCCTGGCTGCCGATGGCATAATCGATCCGGATCGGGCCAAATGGCGAGTTAAAGAGGAACCCTGTGCCATAGCCCACACGGAAACCGGAATCCGTTGTAACACCGAGGTACTTCCAGGCATCTCCTCCGTCATACCAGGCATTGCCCATATCGACGAAAAAGGCTGCCGAAACCCGTTTGGCAATGGGGAAACGATATTCCATCGAAGCGGTGGCCAGGCGATTTCCTCTGAACTGATTGTCCTGATAGCCCCGAAGAGTATCGATCCCTCCCGCGGTAAACTGCTGCGTGGTCGGGATACCTCCCGTCCCGTAGCCCAGCGTGCCGCGGCCCGCAACAGTCTGGGATTTGCCTACTTTCCAGTAATGACGGATTTCATACGTGAACTTGTTGAAGGTGAAGTCTCCGCCCAGGCCGGCAAATTCGCCGCTCAGAGCGTACCGTGTTCCTTCGGTGGGAGAAGTGGTGCTGTCCCGTGTATCAAATACACGTGTGAGCATTACACTTCGGGTAAGACCGAAATTGTTTGGAATATAATAGGGGGCATAGGGAGCCTGATTGTAGTTGGCGCCGCCAACCCATTCTATATATTCGTCCCAACGGTTTTTCAGGGTGATCAGGTTTGTTGCCTTTTCATTGACCGGTCGACCCAATGTGATATCAAACCCGCGATATTTTTTGTTATAGGTCGATATGCTGTTTCCACCGGAATCGTAGTCGGTATACTGCGTCAGCATGTTATAGAATGTAAAACCCAGCGAGGTCTGCTTGCTGTCCAGCCACGGACGTTGAAACGAAACGCTGTAGTTGCCGGTTGCACCGGTAGTGCCGCCAAATTCCCAATGCAGGTTCAGATTGTCCCCTACACCCCGGAAGTTTTTATCACCTACAGTTATGATTCCAACCAAACCGTTCGAGTCGCTGTAACCGCCACCGATGGAGAAAGTGCCTGTTTTTTGTTCGACAACCGTGACCTCGATGACTGTCTGGCCCAGCTGTTTCCCTGGCACGAGCTTGACGTTCACGTCTTCAAAGAAGCCCAGGTTATACAGCTTCTGCATGCTGCGGCGGGCATCCTTCGAATTGAACGGCTGGCCTTTCTTCGTCAACATTTCCCGGGTAACAACGAAAGCTTTTGTTTTGACATTGCCCTTGACAACAATGTCTTCCACAAGTCCTTCGTTGATGCGGATTTTCAGAATCCCGTCCGCACCCATGTCGACATCACCGGTCTTGACCAGAATGTAACCCAGTCCTTTGTAATACTCTTCCACGGCGCGCAAATTCGTTGCCACCGTCTTGGAGTTCAACACCGTATTCGTTTTTACGGTCATAAAGGACAGAATTTTTTCTTTGGAAACTTTGCTGTTGCCCTGAACGACAATTCCTTTCAGGACCGGATTTTCCTTGACATTGTAAATTACCTTGACTCCCTCCGGAATGAGGGAAAAGTCGGCTGTCACATCGGAAAAGGTTCCCATTTCGTAGATCAGTCTGAGATCCTGCTTGACTTTGTCCGCTGACCAAATATCGCCTGGCTTCAGTCGAGTCGCAGCCAGAATCGTATCCGGGCTGATCTGGGAAGCGCCGATAATTTCAACAAACGCCACTTTCTTGTCAAGCAGGTCAGATGGCGGAGTACCGTCCGCCGGAGCGGCCTGTACGATCAAAGTACCTGCAAACATCATGACAAGAGCCATGAGCAAGATACTTAGCCGTTTGCTTGTATTTCCTCTGATTTTCGTATCCTCCTTTCACAGACCTATTGTTTCGGCTGGCCACGCAAGGATTGCCCAGCTGTCCGGACAAGACGTTTCATCTCATCCTGAGAAACGGGCGCCTCTCTGGTAGCCGGCATATTGTTGTTGTTCACCTCCTGCCTGGGATTCGTGGGAACAACGGCTGCTGAAGGAGTTTCCTCCGTTTTTTGCACAGGAACCGTTGAAATTTTAGGCTGCTCGGGCTGTACGGCCAACGGGGCGGAAACGACTGCAGGCGCCGGAATCGCCGGAACAGGCGCGGAAACAGACTCCCGGCCTTCGCGCGACCACAGCCATGCGCCGCTCAAGCCAAACGCCACCACAGCAAATGCAACTCCAAAAGCCAATCCATGCTGCACCCAAAAGGAGCGCACTCCACTCGAAGAATTCTTCAGGTTTTCCCTTGTGGATCGCAGTTCGGCTTCCGCCAGCAGTAAGTCCATCTCCCCGCGGGCGGAAGAGTTTTGATCGAAGTGTTGTTCGGCACTATTCAGCCAATGCTTTGTTGCCTGTATTTTTCTGCAGGTCTTTCGGCCGGATTCAGTCACACCTTCCACCTCCTGACGGAAAAAATAGATGATGTTATATATTCCTGCACTGCAAGGGAAAACCTGTTAGCCATACAAGGGCAAAAAACCAGGAATATGTCTGTTTTTATGCGTTTTTCGCCATAATACTCCTGTAATCAGCCTGATTGTTCTCTATTTTTTGATTTCGCTCATCAATCTGGACATCATTCCTCTGACACGGCGAATTCCCTGTTTTTGCAGCCGTGACAGATGCGACGGCGTAATCTGCAGCGAAGAGGCTACTGTCCGCGGCTCCCTGTCTTCGATGTACACACCGCTGAGGGCAAGCCGCTCCTTGTTCGGCAAACGGTTCATCGCCGAGCACAGTTGTTCCAGCAGAAAGTTCTGTTCGGCAGTATCCGCCACGAGCGGCGCAGAATCGGCCAGGGACTCGGCAAGAGTCAAGCCGTCTTCATTGTTTCGGGGCGTATCGATGGACACTTGTGCAGTTTTTGCTTCCTTCTGCAGATAGTTTACCATCCGCCCGCGGATACGATGAATTGCATAAAGGCTAAATGCCACCCCACGGTCCGAGTCGTAATTTTCCACCGACTCAATGAGGCCTACCGTGCCTTCCTGCACGAGGTCCATCAGCACGGATTCGTCCGCCCGCCAGCGGGAGAGAGTTTTGACGACCAACGGTTGATAGTGTTCTATCAGGATGCGGCGGCTCGCCATGTCACCCTGTTGTTTGTAACAGCGCCACAGTTCACGTTCTTCTGTAGGTTCCAGCAAGCGAATTTTTGTGACTTCCGCCAGATAATCCTGCAGCTTCATCCGCGTATCCCCCAATTCAGACTCTGCCTAAAAACGCCAACGAAATTCGACACCGACGCGTGTACTGTTTTTTTCATCGATTGACGCATTCAAACTAAAATTCCGGGTCAGATCATACCGGGCTGCCGCCAGAAATTCGTTGCGATTCAGCCCCATGGTATAGGTGATCTCCATCTTGTCGCCGATATATTTGCTTGCTTCAATTGCATACACTTCCTGCAGGGATGCCGGTTTCCCCGATGCTACGACCGATCCGAACGAAAACAGCTCACGGCTGGTCGTCCGGGAACCGGATACCAATCGGAAATCGTCCAGCCCCAAGGCGTTCCGGAAGGTATTCTCCGCTTCTCCCAAAACCTGCATACGCAGTCCTGTTGTCAATAAAGCCCTCATCTCTTCCCGGGCCAATGTATCCGAATCCAGCATTCCGGTCGGAAGAGTATCCCCGGTGCGCAGTCTGAGCGCCAGGACCGTCCTGATCTCCTGCGGGGTCAAGGTCGGCGTCGAGGAAAGTTTCAGGTTCATTT
Organism: uncultured Veillonellaceae bacterium; assembly: GCA_964638945.1. Classification (GTDB taxonomy): domain Bacteria; phylum Bacillota; class Negativicutes; order UBA1444; family UBA1444; genus CAZXCC01. The sequence goes on along the minus strand of CAZXCC010000038.1, from coordinate 3,890 downwards.
GCGACATCGGACCGTCAATATTCAACATCACTTTCGTCATGGACAGATTCGTGTATGCTTCCAGATGAATCTGCGGTTCTATGCTGCGCGGCGTTGGAAAATCAATGGAACCCGTATCCAGTCGGAACCGCGTTCCGATGTAATCCACGCTACCGCGGACCATGTTTATTTTACCGGTAATCCGTGGCCGATGCAAGGTTTCTCCGACATGTAATCCTCCATCCACCAGGATATCATAGAGCGAAGGGGAATAGGCGCGAACATTTTTGCCGACGACAATATCGATATCCAGCGCAAAGTCCAGCGTGCTCTGCGGCATATTGGGAACGCCCGGAACGTTGATTGTCGCGTTTTCAAACAGGATCCGGCCTTTTATGCCGGGTTTCCCGTTGAGCATCTCCAGTGCAATGGTCCCGTTCATGGGTCCCTGGAAATACTTATGCCGCACTCCCAGCCGATCCATTGTCAAAGAGCCTTTATAGCCCGCAATTCCCTGCTGTCCGTCAATGACGGCATATCCATCGATCTGAAACGTTCCGGCCCCCATCGAGCCTGAAACATGATTCACGTTCATTCTATCATCTTCAAACTGAATATCAATCCCCAATTTTGTCAGCGGATCCGCAAGGGATTTGAATTTTACGGCGCCATCGGCCACCGTGATGCTGCCGTTGAAAATAGGCCGGGCCAGAGTGCCGCTGATCAGAACTTCCCCTCGAGTGGCGCCGCTCGCCCATTCCACATCATTTGACAGCAAAGGCAGAATACTCAGGTTGGCTTTGTCCAGACTGAGGCGCAGGTTCATGGAATCGGCCCCTGACGCCTGCGAACGTCCCTTTCGGTCCAGCGCTTTGAGCGGAAGCATCCCGTAGGCACTGGCCCGGTGCTCTCCTTTTGTAATATAAAGCTGGTTGACCTGGATCACTTCGTCCTTCAGGGAAAACAACCCATACAGCTCATCGAAAGTCGCGTTGGGAACTCCTCCATCATGAATCTCCAGCGAAAGGGCAGCCGCAGGGGATTTTGCCGTGCCCGTGACCTGCGCGACAAAGTTCATTTTTCCCTGAATCTCGGACTTGAATTCCATCCAGGCGGCAAGCAGCCCGGCGTTTACTTCGTGACCGCCGATTTCCAGTGCAAGCGGACCGTTCATGTCGGCGGTCCCTTTGGCCACAATGTAGCCGCTCCCCTGTTTGGCCCTGAATTCATTGATGGTAAAGATCCGGTTGCGCAGCGATACATCCATTGCAATATTGTCCAACGCGTAGCCCTTGATGCGCCCCGCGTGCAATGTGCCAAAAATCTGTATTGCCGGTTGACTGGCGGTTCCTGTGAGCGCAATCTGCCCATTCAGGCGTCCGGTCACATCTTTTACAGGAGTGTTCAAAATGGAGAGCAGACTTCCGACTTCGGCATTTTCGACAGACAGCCCCCCATATACCTGCTCGTCCTTCTCCCGATAGCCGCCGTTAAATCGGACCTGTCCGGTTCCCAGCAAAAAGCGCAGGGACGAAACGTCAATCTCATCCCGGCGCAGCACTACGCTGCCGGCGATATCAAAAAGATCCCGACCGTTCAACTGCAACTTCCTGGAAGAGGCTTGCCCCCGAAATTCCGGGTCTGCTGTCGTCCCTGTAAGGGTCCCGTTCAGGCTGATTTTTCCCTGCACCGGATACGGGTATTTTATCTGAATATATGCGGCTTCCACTTCCTGCGCCGCCAAAGTGAGATTTAGCTGATTCTGCGAATCGATGGTGCCGGATAACGCCACTCTGGCATTGAAGGAGTCCACCGTGAAGTCTTCCAGGGAAATTACGCCGCCTACGCGTTTGTATGCTCCGCCGGCCTTGGACAGCAGAAAGCCACGATAACTGCCTTCTGTAAGCGTCATCGTCCCCTCGGCTTCGATGGCCGACAACGTGCCCCGAATCACAACATCGTTTTCAATGTTGCCTGTCAACGCCTCACCCGGCGCCAGCCAGCTTACGATATCCTCCGCTCTGGCGCCTTTGGTTTTTACCCGCAGACTGATCGCATGGGCGCCCGCAAGGTCAATGCTGCCGTCGATCCGATGCCATGCCGAGTGATTGCGGACTTCAACGCCTGTCAACGACAGCGAGCCGTCTTGCAGGGACAGATGACCGGAAGCTCTTGTAAAAGGCTGGTGGAATGCATGACCCTGCACGGCCAGAAAGTCTCCGCTCAGGTTCACCGCGTCCGGTGTCCCTGTGAGACGGCCCGTAAAATCACCTTTTCCATCCAGCAGAAGATTGGCGTGGGAACGTGCCAGGGCTGTCAAAGGGATCGACGCACCGGTCAGCTGCAGGTCGAGCAGGTCGGGGCCCAGTTTGCCGTTTGCTGCGATGAAACCCGATCCCAAGCGACCCGAAAGGGTTTCCAGCCACAGCTGCCCATTGCGGCTGTGGACCGCGGCATTCAGCTGCTGCATCGATTCACCGGCCAGAATCCCTTTTCCGTCGGCCAGTTGTACACTCCAGTCGCTGCTGCCTGCACGCACACCCGAAAACCCTGATTCAGCCCGGGAAATCGCATACGCTCCGATGCGCCCGTCTTCCAGCCAAACTTTTCCCCCAATCCGCAGATTCTGCCAGGAGCCCTGCAATTCGGCTTCGCCGCTCAGACGCCCCTGAAAGGGAGTTTTTCCCCTCCAGACCGAAGGATCAATATCTTTCGCAGATACCTTGAGTTGCAGCTCGGGATCCGCCATGGGCCGCAGCACTTTGCCCTGGACTGCCAGCGATTGTCCGTCAATTTTTCCGGAAGTGTAAAAAACGCGGACTTCCGCTTCAGAAAACGTGATAAACCCGTTGACATCGGTCCACTGGATCCCGGCAAAGCGTCCGGAAAGACCTGCCGGTTTTATTTCCCCCGCAAACTTCAGACTCTCCTGTTTCTTTTCGATGGTCAGATCCAGGGATGCGATGCGGCCCTTCAGATCAGCCAGTGCCCAATCGACCGGGAAAATTCCCTGCCATGCCTCCAGATCCTGATTTTGGCCCTGCAGCGTGACGACACCAAACCCTCTTGGGGTGACAGTACCGTAAAGACGGGCCCTTTGTTCCTGTCCACGCAGATTCAGGCGGAATTTTATGGCCGGGTTCTGGGCAAAATCCAACGAACCGGCGATCGGAGAAATATGCCAGTCCCTCTTGAAGTCATGGAGAAAGACCTGTCCGGCCGTGAGTGTCAGTTTTCCCCTGAACGCACGACTTTCCGGCAGGTCCTGTTTGAGCAGCTGTTCGATATTCCATTTTCCAGCATCTTCTCTGTACAGGGAAACTTCGGGTCGGTGAATCGCCACGCGGCCGATCGATTCGACAACCTGGCTGGTCCACAGCAGCCTGAGCGGGTCAATCTCCACTTCAGCTGCTGGAATTTTCGCGATAATTCGTCCCTGTTGATCATAAATCACTGCGTCCGTGAGCGTCACAACATTCCATGTCATCAGTTCCGCTGCGCCCACAGTGACTTTTACGCCCAATGTCCGGGTCAGTTCTGCCGCAACCCTGTCCGCAAGTTCGGACAACATGGCCTGTCCCCGGAATCCCCACCAGAATGCGAGAAGGCCGAAGACGGCCACCAACGGCACCACAGCCCATAAGGCTTTACGCCGCATGGTTATTCTCCTTAATTGACCGGGACGCCCATGGCTTTGTCGAGTTTGGCCCGGTAACTGTTATTGTCGTACATCGCCTTGAGATAGTTGTTCTTGGCTGTCGTCAGCGCATTCTGCGCGTCCAGCACGTCCAAGTTCGTCCCCACTCCTGCCTGGTACCGGATGACCTTGATCTTGTAGTCTTCTTCCGCCAGACTCACAGACGCTTCACTCGTCACGATGCTCTGCTCCGAGGATTTCAGGCTCAGAAACG
>CAZXCC010000037.1:0-17279 GCA_964638945.1 uncultured Veillonellaceae bacterium | reverse complement strand
CCGGAGGCGACCGCGAAGTCTTGGAAAAACTGCTGGAAGGTGTTGCTGAACCGCAGAAGATCAAGAAGGTTTTTTGCGATAAAGGCGGTTCGTTCGACGCATGCATGCAGTATGCCGGAGACTATGTGCTTCAGCAGGGAGGCCCGCAACGACTGGCTGACGGGATTGTCATCTTTGGCGGCGATCTTCCCACGATGCAACCGAAAATTGTGAAACATGCAGTCGACAAGTTGGCCGATTTGGCATGCAGCAGAGCCGGAATGGCAGTTGCGACCATGCAGGAAATGGGAATCGGTGCGGCAATTGTGGAAGGGGCCTGTCAGGAAGGCGGCTTTTCCATTATTGGTTACACCTGTACCACTCCGTTCGATTTTGACCGGGTATTCTACAACATGGACGCAATCACCGCGTTGGATATGGTGCTGGAAAAAGCCAAGGCCAAGAATGTTCCATTCGCCTGTGTGGAAATGGTACCTGACGTAGATATCCCAGTTGACCTGGCCAGCATGATTCCAGTGGTGAAAAGTCTGAAACTGTCGGCCTGTTTTGACAGCGAGGTACTTCCACCGGCCAATACCCTGCGGGTATTGGAAGAGTTGGCGTTGGAAGCGACATCGCCCCCCCCTATGCGCTGATTGCATTATGAATTCGATTGAAAAATGTCTGGAATGCGGTCTTTGCAGCCAGGATTGCGAGTTGCTCAAGGAACTTGAAACCTCGCCCAAACAACTGGCGGAACGCGGTGTAGGGGCATTGGAAGCATTCAGCTGTGCGCTGTGCGGAGCTTGCGAAGCTGTATGCCCGGAAGGCTTGAGCCCCAAGGCCCTTTTTGACAAAGGACGACGGCTGGCTGTGGCTTCCGGTGAGATGAACCTGGAAGAATTCGGCTACCTCATGCCGGATCATGCATACAATCTGATGCAAGTATACCGGGAATATTATGGCATCGACTATAGCGACATTGAAGTCGAAAATACGACTGGAAGTTGTTTTTTTCCAGGGTGTACGCTCATGACCTATGCGCCGGAATTGACAAGGGCAGTGTATTCCCAACTTCAGGCAAGCTGTGGTTGTGGAGGAATCATAAGCGGATGTTGCGGCAAGCCCCTGACTCTTTTGGGATTGCCGGACCGGGCACGAAATTTGACTGACGGCCTGATCGAAAGACTGCACAAACAGGATGTGCGTGAAGTGATTGCGGCCTGTCCGGGATGCTATTACGAACTGAGGAAATTGCTCAATTCGGCGAACATTAAATTGAAGACGGTTTATGAAGCGATGGATAAATCAAAATGTGGGCCAGGGAATAGACTGCGGGTTACGGTGCACGATTCCTGTCCGGACCGATTTGAGGGACGTTTTGGCTCTCAGGTGCGCGAATTACTGCAACATCAGGGTTTTTCCCTCGCAGAGATGTTTCATAACCGAAAAAATACACAGTGTTGCGGCAGCGGGGGGCTGATCTCCCGCTTTCGCCCCGATCTGATGGAACAAATGGTTGCGCAACGCTTGGATGAGGCTGCGGCTACCGGCTCTGAAGCGATGGTCAGCTACTGCATGAGTTGCGTTGCAAAATTTGCTGATGCATCCGGAGGTTTCGTTTCCAGACATGCACTGAGTCTCCTTTTGGGACGGGACGATGATTTCAAAGGAGTCCGCAGCAAGGCGGCGAAAATGATGGAAGGTCCGCAAGGGGCCGAACTTTGGGCGAAGATGAATTCGTCAAAGAAATAGGAGAGGGGTTTCACTCGTTGAATAATATAGAGATTTCCGAAGCTCTCAAGAGCGCGCTCGCCTTGAGATGGTCACCGGTTGCAATCCGCTTGATGCGACCGGGGGAAGAGATACCGGAAGGGGTTACTGAACCGGCATCCCGAATCCGCCACTGTCAGTCCATCACTGCAGCCCGGCGCGGCAACTGCCTTTACATGCCTCCCCGGGCGCATGCCTGTCCCGACGGGGCCGGTATCATGGGGCTTGTTCCCATGTCGGAGAAATTGCGTTCCGGTGAGCTGTACCTGCTGTTCAAAAAACTGCCAAACATCGAATGTGCGCAAAAAATGATTGCCAGCCGTCCGGAGTTTGAACCGGGGAGCTATACGGCGAGTTTGGTGACGCCCCTGGAGAAAGCGAATTTTGAACCGGATGTGGTAGTGTTTACCCTATGGCCCGAACAGGCGATGTGGCTTTGCTGCGCATCCACTTACGGCGACGGGGAACGGCAGGAGTTTCATACGTCCGGTTACAATGCCACATGCGCCGACCTTACCGTACAGGTGATGAAAAGCCGGAAAATGAACATATCCTTCGGCTGTTACGGTTCCCGTGCCGCTACGGATGTCGAGGATTTTGAAGTCTACGTTTCCATCCCTTTCACACAGCTGCAGTCCCTGATTCCGTCGCTGCAAAAGCTGGCGGAAAAGAGTATACCGGAAGCCCGGCGCCGACTGTACATGCCGCCGGTGTTTGACAGTGTCCACGTTGCTCAAAAAGACGAAGTGCAACAGGTGGAACTGACGATTGACGAGAGTATCTGTACAGGCTGCGGTATTTGTGAGGCCTTTTGCCCCGAGTCTGTGCTCCGTATGGAGGCTGTTGGCGAAGGCAGAAAAGCGAAAGCAGCCAATGCAGAGAAATGCTGCGTATGCTACACTTGTGTCGGACAGTGTCCGCAGCAGGCAATTCGCCTGAATACAGGAAAATAATGCAAAATATCGGATTTGCCGCCGCTGTTCAGAAAGACGAACTCGACCGGCTTCTGAGCGAACATAATATGGGGTTGGCCGGAGAGCCCGAAGAACATGTCGTGATCATGGCGGAAGGAAAAGTTCTGGGTGGAGGTTTGCTTTGGCAACTGGAGGAAAACTTGTTCCATCTGCTTGTTTTGGGTGTGGAGCAAGAGTCTCGCAATCAGGGCGTCGGACAGCGGCTTCTGAAAGAAATCTGTTCGAATCCCTGGAGATATTGCCGCGATGCATCGGATTGCAGCGTTTCTGAATTTCGGATCACCACGATGGCCAGAGGAACCGCTGTGGCTTTTTACCGGAAGTGCGGCTTCAAAATTTGTGAACCGGGCGAACTTCCTGTACCGTTTGGCGATCAGTGCTGCGAATGTCCCGATAGGATGGAATGTTCCCCCGCGGCCATGATTTTTTCCGGCAAGATCACTTTCACAGAAGGAAAGCATGCAGATGAAGACATATTTTAAACTCTTGGGAACTGGCGCTGGTCCGGGAACACCGTCTTTTTTCTGCGACTGTTCCGGTTGCAGGGAAGCGAGAGAAAATCCGGCATGTGCGAGAACCCGCAGCGGAGCGATAATCAGCACGATGCAGCAGAAGATTCTCGTTGATACTCCTCCTGATCTCAGGCTGCAGCTGCTTCGTGAGCAACCGGACAGCATTGATGCAGTGCTTTTCACTCATTGGCATTATGACCATTTCGGCGGAATCGGCGAATTGGAGTACTATGTGAAGTTGCGACGAAAAGCCCCGATTGATCTTTATCTGCCGCCAAGTGCTTTGGAGGCCTTTACTGCAGCATTTCCCGCTCTGGAAGAGATATTTCATGTAAGGTCCTGGGCATTCGGGGAAGCACTGCTTTTTGACGAACTTTGCGTTACCCCTCTGCCGGCAGTCCATGGGGTTGAAACGGCGGGTTTTTTGGTGGAATCATCAGCGCGGAGGCTTGCTTATTTTCCGGATACTGCCGGTTTGCCAGAGGAGTCGGCCTTCCGAATTCAAGGAGTGGATTGGTTGGTTTGCGATGCCACCTTCTTTGGCGAAAACTGGTTTCCGGACGTGCACATGTCGGTGACTGAGGCTGTAGAATTAGGCAGGAAAGTGCAGGCGAAACGTACGGTGCTTACCCATCTGTCGATTCACTATAGTCAACCGGTCACTGTCAAGGAAATAAATACGGTCATTGCTCCTTATCCGGGAGCCATGGTGGCCTGTGACGGCATGAGTTTCGAATTTTGACGGACGGTTTCATACAGAAAGGGAAGTGCTTTTTATGAACAAATTCAACGAATATGCGGAAAAAGCCGGTCAGCCGGTGGTCAGGCGTGAGATCAGCCTGCTCCAGGTAAACATGGGATACCGCTGCAACCTGAAGTGCAGTCATTGCCACATCGAAGCGGGACCTGACCGTACGGAGACGATGGGAATGGCAGTGATTGAGGATTGCCTGGGTTTTGTCAAACGCGCCCAAGTCAGGGATGTGGACATTACCGGTGGTGCGCCGGAGACGAATCCGAATTTGCCTGATTTTATCCGGCGCCTTCGCCAGATAAAATCGGTGGAGCGTATTTTGATCCGAACGAACCTAGCGATTCTCGATACGCCTGAGCATGCGCATCTTCCGGATTTTTTCGCTGCCAACCGGGTGGAATTGATTGCTTCCATGCCTTGTTATCTGGAAGAAAATGTGGATTCGCAGCGCGGTAAAGGGGTGCATGCACGGAACATTGCGGTGTTGCAGAAGCTGAACCGTTTGGGTTACGGTGCCGGGCGCTCCAAACTGCATCTGGTATACAATCCGGGGGGCGATTTCCTGCCGGGTCCGCAAAGCGAGCTGGAAGCAGCATATAAGGAAAATCTGGGTAAGGAATTCGGTATCACCTTCGACAGCCTTTTTACCATAACCAACACGCCGATTGGCCGGTTCCGGACCCAGCTGGAAGAACAGGGGCAATTGAACAGCTACACCAAATTGCTGATCGATAATTTTAATCCGCTGAATCTGGCGAATGTTATGTGCCGGAACATGGTGAGCGTCGATTGGAAGGGGCAACTGTTCGACTGTGACTTTAATCAGCCGCTTGGATTGCCTACTGCTGTCGCCGACAACTACATCGGCCGCGTTGAACCGGCAGATTTGATCGGCAGGGCTATTGCAACCGGAGAACATTGTTTTTCCTGTGTGGCGGGCGCCGGAAGCAGCTGTCAGGGCAGTCTCGAACAAAAAGCCGGATAAATGCTGCAGACGCTGAATTTCATGGCAGGAAGGCTGAGTTTGGGAGGGGAAAGAATATGTTGGACGGCTATCACCGTAGTATCAACTACTTGAGAATTTCAGTGACGGACCGCTGCAATTTCCGCTGTGTCTATTGTATGCCGCCGCAAGGCAAGAAGTGGCTGAACCATTCTGATATCCTGACATATGAAGAAATTTTGCACCTCATTACAGTCTTCAGTCGCGAAGGGATCGACAGAATTCGTCTGACTGGCGGAGAGCCCTTAATGCGGCTGGGATTTGTCGATTTTGTCGCAGCTGTCAGAAATCTCGGCGTGATTAAAGATTTGTCCATGACTACGAATGCCAGCCTGTTGCCTCCTGTGGCTGCCGACCTGAAAGCCGCCGGACTAAACAGGGTCAATATCAGCCTCGATACCATCAATCCGGTTAGCTTTGCCAGAATTACAACATGCGGTCGTCTGGAGGATACACTGGCTGGAATTGAGAGCTCACTGGAGGCAGGTTTGACGCCGGTGAAGCTAAACGTGGTTTTGACTGAAGCACTGAACGAAAAGGATTTGGCATATTTTATCGAATTGGTATACAACAAACCGATTTCTGTCCGTTTTATCGAATATATGCCTATTGGTGGACGTGAAGGTGGCGGCCCTGACGTGGCAACCGTCCGTAAATTGCTGAATCAGGCTGCAAAAGCTACGCTCAATCCATCAGAGAATGTGCGGGGCAATGGGCCGGCCAAGTATTTCCAGTTTCCCAAGGCGCAGGGTACTTTTGGTTTTATCACACCGATTTCCGACCATTTTTGCAGTGCTTGCAACAGACTCCGCCTGACAGCCGACGGCAAGCTGAGACCATGTCTTTTATCCAACAAGGAAATCGATGTCAAAACTCCATTGCGAAATGGCGCCAGCGACGAAGAACTCGCGGAACTTTTCCATGCTGCAATACGAGAAAAGCCGGAAGGGCACTCTCTTTGCCGGACCAGTGGATATCCGGCTTTTGAACGTACCATGTCGCAGATAGGCGGTTAGACTGGAAAGGAGAGTCATGATGGAGCTTACGCATTTTAACGAATCAGGCAGGGCGCGGATGGTCGATGTTACCAGCAAGGGCGACACGGAACGCGAGGCTGTGGCGGAAGGACGCATCCGGATGCTGCCGGAAACCTTGCAACTTGTGAAAGAAGGTCGTCTCAGCAAAGGGGATGTATTGGGGGTCGCCCAGGTGGCAGGCATCATGGGTGCAAAAACAACCTGGCAACTGATTCCGATGTGCCATCCATTGCTGCTGACCGGTGTGAATATCGAGTTTACTGTTGTTGATGCGGAAAGTTGCATCGACATCGTAGCTACGGTCAGGACTACAGGCAAAACAGGAGTGGAGATGGAAGCATTGACGGCAGTTTCCGTTGCGTCGCTGACGATTTACGATATGTGCAAAGCTGTGGACAAGGGAATGAGTATCGAGTATGTCAGGCTCCTGGCCAAATCCGGCGGAAAAAGCGGTGTGTATCGCCGAAAAGCTTAAAAGTATCTCGAAAGAAAGAGGGATGATTATGCAGGGGAAAATCATCGCTGTATGCACAAGCGAACATAAAGGGCAGCGGAAGAAAAATGTCGGCAGCGGAAACCTATTACCGAATCTTGGTATTGAAGGAGATGCTCACGCAGGGTTTGCTCACCGCCAGGTCAGCCTTTTGGCCATGGAGAGTATTGAAAAAATGCAAAAGAAGGGCCTGGATGTGTATCCGGGAGATTTTGCAGAGAATATCACGACCGTAGGGCTGGTATTGCCTGAGTTGCCGGTCGGGACCCGTATGAAGATCGGAGATGCCCGATTGGAAGTCAGCCAGATTGGAAAGGAATGCCATACCAAATGCGCAATTTACTATCAGGCGGGTGATTGTGTGATGCCCAAGGAAGGGATTTTTGCAATCGTGCTGGAGGGTGGTCCGGTGAATGTGGGCGATACTCTGGAAATTTTGGATGAAAACAGGTCGGTTTAAGCTCGTAAGTGAAGCGGAACCGCAAAAAGAAAAGAAGGACTTGCCATTTTTTGGCAAGTCCTTCTTTTCTTTTGGTCTACCAGAAAGGTTAACTTCTGGGGACATAAGAAACCCACGGCTTCCTCCGTCGCCAGAGGCTCGGCGCAAGCCGGGCTTTCTTAAAATCTCAAAATGGGACAAGTTCAAGTATCATTATTGCGTTACAATATGGAAAATTTGTTTTTTGCCGCTGACGCGACTACCGCAGTTGTGCTTTCAATACATGAACAATGTAAGCCATAGGTCATGTTTCCAACACTTTGCAGAGAATGCATTATTGTATGTTCCAATACTGGCATAAAACTTGCAATATGAACAATTGGATTCAAAGAGCTGCCATACTGACATAAAAAAACGGGGGTAATAATTGATGAACTCTGACTCGAAAAGATGGGTAACACTTGTCGCCAGCATGATTGCCAGTATGTGCGCCGGATTTGCCTATGCCTGGAGTATTTTCCTGAAGCCGCTGATCAGTGCTTTTCATTGGTCGCCTGCAGATGTATCCATATCGTTTACCCTGATTATGTCCATGGCTGCAGTAACTGCGATTTTTGCAGGCAAGGCTTTGGATTACCTTAAACCCCGACAACTTATTCTGCTTGGTGGAGCGCTGTTTGGCGGCGGCATTGCCGGTATGGGCTTTATCAGCTCGCTGCATCAGTTATATGCCTGCGCTCTTATTGCAGGAGTCGGTTTGGGGACGGTTTACCCCGGTGGAACCATGAGTAACTCGGTACGATTCTTTCCTGACAAAAGGGGATTGGCTTCCGGTCTGTTGACTGCCGGATATGGAGTAGGACCCGTAATCTGGGCACCGATATCGGTAGCTTTAATTTCCAATTATGATGTTTTTTTCACGCTGAAAGTTCTGGGGGCGGTCTTCTTTGTGGTCATTGGAGGTGTTTCCCTGACAGTAAGCACAGCACCGGACAATTACCGTCCTGCCGGGTGGACTCCGCCAGTTCAGCTATCGCAACAATCCTCTTCTATCGAAAAAAACTGGAGGCAGATGTTGCGCGATCCTTTGTTTTATTTTGTCGCTAGTGCGCTCACATTAGGTGAGATGAGCGGAATGATGCTCGTGGGGCATGCATCCCCCATTGCTCAGGAAGTAGCGAATATTACACCGCAAGCAGCGGCGGGAATCATCGGAGTGCTGGCAATGTCAAATACTTCGGGAAGGGTTTGCTGGGGATGGATATCTGATAAACTCGGGAGGTACGCAGTGGTAATGGTCCTGTTCGCGTTGGGAGGAATGGGGATGGTTGCTTTGTCTTATGTAAATGAGTATTTTTATTTGACTTGTGCAATTATGCTTATCGGCCTTTGCTATGGAGGATTCCTGGCTCTTATGGCTCCATTGACGGCTGACTTGTTCGGTACAAAAAATCTTGGCCTGAATTTTGGGATCATGTTTCTTACCATTGCAGTCGCTGCCTACGCAGGGCCACTCCTGGTGGCCGTGATAAAGGCAAGTTCCGGCAGCTACACGAAGGCGTTTATTGCAGCGGCATTTATAAATCTCGTAGGATTTTGCATATTCGGACTCTTTATTCTCTACAAGAATCGTCTGTTGAAAACACGTGCGGTGAATTCACCTGCTAATTGTTAATCATTTTTTGCTGAAAGCTGTCCAGGCCTATACGTTGGATCACATCACCAAGTCTTTCTCCCTTCCGGCCCAGTTTGCGATACGTATCCAGGATCGTTTCTACGACAGGTACTGCTTCCTGCTCCGGAATCACTGCAAAAATTTTCGTGCCCAACATTGGCTTTCTGCCGATTTTACCTCCAATATATACGGCATAGCCCTGCTTACCGACAGTCAGAGCTTTTTTCGGGCAAATCCGAACACAAAGTCCACACCATACACACTTTTCCGGATCAATACATGGAATTTGGTTCTGAACCGAAATGGCATCGACTTTGCAGACATTTATGCAGGCATTGCAACCGTCACAACCATCTCCCGTTTCGGGAATGATGACGCCGTGTAGTCCAATATCATTGATTTGCGGTTTTGCACAGGAATTGGGACAACCGCTCACTGCAATTTTGGTTTTTCCCGGTTGCTCCCGTCCTACCACACAATCATTCAGTTTTGCGGTCAAGGCAACTGTATCGCAGATTCCTTTTTTACAAAGAGATGCACCGGGGCAGGCAATCGTTGTTAATACCATGGGACCGCGAACCGCCGGCAGCAAACCGAGATCATGGACCTTTTGAAGCATGCCGTCCAGTTGCTCTTCCGCTATCCAATGGATTTCCACTGACTGACGGGTTGTGATATGCACTTGCCCTTTACCATATTGTTCTGCCAATTCTGCGAGACTATGCAGTTGAGCACTGGTTAAATTTCCACCAATCGTACGAACCCGAACCGCACGAAAACCTTTTTGTCTTTGTTCAATCATTCCATCCGACACCTCCGTCTTTTTGCAAGTGGATCTTTTATTCTATTGGTATTGTAACACGGCAATATTCCGGTTGCGATCAAAGCAACGATTACCTTTTTCCGTATGGAATTCACAGGAATTCTACCGTCAGTGGGCGAATGAAAACAGGAAGATAGCTGTGCAAAGGATAAAAAACGAAGCGGAGTGCTTTTTTGTAATATGGCAAGAAATACCTCGCGCGGATTGGATTTAGCAGAGGAGGATTCTATTGAAAACGTTCAACAAAGCAATGCAATGCCTACAGAAAGGTGATTTCAATCAGGGAAGAACTCTCTTGCTCAAAGTGCTGGAAGAAGCTCCGGGGCACCTCGAAGCCATGTACAATCTCGGCCTGGTTTATAATGAGACAGGTGACTTGGACCTCTCTATTGCCACACTGAAACAATGTCTGGAGATAAATCCCCGGTACACAAACGCCTGGGTAGCATTGGGATATTCCTTTTATGGAAAGAAACAGTACGTCCAGGCGACTGAGGCATTGGAACAGGCACTGCAACTGGACCCGGACAATGTGTTTGCGCTCATGAATTTGGGTGGTGTATTGGCATTTCAAGGCCGGTTGGAAGATGCTGCGCAAATGATGGAGCGGGCGTATCTGCTTGTGCCGGAAGACCCTGCGATCTTGCATGGATTAGCAAAATTGTATGAAGATCTCGGTGATTTGGATAATGCTCTGAAATATCTGGATTTATTGAAACAAAACCCGAACTTGGCGGAACGTGCTGTCGGAGCAATAAAAAGAATCAAGGGAAAAAAAGAGCAGATCAAACCGGAGACCGTCAATTTCCTAGCAGAGGCATTGCAAGTGTTCGCGGCGCAACCGCTGGACCTGGCCCGGAAAATAGTGCATGAGATTATGGAGCTTGGACAGAGAAGAATCAACTTGGGCGAGGCAGAGGAATATTATGAACTTCCGTCGCTACCGGGCCGGTTTGTCGGACTGCAGCTTCTTTGCTACCTTTATGTAGGCACGAAACAAGTTGGCGGCGATGCGAAGAGTGTGGCGGATTTGGCCATCGAATATCATGAAGCATTGAAAGTTCATCGGGAAATGCATTAATCCATGCTTGTACTGACCATACTGTCGACATTGTGATAAAAATTTGCTGTTGCAGTATGCAGGGGCCGCCTTGATTGCGAGAGAGGCGGCCCCTGTTTCGACCCTGTATGGATTTCTTGGGATTTATAAATCATTGGCAGGTGATTTCCCTTCCGTGCAGAACGAGATATACTGAAAAATATGCTGAAGAATCAATGCATGGAAAGGCGGCGCATAGGCATGAAAGAACTTTTCATTCAGTCCATGACGATAGATGATTATGAGAGGACAATAGCCTTGTGGAGTTCAACAGGCGGCATTGGCTTGAATGCAGCAGATGAGAGGGATCGGATCCGCTGCTATCTGGAACGCAACGCAGGTCTCAGTCTGACTGCCACGTTGGACGGATTTCTTGTCGGCGCAGTGCTTTGCGGACATGACGGCAGACGTGGATATCTGCATCATCTGGCTGTTTCTGCTTCCTTCAGGGGCAAAGGGATCGGGCGACGCTTGGTAGAAGAGTGTCTGCGGCGCCTGGCAGATGAAAAAATAGACAGATGCCATGTCTTTGTGTATCCCGATAACGAGCTGGGGCTGGCGTTTTGGCGAGGGGCCGGCTTTGGGCGGCGTAATGACATCCTGATTTGCTCTCACGACATACAATGCAAATAGTGTGGTGCGTGCTCAGCAGTTTTGGGCCAGGTAACCCATATACAGTGCCGACAGCCAGATAAATACTGCGGACAGTTTGTTTATTGTTTCCATGAATCTGTCGGCGCAGTCCAGGTTGCCTATGATTCGCCCAGTCAGGGCCAGTCCAAAAAACCAGAACCAGGAAACCAGCACACAGGCAACTGTGAAATAGTATCTCTCCGTTCCGATATAATTGAGCGAACTCGTGCCGATGATACCGATTGTGTCAAGAATGGCATGTGGATTCAGCAGTGAAACGGAGGCTGCAAACACAATCTGTTTCGAAGGGGAGACCTCGGTATAGCACCGGGGTTCTTTGTTTTTTGCACTGTTACGCCAAGCGACCCATCCCATATACAGAAGAAAGAAGAAACCAATGACAAGCAACGTTAGCTTTAGCCAGGCGAAAGTCAGGATGGCCAGGGAAACGCCTGTCACAGCCAGTACTATCAAAAAAGTATCGCAAAGAGAGGCTGTCAGTACTGCCGGAAGTGATCCCATCAAGGCAGGTTGGGTAGCTCCCTGGTTAAATACAAACAAGTTTTGCACCCCCAAGGGAAGGATCAAGCCTAATGCCAATATAATGCCATGCACAAAAGCTTCCATAAACCAGGTGTTCAACTCCTCAAATGATCAGCCATAGGCCGGGATCCTCTTTTCCATTGTAAACAATACCCAACGGAAGTCAACAAACTTGATGCAGGAATAAAGGATGAATTTTGCAGGCTCTTGCTTGACAGAGAAAAGAAGGGGGGATAAAATAAAATTTGTAAAACGGAATGAATGTTCATTCCTGAAATGATAAGGTGGTATTTGCTTGGTACAGTCGAAGTGGAACCATTTGATGGGTATCGTTTATGTCAATCTGGCCACGATGGCGTGGGCGTCCAATATGGTTATGGGGCGACTGCTCAAAGATTCGATCGGGCCGGTCACGTTGGCGGCATCCCGCTTCCTTGTGGCTGCAGTTATTTTTGCCATATTTTTGCGCCACCAGTCCCAAACGGAAAGAAGAATCGGCAAGGATTGGCGGCTGCTTGCGGGTATGGCGGCGACAGGCGTCGTTCTCTTTTCACCGGTACTATATTTGGGTCTTCATTATACCTCTGCGGTAAACGGAACATTGATCAACGGAATCGGGCCTTTACTAACCGGTGCGATGACGGCCTTTTTTTTGCATCAGCCCATGTCACGGCGTCAGATAGTGGGGGCTGTCATCGGCTTTGCAGGCGTTTTGTATTTGATATCCGGCGGTTCGGCATCCTTTTGGCAGACGGCGCAATTTAACGTCGGCGATATCATTGTCCTGCTTTCCGTTGCATTCTGGGGTTTGTATTCCGTGATAGGCAGCCGGGTAATGCGCCATCGGTCAGCTGTATCGACCACTGCATTTTCCACAATGATGGGACTTCCCGTATTGATTCTGCTCTCCCTTTGGGAGCTGAGAAGTTTTCCGGTGATGGTGGATGCACAGATGATTCTCAGCGTTCTTTATCTTGGCGTCGTTCCGGCGGCAGGAGGGTTTTACGCATGGAATGCCGGAGTGGCAAGATTGGGGCCGAGTGGAGCCATGGTTTTTTATAATACCTTGCCCCTCTATGGAGCTTTATTGGGTATTACACTACTAGGTGAGCCAATCGGATTGCCGCATGTCATTGGGGGGCTATTGATCATTGGCGGCAGTATCTGGGCTGCGAAACAGCCTGCCGCCCGAAAGACAGAGGAAAACGTATGAGGGAAAAACAACAGGAAAAGATCGAGGCCATTCTGCGGGCGACTCTTGAACTGATTTCGGAGCAGGGCTTTCAGGGAACTCCCATGTCACAAATCGCACAGCGCGCTGATATCGGAGTCGGGACTATTTACCGGTACTTTTCGAATAAAGAGGATTTGATCAATGTCTTGTATATCGATGTAAAGACCCGTCTTGTCCAGCATACCCTGCGGAATTTCTCAGAGGATATGCCTGTGCAGGAGAGCTTTATCCTGATACTACGCAATATTATAGATTATTTCGTAGCGAACCCTGCAGAACTGCTGTTTATCGAGCAATATGCGAATTCACCGCTGATCACATCTGCAACACGTGAAGAAGGGTTGCGCATGTTTGCTTCCCTGACGCATTTATTTGAGCGGGCCAGAGAGGAGAATCTGTTGAAAAATTTGCCGCTTGAAATGATCAGTACACTGGCGTATGGAGCGGCGATTTCTCTGGTGAAACTGCGTTTGTTCAGTGTTGTCAAACCGGATGATTCCTTGCTGAATGCGGGGGTGGATGCAATATGGGATGCAATCAAACAGTAAAGGGCCTTTTTAGAGAAATATAGGGAGGAATCGCTGTGCTTTACAGAAAGTATGGGAAGACAAACGAAATGGTTTCTGCTTTGGGGTTCGGGTGTATGAGGCTGCCAATCCTTGACAAGGATCCGACAAAGATTGACAAGCAGAATGCAGCGAACTTGATCCGGCAGGCTATTGACTCAGGAGTAAATTATGTGGATACGGCATATCCCTATCATGGTACAGGGTTTACCCAGGGTGGAGCCAGCGAACTTTTTGTGGGGGAAGCCTTGCAGGAAGGATACCGTGAGAGGGTGAAACTGGCGACAAAGTTACCCAGCTGGCTGATCAAGACCCGGTCTGACATGGACAGGTATCTGAACGAACAGCTGCAACGTCTCCAGACAGATCACATAGATTTCTATCTGGTTCACGCATTAAACAAGGGAGTATGGCCAAAATTAAAGGAACTGGGGATCGGTGAGTTTTTGGATCAGGCAATACAGGATGGGCGGATTCGTTATGCCGGTTTTTCTTTCCATGATCAGGTTGAGGTATTTAAAGAAATTGTCGATTCTTATGACTGGTCGTTTTGCCAGATTCAGTACAATTATTTGGATGAAGAGTATCAGGCTGGTACGGAAGGGTTGAAGTATGCTGCGAAAAAAGGATTGGGGATTGCCGTCATGGAGCCGCTGCGGGGCGGAAATCTGGTGAATTTGCCCCATACGATCCAAGCTGTGTTCGATCAGGCCGAGAGTAAGAGAACGCCGGCAGAATGGGCTTTGCGATGGGTGTGGAACCATCCGGAAGTATCTGTTGTCTTGAGCGGGATGAATGCGATGGAACAAGTGACCGAAAATCTAAAAGTGGCTCAGGATTCACTGCCGAATTCTCTGACGGCAAAAGAAAATGAATTGATAGAGGAAGCCAAAAGGCTATTTAAAGAAAAAATCAAAGTGAACTGCACTGCTTGCGGGTATTGCATGCCCTGCCCTGCCGGACTGAATATTCCCGGTTTTTTCGCATGTTATAATGACTATTCAGTTTTTGACGGTACTCCGGCAGCAAGGCAGATGTATGGAATTTTCACCAAATTGTCAACGCCTGCCTCGGGATGCTTGGGATGCGGCATATGCGAGACGCATTGCCCGCAGGGCATAAATATCCGTGAAGAATTGAAGAACGTCAAAGAATTATTCGAACAATAAATATTGAACCTTCATGGATTTTCCATTGAAATTTTTTGAAGTGTATTGTTATTCAATGACTCCGGTAAACAAAAAGCATATAATAAATTCATAGCGTGAATCGTAACGGATTTGAAAGGGTTTATGATGAAGTGATTGTAAACCGTTTGTCTGGATGCAGGAAAGGAATGAACATGAAACTGATTGATATGCACTGTGACACAGTTCTGCGTCTGATGGACGGCGGGAACTTGCGGGAAAACGATTATGGCGTTGATGTTCAAAAATTGCGGGCTGGAGATTCGCTGGCCCAATTTTTTGCTTTATTTGTAGATCTTAAAAAAACGACTGATCCGCTGGATACCTGTCTACAGATGCTAGATCGCTTTTTCATTGAACTTGAGCAAAATCAGGATTCAATCCGTCTTGCGACCAGTTATCAGGAGATGCTGGACAACCGGGAGGATGATAAAATTTCGGCGATTTTGACAATCGAGGAAGGCGGAGTATTACGCGGCCAGATTGCTCATCTGCGCAATCTTCATCGTCTTGGAGTCCGTTTAATAACATTGACCTGGAACTATCCCAACGAGATCGGGTTTCCTAATGCCGGTGGCGAACATCGTTCAAAAGGACTGACGGAGTTTGGCAGGGACGTGGTTTGCGAAATGAATCGGCTCGGAATTCTGATCGACGTATCTCATTTATCAGACGGCGGTTTTTATGATGTGGCAAGGTTGTCGCAAAAGCCCTTTGTTGCTTCTCACTCCAATGCACGTGCGGTAACAGGTCATCTCCGCAATCTGACGGATGATATGATCCGGGTATTGGCGGATAAAGGCGGTGTGATCGGAATCAATTTCTGCAGTGAGTTTTTGGGTACGGGTACAAGAAGTCGTGTGGAAGATATGATTCAACATATCCGGCATATCCGGAAAATAGGAGGTATGGATGTGCTTGCAATCGGTACGGATTTAGACGGGATCGACCCTGACCTGGAGATCGCAAACTCCGGTGAAATCGGTAAATTACGACAGACCTTGGAAATGGATAGATTTTCACAGACAGAAATCGAGAAAATATTTTATCGGAATGCGGCCCGTCTGATACAGGACACATTGGGTTGAGCAAAAATGAAAATGGCCTTCAGGGTAGGGTGAAGAGTAAAATGAAAAAGAAATAGGTGATGGATATTGAAAAAATTGCTGATTATTAAAACAGGATCGACGTTCCCGGAGATTAAGGAACTTTACGGTGATTTTGAAGAGCAGGTCTTACAGCAGATGGGTATTCCTGCAAAAGATGTGATGGTCGCTTCCGTATACAAGGGAGAAAAACTTCCGGGAATTGACGATATATCTGCTATAGTAATCACTGGATCACATTCAATGGTTACAGAGCGGGAAGCATGGAGCGTTTCTCTTGCCGAATGGCTGCAAAGCATCCGAAAATTGCAGATCCCTATTCTCGGGATCTGTTATGGACATCAGTTGCTTGCGGATGCTTTCGGCGGCATTGTGGACTATCATCCGGGCGGTGTGGAGATGGGCAGCGTCGATATTGCCCTGAGTACGGATGGGAAAAACGATATCCTGCTTAGTGTTTTGCCGGAGCGTTTTCCGGGGTATGCAAGCCATGCCCAGACAGTTTTAAAACTTCCTGAAGGGGCAAAGTTGCTGGCAAGGAATGAATTTGAACCGCATCACGCATTTGTACTGGATGGTCATATCTGGGGAGTCCAGTTTCATCCCGAATTTAACAAGGGAATAACCTGTTCGTATATTGAAGCCGAGCGTGAAGCTTTGATGCAGCAAGGCCGGGATGTAGATGCTCTGCTGCGGTCTGTTGAGGAGAATGAGTATGGTAAAATACTGTTGCGGCAGTTTATTAAGTTGGCGATATAACCAGGCTTAGCACAGGCTGACCACATGTTCTTCTTGACGATGATTAGATATCTAAATATAATATGAATATGAAAAGAAATGATTTGATATCGCTTCTCGACAGGACGAATGAAAATACGCGAAAATTTATTGTTGGTGAGCTTGCAGCTTATGGTATCGAAGGGATCTTTCCGTCACACGTCGATATTTTAGTCCGGTTGTTTTCTTGCGAACGTTGCACCATGAAGGCTCTGGCGGAAAAAATACACAGGACGCAACCCACGGTTACCGTATTGGTGGATAAGCTCGTTGCGCACGACTATGTTCGTAAGGAAAAAAGCGGAGAAGACAATCGGATCACTTATGTTCGTTTAACCGAGAAAGGGAGGAGCTTGCAAACGAGCTTCAGTAAAATTTCTGACCACCTGAATGCGGCAGTATTTAAAGGACTTTCAGGAGCGGAAATTGATTTCGTTTGTGATATTTTAGGGAAAATAAACCGAAACCTCAGTAAATGATACGCAATGAACTGATTTACGAAATCAATGCAAACCCGTAAGTAGTTAGATATCTAAACATGCTGATGGTGGCATGGGAAAGTCTGATGTGATGAATCGTCAGGCTTTTTTTATGCTGATGGAAAGGCGGGTTCTTCAATAAGGAGTAAGTGCTATAATATCGTCAATGAAGAAATGTCAGGCGAGGAGTGTT